>NZ_JBQYLI010000001.1:0-453962 GCF_052690465.1 Sunxiuqinia sp. A32
CTTTTATGGTTATTAAATTAAGAAAACCATCTCTTAATTTTTATACCCATCTGTCCAAATTAGGCTGAAGACTTACAGCACATAAATAAAAAATGTCTTAAAGTTCGCTGTAGGTGATCAGGTAATCTACCAGCCTCATAAAGTTCAATTAGATTTTTCAACTCCTGTTCAGTTAAATAAACTCTTTGCGGTTCAATTCTTTTAAACCGAAAATTGTCAAAAGGATTTGATGTTATTATTTCTTCTCGGATGGCAATATTTATATAGGTTTGCCAATATGAAAGCATCTTGTGTATCGTATTTATATCGTTTTTTCTAGTAACTCGGCAATAATTTCTGAATTGGGTGATTAGTTTTAAATCGATTTCAGAGAAACTTAATTTTGGTTTAAAATCCTTTAGTTTATTTAGAAGTACCCTGTGATGTTTTGCTGAAATTGTCCCTATATCTTTATTTGTAACCCGTTCGGTAATTTTATTATCAAGGAATTCATAGAAATCAACATAGTATGTTGGATTCTTGTATTCTCTTCTTAGTAAATCTGCAGTTAGTTCCTTCTGCTGTAGTCGATAACGTACGAATATTTCATTGATTTTTGAAAGGCAGCTATCAATAATCAAATTGCCATCCTTGACCTCCTTTGAGTTTCCTCTTATTCTTCCCTTTATCTTATCGAATTTCTCAACAAGAACAGAAATGCCAGTATTTATTTTGACGGTTTTATTATTCAAATGAACTAGAGCATAAACAGCAACAGTCCCATTCTTTTTAACCGTTTTTTCATTGATGTATAACCTTGGATGTGCCATTTTTTTGAATGGATTTTGAATGATACATCAATATACGAATGTTTTTTGAATGGAATTTACAATTATTTGACAATTTGATGTGAGGTTTAAATGTCAGTGGGAGAGTTTCTTATGTGTACGCACTCGCGTACACATAAGAAAAAAGTGGAGCTGGCGGGAGTCGAACCCGCGTCCAAACGAGGAAGCAATACGCTTTCTACATGTGTAGCCCTGACTTAATTTTCGAGTAGTAGCTGGATCAAGGCCACCGACCACTACCTTATCTCCTTAATTTTGCTGATTAACCGGAGTCTCTAATCAACTAGCCTCAATTTATTGCACCGCCGAATCGGATAGCCTTAAGGCAATAGCATCCGGGCGATGTCTCGTCCCAGCACCTAGTGCCGGAATAAAGTGTAATCTACTTAGTAGAATTACGCAGCAAGAGCGTAGTTATTTTCGCCAATTATAAGTTTGATTATTGAGATTCACGAGCAAACAACCAACGCTCGACATGCTTACATACCTCTTCTACCCGCTGTCAAAACCAGTCAGCCCCGGTATTAAGGGATGACAAAATTACAATAATTTTCAGCATTTTCAATAAAATAAAACCCCTCATCTAAATGAATAGATGAAGGGGAAGTATTGTTGAATTTTGAATTCTTATATCTGACGGGCAACCTCGCCGTGTGTCGTAATGTCAAGACCTTTAAATTCTTCGTTATGAGTAACTTTCACTTTAACGAATTTATTAATTAAGATAAGCATTCCATAGGTGAATGAAAACGCCCAAACAATAGCAAGTCCCAGCGCTAATGCTTCTTTTAACAATAAAGAGAAACCTCCTCCATTCAATAATCCATTTGGAATATTTGGGTTGATGGAATTATTAGCAAAGATTCCAAGGAGCAATGTCCCAAAAACTCCACCCATTCCGTGAACTCCCCAAACATCAAGGGCATCATCCCAGCCCAGACGATCTTTGAATTTCACTGCAGCGTAACAGCCAAGTGATGCGAAAATTCCGATCATAGCAGCAGTAGGCATCGAAACAAAACCGGCAGCTGGGGTAATCGTCGCCAGTCCGGCAACAGCTCCAGTCATCAACCCGATGAATGTTGGTCGTTTATTTCCACGTGTCCATTCTATTACAAGCCAGGTAACAGCTGCAAATGAGGCAGATAAGTCAGTGTTGAAAAAGGCCATAACAGTAATTCCATTCACATCAAGTTCACTACCGGCATTAAAGCCATACCAACCGAACCAAAGTAATGCAGTTCCAATAGCTACCAATGGAATATTATTGGGTTCTGTAATCCAAACCTGACGTTTTCCAACAAATATTACAGCAGCTAAGGCAGCAAAACCAGCAGTTGCATGTACAACTATACCACCTGCAAAGTCAAAAACTCCCCATTCGGCAAGGATACCTCCGCCCCAAACCATGTGTACAAATGGGTAATAAACAAATATTTGCCATAGGATTAAAAAGAAAACATAGGATTTGAATGTCACCCTGTTGATGAAAGCACCAGTGATCAATGCCGGCGTTATGATGGCAAACATCATTTGGTAAGCGATAAAAATCAATTCGGGGAAATCATGTCCCGGAAACATGGTGTTTAATGTGATCCCATTTAGAAAGGCTTTATCAAAATTCCCGAAAATCCCGAGAAAATCGGTTCCTTCAGCCAGTGTCCCACTAAAACAGAGTGAATATCCGAAACTAAACCAAAGAACAGTAGTAATACCAAGTGATACAAAACTTTGCATCATGATATTCAAAATGTTCTTCTTATTTCCTAAACCTCCATAAAAAAAGGCGAGCCCTGGTGTCATAAGCATAACCAGGCTAGTCGCCAAAATCATAAACGTAGTTAATCCTTTGTCAATCATAAGTCTTACAATTAATAATTATTTTCAGCCGGGTCAAAAATAGAAAAAATGTGTTTACGGGAAGTCCCCCCTTTTGTAATATATATTCTTTTTAAATAGAAGATATTATATTTTGAATCATACCCCTTTGCTGCAGGGGTGTTCTGTTAAATATTAATTTTTCATGAAGATATGTGGAGTGTTGCAATGAGTGTTATCTCAATATGGATGAAAGTTACACGTGTTGCAAATATTCTTATCTTTAAAAACAAAGGAATCAAAATCGTAATTTAAAATGAAAGTTGGCATTTTAAGAGAGACTCGCCGTTGGGATGATCGCAGGGTCGCCATTACTCCAGAAACAGCAAAATTAATTCATCAGAACTTTCCGGATGTGGAACTGGTTGTTCAAGCTTCTGAGATTAGAATACATCGAGATGATGAATATCGGGAAATTGGAATTTCGGTAGTAGATGATGTTTCTGATTGTGATGTATTGATTGGTGTTAAGGAGGTTAGTGACGATGCACTTATTGAGGGTAAAACCTATTTTATGTTCTCGCATGTGGCAAAAGAACAAGAGCATAATAGGCAATTTTTAAAAGAAATGTCGCGGAAGAGAATTACATTAATCGACTATGAATATTTGACTGATACCGATGAAAAGAGGGTGGTCGCTTTCGGATTTTGGGCAGGCGTTGTTGGTACATATTATGCATTTAAGGGGATCGCCAAACGGTTTGCTAAAATTGAAATCCCAGGGCCGGATAAATGCCTGGATTTAAATGATCTGCACCATCAGTTAAGACAGTTTGAAGTGCCTCCGATTAAAATTGTAGTTACTGGTGGAGGCCGGGTCGCAAGTGGGTCTTTAGAAATAATACGGGAACTGGGAATTCAGGAGGTTCTTCCCCGTGATTTTTTATACAAAGAATTTGAGCATCCTGTTTTTATAAGACTTGATCCGGAAGAATATGTAGAACCAATAGAAGGTAATTTTGATCGGGAAGCATTCTTTAAAAATCCGAAAGGGTATCGTTCTGCATTTTTACCATATACCAAAGCAGCCGATGTTTTTATTCCTTGTCACTTTTGGAATCCGGAATCGCCGGTATTTTTCACCAAAGAAGAATTAAGAGAAAAGGATTTTGCCATTTCAATAATTGCAGATATCAGTTGTGATGTGCCTGGGCCAATACCTACTACTATTCGCAGTTCAACTATTGACAAGCCTTTCTACGATATTGAGCCAGCTTCACTGAAAGAATGCGAAGCTTTTTCTTCGTCGAAGAATGTTACAGTGATGGCGGTCGATAATTTACCAACAGCACTTCCGGTAGATGCCTCAAGAACTTTTGCCCGTGACCTTTATTACCAGGTATTTTCATCATTATTTGGAAAAGATGAGCATGGAATTATAGAACGTGCGACTATCTTAAAAGGTGGAAAATTAACAGAGTCATATAGTTACTTAAAAGATTTTCTGGAAGGTTAAATTATAGGGAAATAAGGACGGCTCCACCAATAAATCCAGCTATTAGATAATAAACTCGTGATTGACGAATCCGGTTTCGGTCGTCAATTAATCTGATATTTTCAAGTTGTTGAGTTTCTAATTGGCTATCATTTTGTAATAACTGCTGTCTCCAATAGTCTGCTTCCAATCGTTTAATGGTTGCCGCGCTATCAGCCAACATAATTCGTTTTTCTTTTAACTCTAGTTGTTTTTCGTATAGTTTAACTTTTTCAAGGTTGATATCATTGCTTTTAGCGTCTTTCATTAGCGATTTTATTACTCGTGATTTGAGAACGATCAAGGTATCTTTCGATTGATTGGTGAAGGTTTCGCCGGGTTTCAATGTTTTGTTTTGAGAAAATGAAACAAGAGATGCAATTGATAAACAGAAAACCAATACTATATTTTTCATTTGAGGTGATTATTTGTATCGTTCATTAATCATTTTTACTAATTCGTCGGGAGAGGATTTTTCGATTTCATTTAGCTTTTGCCGTTGATAGTCGTCAAGGTTATTTATTTTTTCTGCAACAAGAGCAGATTTATAATCGAGATATTCCATTTGGGCTTTTAATGAGCGGAACCTGCTTTCATATTCTTCTTTTACTTTTTGCCAGTCTTCACGTTTCTGTTGGTGTTCGCTCTTAATTTGGTCAATTCGTTCTTCAGAGCTCTTAATTCCAAAAATCTTTGATTTGATAGTGGCCCAAAGAATGGTTAATCCGCCAATTAAACTACCTGGACCAGAAACATCAAAACTTACAAAAATGAGTAAGCCTATCAAGGTGAGGATAATTATTCCATTGATGATTAATTTTATATTCTTTTCCATGCTCTGGTCTAATGAGGTTCAGTTCCTACTATTTCTTTTCCTTCTGCTGTATAACTTGGTTGTTTCGATGAATAGGAAGTCTGTTGTGTCGTGCTGGCATTTATCCTGGCTATTTGTTCTCGGGTACGATTGTCCTCAAAAATTATTTTTTCGTCATTTTTATCTTTCTTTTCCATTACTCGGAATATTTCCTTCATACCAAAAATTAAACCCCAAATAGTTGTATTGAAAGTCACCCATTGCGTTCCATTAATTCCTAATTCGTAAGAGTTTTCACCAATTACCACCATCTTATGACAGATGAGTAAATAGGTTGAAACCCAGGTTCCGGCAATTAGACCCCATAGTTTTACTGAAATTAAGGTGAACATTAATTTAGAAAACCATTTCAACCAAAACTCCTTTTGTGAGATGGTGTAAAATTCATCAGGATTGATATTGCTTTTTGTATTGGTCATGACAATGAAGTTAATTTTGTTAATGTATTCCAGGTTTGTGGGCCAACAATTCCATCGACTTCCAGTTGATGGTCGGCTTGAAAGTTCTTAATTGCAGCAAGTGTTTTTACACCCATAATCCCATCTGCCTTTCCTACAGCATAATCTAATTTTTTGAGCAGTTTTTGAACGTTTGTAGCGGATTTTTCTACTTCAACTTTATTCATGAAATTAGTCTCAGGTCGTTTCTTTTCGATCCATTCCTGTATGATATATCCCGGGCATGCTGGCTTCCCAAAGTGATAGTGTCCAAATACATCGTAATTTGATAACTGTAGGCTTTTTAAAAGGAAGTTAACCAGGTTTTCAATTGCCTTAAGTTGTTCTCCAGTAGGGGCGCTAGTTCCAAGTTCATGCCCGGGACCAGCAAAATTTCCTTCCAGCATAATTCCAACTGCCGAAGTGTTTTGACCGCTGCAGTGCCAAACAATATCCGATAATTCGTTTGCCTGAACGATCTCTCCATTTTTACGAATTCCATAGTGATAGCAAAAATGAGGACATCCTTTTTCTGAAATGTGGTTTTGAACACCAGGTTTAGTGTGATACTTGTTTACCTGTTCAATAGAGCTTTCACCCATCTCCTGGTGAATAATAATTTTTTTAATTTGCCGGAGTTCACGTTTTCCCCAGATTCGGTTAGGATGCCAGGGCAATTCCCGGATTAAGTTTTTTATTATCATAGGGTGATTATTGTAGTTTTGATAAATATATTAAAATTAAGTTAGATTACAATGCTTTTATATCTGCTGCAATTCAGTCTGTTGCGAGTTTTTATTGATGGGAGTTGAACTGAAATAAGTTATTGTGAGAAGTTAAATAAAGGGCTTTTGGAAGGATTCAGCATATTTTATTTAAATCAAAATGAAAGAGTGATGATGCAAAAATTGTTCTCTGTGTAGAATTTGATTGTATCAAATAAAATGAAGTATTATTTTTACTCCTCAAATATTTAAGATCGGGATGTAGCGCAGTTGGTAGCGTACCACGTTCGGGACGTGGGGGTCGTCCGTTCGAGTCGGATCATCCCGACTTATTTAAAATATATTGCTTAATTAGAATACAGTACCATTACTGCGCTTAAGGGGTCAACAGCTATTTTTAACAACTTTGATGCATTTGCCTGTATGGCTTTTTCTGTAGCATTATGCATGATCCAGATATCCTTCATTTTCTTCATGTCTATTGCGATTTCCTGTTGATCGGGTAAGTAATTCACAAAAATCTGCCCATACCGTTTATCTTGACTTTGCCAGTTCGAAGTTAACACAGACGGGAAATTTATGGGTAGGCCATTACTTTTGCTAACCATGGGGATATTGTATGCTCCTTCAAAGGGTAGAGGTTTTAACATTCGTCCTGTAACGAGAAAGTCTTTCCCATTGTGTAATCGCCACGCATTTAGGTTTTTGATTAGCGTTTTCATGTGGTCTTGGTCAGGAATTTTTTCTTCCCATAAAGCTCCCCATGCCTGGATCATATCTCCATTTCCACGTAATATGACAGTAAACATATCACCTGCCGTAAATGAATACGCTAAGCGTTGAAGCATATTCAGCGGACTTTTAGCAATATTAATAGTTGAGCCAAGTGAGTTTTGGTTCCCCATAAAACCATTTATATATTCGTGGTTAATGTATTGATAGGCAGGAACTGGTGTCCCAAAACCCAAATTAATAGTTGAGCGGTTATCATTAAATAGCAAGTATTGGTAGAATGGTTCAGCTGCAGCGGCTTCGCAACCGAGCAGAGGCCTGCGTTTAGACGAATTTAAGATAGGCATTAATGTTTTGTATATATCTTCCATAGCTTCATTTTGCCACGTCCCCGGACCATAGCCATGCCCATGATTATTACTGTAACAACCGTAACATGCTCCTCCCAGATTTTGGTCGAAATACTGAATGTAATCAACGTTGCCCTCACTTACCATTTGAGAAACCTGACTGACCACAACATCCTTTACAAACCTGTTGGTTGGACACATATCATATCCAAGACGCTGTGCATGGGGAGCAGCACATACATTATTTGAAGAAAATCCACCATCTGGAGCTTTCTTCATAATTTTTTCCAATCCTAATTTCTCAAACTCGTCATATTTGTTAAATGTAGTGTCAGTATTACTGCGCAAAGTATAACCTATTCCACTGGCATATAATCCAATATAATTTCCATTGTCGTGTAAATTCTCTACAAATTGATTGAAATTCGTTATGCTACCATATGGAGGCCAGGCATAAGGTGGAGCCCATGGTGCAGAACCTTCCCAGTGCATTAATAGAGATAATATTTTGCTGTCGAAGGCCTTTCCCAGTTTGTCTATTATTGGCAACGCATTGGTATAAGGATACAATTCATTTAGAGTCATATCTCCCATATCTTTTTGCCCTCGAATTGGGTAGGTTACTACAACCGGAGATTCAAAGTACCAAAGAGGTAGATTTTCATTTTCTGATATTTTTTTAGGATAAGATATTTTGGATGATTCAACCCAATTTCGGTAGATGTCAGCTGCATCATACCAGTCACCTTCAAAGGTTCCAATTACCATATTGTAAGGAAGCTTATGTTTTCCTTTACCAGCTCCTGTTGTGAAGAGATGATATTCCATTTTTATCCCGTTTCTGCCTGTCTTACAATACTCAATTCCTTTGGGATGGCATTGATCGTCATGTGTCGCCATATATAAACCACCTTGCGACGAATAATAGGCCATAAACTGTGTTTGTGCAGAAGAAGGATACATACCAATCCACCCAAGCAGATTTGGGTATTCTATAGGTTGGTATTTTCGGATACCTTCTTCCCTTATATTGATATCCTCAATAACAACACCTTCCTGGGCTGGCCAGAAAATTCGGGAGTCGCCTCCATTTCCAATCAAGTCATTTGGCACAACAACATTTGGGAAATCAATATAATCCATTAAGTAAGGAGAATTATTGTCAACAATTATGTTCCAATTCATAAATGGAGAGTCTTTTGAAACATCAACTGTTACAATTGCAAAGAGATCTATATCCTCAAACTGACTAAACGAAATTGTTATCCTATCTTCTGATTGATTGATTTCACATTTCCCTGCAAAATCACTATTTATTCTGACTACCTCACCCTTTTTTGCTGTATCTCGAAAACATATTTCAAATAAGGCTCTTTTGGCATTGTCAATGTCAATCATTTGTCTGCCATTTTTTTCAATCGATTTTATAGCTCCATTTAGATTGCTTAAAGTGAGGTTGTAATAGCTATTGGCGTATATCGTTTCTGTATCTCCATTGTTTTTTTTACAACTAAAAAGAAGTAGAGTTACTAGGATCAGGAATAGGTAATTGACGATTCTGATTTTCATCCTTTAGTATAGTTATCGATTTAGTTATCAGTTTATTTTCTTGTAGATCAATTTACGAAATAATTTAGAATAGATTTTTTATTTGTTAGGGCTGATATATAACAGAAGGGACGAAAGCCTTTAGCCAATAGGGTATAGGGGAGTTTAGTTGTTTATACTATGAAGTTGCATTTTTGTGTTTGGTCGTTTTTGTTTGCATGTTTGAAAATACATTGTTTTAAAATTTGCAATCGTTAATTTTGTTATTGCACATCAAAATATTCTATCTTCAAAAACAAAAAAATCAATCAAAAGAATCTTTTAGTATTTAGTAAGATTCATTTTGACATTTGAATGAATAGGTTTAAACAAAAGGAAATTGTTGCCTCCGGCTATTGGTTAAAGTTCATAAGTGGAGACAGAGATGCTTTAGGGAATATCTTTCGTGAATATTTTCTGGATCTTGTTGCTTATGGCTTGAAAATAATTAAGTCTGAAGATTTGGTAAAAGATCGTATTCAGGAGTTGTTTGTCTATTTGTGGGAACGCCGCTTGAAGCTGCCGGAAGTTAAGAATGTTAGGGTTTATTTACTGATTTGCCTTAAGAATGATCTGTTGCAAACCTTAAAGTCAGTGAAACATGATAAACTTGATTTAACAGTTCATAATAGCCCTTTTGTTATTTCTATAGAAGATTTTATCATTGAAAAAGAGCAGGAGTTTGAATTGGCTGGAAAAGTGGCTTCTTGTCTTGAAAAATTGACAGACCGGCAAAGAGAAATAGTTTATTTACGATTTTATTTAAATCTCCAATTTCCACAATTGGCAGAAGTTATGCATATGAATATTCAATCTGTGCGTAACTTACTTTTTCGGACTCTTGAAAAAATACGGGGAGAAATCGAAGATAGCGATATACAACAGTCCGGTAATATTGAATTAATTTTATTCAATCTGCTTCAGAGTTCAATGGATTATGCGTAAACTCTCCAATTTAAAATCCTATTTAAAAATTTTTCTAATAATTTTTATTTTTCCCTGAGTATAAAATACTCTTTATTCCATCTTTTAAATAGAAACGTTGGAAGATGAATAGAAGAAAACAAAATATTTGCGAAAAGTTACTTGCCGATAATCGGTTTTTAATGTGGGCTTTGGGGAAAAGTGAAGAAGACTCAAAGTATTGGGAATTATGGAAAGATAAGAACTCTGAGTCCTTGGAAGAGTTTGATCAAGCGTTCGAAACAGTTCAGTTGTTCAAGTTTAAATCTCCGGACATTTCTACTGAAGAAGTGGCGGAATATTGGCTGAAGTCGAAATCAAAAATGAAGGTTCGGCATTTGCCAAGCTTCAGAAAAACGGTTCATTGGTATCAGCGAATAGCTGGAATCCTTATTATTCCAATATTGTTATTCTCAGTCTGGTTTTTTTATACCCACTATCAACTAAAATACGAGCTTAATAACATTAGTGAATATCATCAGAAAAAAAGCATTCGTGTTGTTGCTCCTTTAGGGGGTCAGCTTCAAGTGGAACTTCCTGATGGTTCACAGGCATGGCTAAATTCAGGATCTGAACTTCGTTATCCGGCATCCTTTGCAGAAAATATCAGGGAAGTAGAAATGACCGGTGAAATTTATTTTAAAGTAGTGAAAAGTGAGGAGGTTTTTGTAGTGAGGAACCCGGGACCTTCTATTACGGTTCATGGAACTGAATTTAATGTTCATGCTTACCCCGATGAAAATAATATTACAATAGCTTTAGCAGAAGGTATAATTTCTTTGGATGAAAATGGGAAAGAATTGATGATGAATGAAGGAGAGGTTGCGTTTTATGATGTAGCCTCCGGAAGTCTTAAAAAAGATAAATCTGATGTTTATCCTTACACATCATGGCGGGAAGGAAAGTATATATTTAGGAATGCCACATTGGAGTCTATATTGAAGACTCTGGAACGAAATTATAATGTAAAAATTTATCTGGAGGACTCCACCATGAATCAATTTACTTATGATGCGACAATAAATGGGGAACCTCTGGAAGAGATATTAGAACTATTATCATTCTCAGCACCGGTTAAATATGAGTACAAAAAGCGTCAGATAAAAGCTGATGGTAGTTATACTAAAGCAGAGGTGAGATTATGGAAAGATAATGAAAGAGTAGTAAACCACTAAAATAAGGCCTATGATATAAAACAATAGATGCGGTTAATGCTGCAAACATCCCCGCATCTAATTTTTGAGTTAATTAATTAGTGTAGTAATTAATCAGTACAAATTTATGAAAAAAAACAAAATGGCAGAGCCGATATTAATATCCGGCATGCACAAGATTTTTAGAATCATGAAACTAACAATCATTTTAACAGTGATCTGTGTCCTTCAGGTTTTCGCGGGGAGAAGTTACTCCCAAAGTGCAAACCTAACTTTGGAAGTAAAAAATACGAGTATTGAGAATGTACTTCTAAATATAGAAGAACAGAGCAGGTATGTTTTTTTGTACAATAAAGATATGATTGATGTGAAACGCAGGGTCGACGTTCAGCTTAAAAACGTGGATGTTGAAGACGCTTTAAAACATATCTTTAGTGGTACTGGTGTTGAATATCGAATTATAAATAATCAGATTGCACTAAGTCCCGGCTATCAGCAACAGCCTCAAGAACTAACTGTTACGGGAAAGGTGACAGATGGTTCCGGATTACCATTGCCTGGTGTAACGGTTGTTATCGAAGGCACATCTCAGGGAACAATTACGGATGCTGATGGTAACTATTCTATACCTAAAGTTAGTGCAGATGCAATTCTTATCTTTTCTTTTGTGGGGATGAAGATGCAGGAACTACCTGTGTTAGGCCAGGGGCAGATTGATGTTATGATGGAAGAGGAAGTTGTTGGGATTGATGAGGTTGTTGCCATTGGGTACGGCTCAATGAAAAAAGGAGAAGTGACGAGTGCGGTTGCTTCTGTCGAAAAGGAAAAATTTGTAAAAGGAATGGTTAAGAGTCCCGAGCAGCTTCTACAGGGAAAGGTCGCAGGTTTACAAATAACAAATTTTTCCGGTGACCCGGTTTTGGGCTTGCAAATGACTATTAGGGGAGTAAATTCATTGTCTGGAAGTACTTCACCTTTGATTGTTATTGATGGAATTCCAGGAGGAAGTCTTGCCGCAATATCGAGTGAGGATATTGAATCTGTTGATGTATTAAAAGATGGTTCTGCTGCTGCGATTTACGGCACCAGGGGGACTAATGGTGTAGTTATTATTACGACCAACAGGGCAAAAGCAACAGCTCCTACTGCAGAGTACAATACATCAGTATCGATTGAATCAATTTCGAAACATGCCGATATGTTGACTGCTGATGATTATCGCCAGTACAAAGATGATCCTGCATTTGTTGGAATGATTGATGAAGGATCAACTACAGATTGGGTGGATGCAATTTCACGAACAGCCATTAGCCATAATCATTTTTTATCCCTTAGAGGAGGATCAGAACAGTCAAGCTATATCGCTTCTATAGAGTATAAAGACAGGGAAGGGGTAATAAATAAAACAGATCGGGAGTCTCTCACAGCAAAGCTGGGAATCAATCATGTCATGTTTGATAATAAAATTCGTATTAGTGCAAACATAAACGATAGTTATGTGACACAGCAACGGGTTTGGTATGCTGCATATTTACATGCTTTATTACAAAATCCAACGAATCCTATTTATGACGAAAATGGCGATTACACAGAATATAGAATAAACCTGAAACCATTTAATCCGGTTTCGATGATTAACGAGGAGTATGACAAAGAAGGATATAACCAATTGATGATGAATGGTAAAATAACGTTTTCGCCAATTTCTGAAATCAATTTAAGTGTGATGGGGGCTCTTCAACGTTTCGACAGAATGGAGAACAAAAGCAATACGTTCAAGCATATGTCTACTGTAGTCAATAATACCTTTGGTAACGTTTGGAATTGGGCAGACAATAGTTTTGAAAAGACCTTGGAAGTTGTTGGAGACTATACAAAATCTTTTCAAAACCATAATGTTACAGCTATGGTTGGTTATAGCTTTATCGAAGACGATGCCAAAGGTATTTATCAATGGGCAAAGGATTTTCCAACAGATATATTTGGACCATGGAATATTGGATCACTTAATGAAATGAAGGATGACAAAGCAGATATGAGCAGTTATCGTAACGGTCACCGATTGATATCCTTTTTTGGTAGGGCTACTTACAATTATGCAGATAAATACTTATTCATGGCTAGTGTTAGGCGCGAAGGATCAACACGATTTGGAGCAAATCACAAATGGGGCGTATTTCCAGCACTTTCTGCAGGTTGGAGAATTTCAAAAGAAGCTTTTATGCAAGATGTCAGATTCTTTGACGATTTAAAGCTGCGTGTTGGTTATGGTGTAACAGGAAATGAAGTTACCCAGAATTACTTGTCATTGTACTTATTAAACTATAGTGGGTTTTCTTATCTGAATGGTCGATGGGTACAAGGATCAGCACCTTATCAAAATCCAAATCCGGATCTTCGTTGGGAGACTAAAAAGGAACTTAATATGGGGCTTGATTTTACCGTGCTAAATCAGCGTTTATCTGGATCTTTGGATATCTATAGAAGGGTGACTTCAGATTTGCTTGCTAATTATGTGGTACCTACACCTCCAAATATTATTTCTTCGATGACTGCGAATGTGGGTGAGATTGAAAATAAGGGGGTTGAATTGTTGCTTAATGGAAACGTAGTTAAAAGACAAAATTTCACCTTCGATATTACAGGAACCATAGCCTATAATGAGAATAAGATTAAGTCGCTTTCAGACGATCAATATCAAAGAGATTATTGGTATGAAGGTTGGACAGGCTCTCCAATTCAGACTCATACGCATATTGTAAAACAGGGAGAAGCTGTTGGTAACTTCCACGGCTATGAAACCTATGGGCTTACCGACGATGGTTTGTGGCAGATATATGGAGCTGATGGAAATCCTAAGTTACTTTCGGAAGGTGCTGATGGAGATAAGAAAGTGATTGGAAACGGAATACCATCAACCTATGCCAGCTTAACTCTTTCTCTTGGTTACAAAAAATTTGATTTTTCTTTGATGTTGCGCGGTGCTTTCGATTACCAAATATTAAATACTCAAAGAATGCACTTTGAAACAACCAAGCGAATTGGTGAAGGAAACCTACCAAGATCTGTACTGGATAAGCCATTTGGAAGTAGCTCATTTGTGACAGATAGCCCATCCATGCAAAGCTATTATGTGGAAGATGGGGACTACCTGAAGATTGATAATATTAACCTTGGGTATTCATTTGACTTCAAAGGACAAAATGTTATTCAGAAGATGAGAGTATATGTTGCAGGAACCAATCTACATACTTTCACTAAGTACAAGGGGCTTGACCCGGAAGTTAGCGTAAAAGGACTTGCTCCAGGTGTCGATGGATCTGGTACAGGTAATACCTATCCAACAACTAGCCTGATTACGTTTGGAGTTAACCTTTCATTTTAACCTTTAATATTCAGAACAATGTCAAGAAAGATATATAGAATAGTTGCTGTATTCGTAATAATTAGCTCATTTGTTGGATGTACCAATTTGGACGAACAAGTTTTTAGCAGTATACCCGAGAGCGAATTTTACAAAACAGAGGCCGAATTTATGTCGGCGATGGTACCTGTGTATGCTAATATGCGTACGATGACTGATTGGCGGAAATGGTGGGACTTGGAAGAGACAACCGATATTTGTTTTACCCCGGTAAAAGCTTACTGGGCTTGGTTTGATGGTGGAATTTATATCCGATTGCATCAACATTCATGGGTGGAGGAAGATCCTCACTTTAACGATATTTGGTTGCAACTTTTTGCTGGAGTGAATAGTGCCAATCGTGTTTTATATCAGTTTGAAAATTCAACCATTGACATGGAGGGTAAAGAAAAATTTATCTCGGAGCTTAAAGTTGCCCGTGCATTTTACTATTACCTTTTGGCTGAGACTTTTGGTAATGTGCCGATTGTGGATCGGTTTGATGTACCGGAAGGTTACTTGCCGGAAACAAAATCCAGAGAAGAAGTTTTTAGATTTATCGAATCTGAACTTAAAGAAAATATGGATAATCTGGATGACAAATCTTTAGCCAGTTATGGTCGATTTAACAAATGGAATGCCCGCGGACTGCTTGCCCGTTTGTATTTGAATGCTGAATCATGGATAGGTGAAGATATGTACAGCGAGTGTGAGGATATATGCGATGAAATTATTTCATCTGGAAAGTATTGGCTTGATGACGATTATTCCATGCCTTTCTCTGTTAGTAATTCACTTAGTAATGAGACAATGTTTGTTATCCCATTTGATGAAACTAAAACTCCGAATAACCAGATATACATGTTGGCTCGTAAGACAAGACATATAGCACAAATTGCAACTTACAACCTTTCAAATACATGGTTTGATAGTGGTTGCGTTGGTGTGCCATCGTTTTTTGATAATTACGTTGAAGGTGATAAGCGATTGGAGAAAACGTGGGTGATGGGGCAGCAATATGCATTGGATGGATCGGAGTTATGGACAGGTGGCTGGGTTGATGGAATCAATCAGTTGGTAAATTATACCAGAGATGTTGTCGCTATTGATGGTCCGGCTACAATGGTTGAAGGCTGGCGATTTGGAAAATACGAAATTAAGGTTGGTGGAACCAGTGCACCTGATAATGACTATGTGATTATGAGATTTGCCGAGATACTCATGATGAAAGCTGAATGTATACTTCGCACAAACGGAGATGCCAATGAGGCTGCGAATTTAGTTAATCAGGTGAGGAGTCGCGCATTTGATGAAAGCAACCTCTTAACTGGAGCCGAACTTCAAGCTACCATTGACTACAATGGAGTGCCGGTTCAATATGGACGCCTGTTACAGGAATTGGGTGTAGAATTTGCATTGGAAGGGCTTAGAAGGAGCCAGCTTATTCGCTTTGACAATAATTTTGTAAAAGGTTATTGGACATTCCATACTCCAACCAATGATCCCAAGAGAGATCTATGCTTGATCCCATTCGATCAAATACAGAGTAACGAAAACTTAGTTCAAAATCCGAAGTAAATTAATTAAGTGAATCCCTCTTGAAATATACCTGTTTCAAGAGGGATTTTTGTAAACAGCTTATTATGACAAAGAAAAGTATTTTCATCATCCTGTTATTATTTTGTTCTTCATTGTTTGGTCAGAAACCAATTACCGTTTCCTCACCTGATGGCTTGTTGAAATATAGGTTGAATGTAACTAAGGAAGAAATCAAATATAGTGTTTCATATAAAGGGAAAGATTTGATTGAAGATTCCCGCTTAGGATTTAATTTTCAAAGTGGTGAATTTGGAAGTGATTTGAAAATTGGCAAAATAATAGAACAGGAAATAGATGAAACTTATGAATTGGTAATTGGAAAAGTTAGGAATGCTAGGGATTATTGTAATCAGGTGACGATTCCACTTGAGGAGAAATCAAAATCAGGAAGAATCATAAACCTGGTAGTGAGAGCATACAACGACGGTATCGCTTTTAGATATGTATTTCCGGAGCAGGAAAACTGGAACTCGTATGTTATGTACGATGAGAAAACACAATTTCATTTAACAGGAAACCCCCAAAGCCTTTTTATGTATTTGCCAGGTTATATAAATTCACATGAAGCTTTGTATACTCATATAGGTTATGAAGATATTGAAGAAGGAAAGCTGATTGAAATGCCAATCACATTCGAATATTCTGAAGGTGTTTATATGTCAATTACGGAGGCTGCAATCCGGAATTATGCCGGAATTTATCTTACCAAATCTTCGAATGTTTTAGAAGGTAAATTATCACCCAAATTAGGTCAGGAAAAAATAAAGGTGGTTATCAATGAATTTCCACATCAAACACCATGGCGCGTGATGTCGATAAGTGATCATCTTGAAACATTGTTTGAAACGAATATTCTTACAAATTTAAATGAACCGTGTAAGCTTGAGGATACATCCTGGATCAGGCCATATAAAACAACTTTTACCTGGTGGAATGGGAATGTAGTTCCTGATTCAACTTTTTCACCAGGTAACAATTTTGAAACCAATAAATATTATATCGATTTTGCTGCAAGAAATGGAATTGATCTTCATGGAATTTATGGGTATGCCGAAACACCCTGGTATTACGATGATAATTTTAATTTTGGCTGGCCCGGGGAAAATGTTGATGTCACCAAGCCTATACCTTGTCTAAATTTGCCACGCATTATCAATTACGCTCAGTCTCAGGGAGTGGGACTTCATGTTTGGGTACATTGGAAAGCACTTTATCCTAAGCTTGAAGAAGCATTTGCCAAATATCAACAATGGGGAATTAAAGGGTTAATGATTGATTTCTTGGATAGGAATGACCAGGAGATGATTTTGATTCAGGAGGAGTTTCTGAAGGTGGCAGCGAAATATCATTTGTTTGTTCAGTTTCATGGGGCAAGTAAACCATCCGGATTAATTAGAACCTATCCCAATGAATTCACAAGGGAAGGAACGCTGAATTATGAAGTATACAAATGGGATACAGTAATTAATGCAGATCATGACATTTCAATTCCATTTACCAGAATGTTGGCGGGCAGTACTGACTATCATCTTGGAGGATTTAGAGCTGTGCCAAGATCCAAATTTAAAATTCAATACACCAATCCATTAGTTACAAGTACAAGGTGCCATATGTTGGCAATGTACGTGGTTCTTGAAAATTACCTCACTTTATTATGCGATAAACCAAAGGCATATGAAGGACAAGCAGGATTTGAGTTTTTGCGCAAAGTTCCTGCGGGGTGGGATGAAATTAAAGTTCCACATGCAAAGATTAATGAATACCTTACCATTGCCCGTCGGAAGGGAAATGACTGGTGGATTGGCACTTTGAACAATAGCACCGAACGGAAGCTTAAACTTCCACTTCAATTTCTTGAAAAAGGGGAGAAATACATTGCAGAAATTTATACGGATGCGGATGATGTAGATGTTGATGCCAATCATTTGAACTTTCAAGAGTTGGAGGTCGATCTAAATGATGTTATCGAGTTACCATTAGCTTCTGATGGTGGGGCTGCAATTCATATTCGAAAAATTGAAATCGAATAATATCAATCAATTATGAAAAGTTGAAGGGTGGGGATTGAGGTAAGTTCAGATTACCAATATTTTCACCCTCCCGAGCTGATCATTGATATCAGAAATTCATATTTTTTATTAGGGTATAAGTTACTAGAGATGTTTATACCTAAGGATTTGATTCTTAAGAACGCGCATATAATATCTAGTTATATGATTGTGAAATAAAGGAAGAATAAATTAGTCATTAAACTAACTCAAAACGAGTATGGAAGATCGACGGAAAGTAGTTGAATTATACAAAAGATTTATACAGAATAGAATTTTCACATTGCTTACCTCATGTTTTTTACTTCTGGCATATTCAGGTTGCAGTAAAACTGAGACTAAAGTTCAGGATATTTCATTGGGTATTGAATTATCTGATGATATAATTACTGCAGATGCATCAACCGGAATGGCATTGGCTGGAGTAACTATCACTGGCTTTGATCAGCTTGATTATCTTGAAGTGACGAAAGTTGATGGTTTCTCCGTTTCAACAGAGATCATTAACCAGTCACAGCTAACAGTGTATTATGATTTTGAGTATGAAGTCAATTCATTCGATTCTAACTCAATAACCATAGAATTTCTAGCTGTAGGGAAAGACAAAACCTTGTCAGAAACCAAGGTATTAACAATACTGAAACCTCTGGGTAATGTAAGCCTTTCACGCGATGTTTCAAATGACCATTTCGACAAGCAAACAGGAATAATATCAACAACGCTTGCAATCAGTCCAGTTGATCAGCTTGATTTTCTATTCATCAAAAAAATAGATCGAGGAATAATCAGTAGTCAAAAGATTCAGGAAACAGATGTCACATCAGAATACGAATTTGAATACACCATTGACGAAGATGATTCGTACTTTTTTACGTTTGAGTTTGTTGCTGTTGATAAAAGTGGTTGGTGTTCTGATCCACAGACCTTGATAATAGACAGGAGGGAGAGTCTTGTTATCAATAACATAGATTGCATATCGAGAATAACTGGCGCCGAACTTAATGATGGGGGGCTTCCCGAAGTTAATTTTGAAGTCAATAATGAAACTGATCAAAAGTACAATGTTGGCGGTACTGATTTGGGCATAATATGGGAGATGAATCCGGGTAAATATGGCTTGTTTTTTGGAGATACCTTTGGATCAGATTTTCGTCCGAATCCCGGAACCCCAGGGCCAAATGGAGGAAGTTGGAGAAGCAATGTATTACTGTTTTCCGAGGATACGAATCTGGATGATGGCTTGGTCATTAACGGAGCTACTACTGACAGCAACGGTAACGCACGGGAAGTAGTTGCCGGGGGAAAAGATGTAAGTGGAACGGGAGATTGGACCTCCATTCCAACAGCAGCAGTGAGGGCGAATGGTGTTGATTACGTCCACTACATGAATATCCGGGCATGGGCTGGGTGGATTACAAATTATTCAAGCCTTTATAAATCCGTGAATAATGGAGACAGCTGGTCTCGGTGCTGGGATGTGTTATTTGGAACCAATAGTAATTTCGGGCAGGCTGGTTATTTTAAAAAGGATGGTTATGTATATATGGTAGGTACAGTTACCGGAAGGGATAATAAACCTCATCTGGCTCGATTTATTGAAAAGGACATCGAACGACAATCGGAATACGAATTTTGGGATGGGAATAATAAAAAATGGGAAAAAGGCAATGAAAATGCAGCAACTGCTCTTTTTGAGGATGCGGCAGGTGAATTGTCTATAGCCTACCATGAAAAGTATGATAAATGGATTTTGCTGTATTTCAATGGACCCAGGTATGAAATTTCTTACAGAACAGCAGATAATATCACTGGACCTTGGAGTAATCCTGCTCAATTAGCTAGTGGCTTCGAATTTCCACAGTTGTATGGATCATACATTCATCCACGTTCTCTTGAGGGTGATACATTGTATTTTACAATGTCTATGTGGTTGCCGTATAATGTTTATTTAATGGCTGCAGAACTCACGATGGATTAGGTTGGGGTATATGGTGAGCTATTCTAAATTTATTGGAAGAATAAATATTGATGTTTTAATGTGTAGTTAATCAGTTGTTTCGTGATTGACTTGGAATGAGAAAAACTAAATTTTAAATACTTGTGAAATGAAGAATCTTAAAATTGTATTTACCTTAATAAGTTTAATATTTTTTGCAGTTCAATCTAACGCACAGATAGAAAGTAAGAAGGAACTGTGGCAGCTTCGCGATTATGTTCCTGTAAGAATTTCGAGTTACGATGTAACCGGTGCTAACGATGATGGAAACTGGAAAGACAAAATCAAACCATGCGAAACCCGGGTGATTGGAGAAGTTGAGGGCCCTGGAATTATCAAACATATTTGGATTACTATCGCGAGTTCAGAACCCTATCATCTTAAAAAAATAGTACTGCGTATGTACTGGGATGGAGAAGATACTCCAAGCGTGGAAGCACCAATTGGCGACTTTTTTGGATTGGGATTAGGAAAGTATTTTCTGTATGAATCTCAATTTCTTTCAGTTGGTTCTCAGCGGGCTTTAAATTGCTTTTTTCCAATGCCATTTAAAAAATCTGCAAAAATTACAGTTACCAATGATGGGAGCGAGGAGATTGATGCATTTTATTACAACATTGATTGGGAGAAACATTCTTCTCTTCCAGAGAATACAGCATACTTTCATGCTCAATACAGGCAGTCTGTGCCAACTGATGGATGGACAAGTGACTGGAAGCTAAACGGTGATCCGGATATCAATAATCATCAGAATAAGTTAGGGGATGGGAACTATGTAATCATGGAAGCTGAAGGAGAAGGCCATTTTGTTGGAGTAACTCACAGCATTATTCAGAACCAGGGAGACTGGTGGGGAGAAGGAGATGAAATGATTTTTATAGATGGTGAAGAAGATGCTACTATCAAAGGAACAGGTGCGGAAGACTATTACCTTGGTGCATGGTGTTATGGAGGTTGTGGAATCAATCCTTTTGGTCACCAGAAACCAGAATTTGCATACAGTAATTACGGGAACCCTCAAAATGGAGGAGATAATCGTGGAGCTGAGTGGATGGTGTACCGATTCCATACAGAATCACCTTTGACCTTCAAAAAGTCAATAAAAGTAACTATTGAGCACGGGCATGCCAATCATCGTTCCGATAACTATTATACCGTAGGTTATTGGTATCAGACTGGTGAGCACAAAGCGTTCCCTGATTTTCCTGTTGTAGATGAGAGAATTCCGGCAGTTCTAAATACTGACGGGCCTACGATGGGGAAATAAAATCCAGAATTGTATTGAAAATATGGTGGATGTGTCTACTTCATTATTTTCTATATTCTTAATCGATTAGAAAAAAACGCTTAGCTCAAAGGTTGATGAAAAACGAGCTGTGGTATCGAAAAAGAAAGCAGACTTTTGAGCAGTGAATAATTTAACTTTTAGATCATGAAATATTTTATTAGAAAGTGCTGCGTTTTTGCATTTATATTTTGCTTTGGAATTCAAATATTTGCACAACCCAATCAGGAACTAAAAACGCCGGAGAAAAATGGTATTTGGTTGCAACCTTCCCAAGGAGAGAATGCTGAGCCAATTTGGGGATTTTCAGATGGCATCCAGATTGGCCTTGGACCACTACCCGGGCCTAGGGGATTGTTACGGGTATATTGCCCTTATCTGGGGCATCAGAAAGGGAAAATGATCAACTTTATTGCTTTTGAACCGATTCCCAAAGGAACAGAACATCGGGGGCTGTCGGAGTTGGAAATCAGTTCGCTTGATGGAGTGAGAGGGAAACGGTTTTGGAGTGCAAATGATTCATTGAGCGATACTCCACTTTCAGAAACAAGACCTGCCAGTGGTATTTTAAAAAAAATAGGAGGAGTTGAGACACTTAGTGTCTATATCTTTTCAGAGCCATTTGATAATGGAGCGAAGGTATATGTACGGTTGAGATTTTATGAGAATATGCCATATGAAGTTGAGTTAACAACTTATTCTACAAAAGAATCCAGAGAATTGGATTATTTTATTGTGACAGCCACTATGGGCAACTATGCCCGACTGCGAACGCTATATCTGAAAGATAAATCAAAATCTTCATTTGCTCTTTGGCCGGATTATAAGGAAAGTAATTTTACGCCGCATGATATAACGCCCGTCTCTGATATGATAAAAGACAAGAATGGGGGAGCTTATTTTATAGCGGCACCGAATGAGAAAAGTCCACAGAACGTACAGTATGCTTCTGATACCAATAATTTTTGGAAATATTATGGAGATGTTGCAACACAATATTGGTATTGTCCAAATCCCGGTAAAAATTTGAATGGTTTAGTAAATGGTAGATATGCTTATTGGGCTAGTAAATCACCCATTCCCGGTGGAATTGCATATGAAAACTTTGAACTAAAAGAACCATTCCGAAATGGAGCAAGATATATATTTTGTGTCACACCTGTTTCACCAAAAGCATTCACTGAGAATATAGATAAATAAAGACAATCGGAGAAGATCGGTTGCCGATGTTTACAGTTTGAACTTTTTAAAACGCAGAAAAGAATGAAAGTTTTGCTTTTTATCGTTACCAAGGCGTTACCCGATAAAAATTGAGATATATGAAAAGACCAGTACTATTGTTACTTTTTGTGATATATGTCTTAGCTGGATTAGCGCAGGAAAAGCCGGTTAAGAAGGTGTATGTTATTTTTAAAACGCATTTTGATTTGGGCTACACCGGGCTTTCTTCTGAAATTGAGAAGAAATATATCGACAATTTTATTCCTAAAGCCATTGATCTTGCTGAGCAACTGCGTGAAGAAGGAGGTGATGCGAGATATGTGTGGACAACCGGCACATGGTTAATTGATGCTTATATGCGTCAGGCTTCTCCTGAGGCAAAGAAGAAACTTGATATGGCCATTAAAAAGGGGGACATTGTTTGGAATGCTGCACCTTACACCATCCAGTCCGAATCGGTGAGCAAAGATATATTTGAGTCCATGTTGAATTTATCTCAACGTTTAGATTTGAAGTATGGCAAAAAGACGATTGCTGCTAAAATGACTGATGTACCTGGACATACACGCAGCATCATTACACCTTTGTATGACGCCGGAATCCGTTTTTTGAATGTAGGCGTGAATAATTGCAGTGCAGTCCCGGAAGTTCCTCCTTTTTGCAGATGGAGAAACACCGATGGTAAGGAGATTGTTTTAATGTATCAGAAAGACTATGGTGGTGATGAACTGCTGCCAGACGGAGAAACTGTTGTTTCAGTTAGTTTTACCCCTGATAATCATGGGCCACATGCTGCGGAACATGTTAAAGCCATTTTTGCCTCGCTTCATGAAAGCTATCCAAACGCCGAAATTGTGGCAGCTACATTAAACGATGTTGCAGAAGAACTGCTAAAAATCTCAGACCAACTTCCGGTATTAACTTCTGAAATTGGAGATACATGGATTTTTGGTTATGTTAGTTCGCCGGTTGCTATGTCGCGTTACAGGGCGTTAATGCGTTTATATTCTGAATGGTTGAGGAATGGAAAATTGGATCAGGGTAGTGATCTTGCCATTAATTTTGCCATTCACCTCGGATTATTTGCCGAACATACATGGGGGGTAGACCATTTGGTTCATATTAAAAATTGGGACAAATATGATGTGGATGTATTTAATGATTTCCGCAATCTATTTGAATTCAGGAGGGCAGAACTTTCCTGGGAGGAGAAAGATAATCGTGTCGAAGAAGCGATTGCTATATTACCTCCTGGCTTGCAAGAAGAAGCAAACGAGGCAGTTGCAAAAATCGGTAAGGTAAGCCCATTGGAAATAGCAAAGGAAAAGAATGTTGAACAACTGAACTGGGATGGATCTTACAGTTTTTCGTACAAAGGTGTCGAATGCAATCTAGGCGAGGTCTCTTATCAAACCTATTCTTCTGACGATTATGACCAGTTTGTTATTGATTATGTAAGGGACTATTGTGGCGGATTAAAATATTATTTTACCAAGCCAGGACTGGAAAATAGCAAAGCCCAAAGTGCAACAATTGTCGCCCGTAAAGACAAAGCTACTGTGCATGGAGTTGGGAAAAAGGATGTTATAGAATGTACGTTAAAATTTCCGGATGATTCCCGTATAGATTCGAGAGTGTTACCAGAACAGGTACATACTCAGTATCGCACTTCTCCGGATGGTCGTAGTTTGGAAATGACAGTTTCTTTATTAAACAAACCAGCAGTTCGATTGCCCGAAGCGTATTGGGTATCGTTTTTCCCGGCAGATGTAGTCTCAGTATTTGCGGATAAGGTAGGAATGCCAGTTGATGTCTTGGATGTAGTAAAGGCAGGAAACCGACAAATGCACGGTATCGAAGATTATTTTGACATCGTTTGCGGAAAGGGAACAATCCGCATAACAAGTTTGGATGCTCCTGTTGCTTCCATTGGTGAGCGCAGTGCTTTGAATTATTCGTTCAATATGCCCGATCTGAACGGTGGTATCCATTTTTGTTTGTTCAATAATTTGTGGACAACAAACTTTCCGGCATGGTGGGAAGGGAGCCTTGCCTGGCGTTTCAAAATTGAATACCTCGAAAATTGAGTTTACAGCATTTGACTTAATGGTGGACTCAGTTTATTAGGAACAAACAATGGATCTTGTAAAGTGGCTGCTAATTTTAAAGCTATGGGGCCAGCTTGAAACAGAAATTAATGATTAATATATTATTGTCATGGAGCTATCTTATAGGCTATGATAGCGTTCACTAATTTTTGCCAAGTTGGTTATTGAAACTAGGGTTTTGTGATGAGTGTAATTTGAAGAGAAACAGTAATTTATAGTTGATAATTCACACTGGAATGTTATTAAACATCATTAATTTGAGTTTATGTTTAAACGATTAAGCATACTTTTGTTGGTGAATAATTTTTAATGCAGATGGCAAAAAAAGTATCATTAAAAGATATTGCAAATAAGGTGGGAGTTTCCACTGCATTGGTTTCTTATGTCCTTAATGGATTGGAAAAAGAAAAGCGTGTTGGGCCGGAAGTGGTGAAAAAAATCAGGGCTGCGGCAAAAGAATTAAACTACAAGCCAAATCAAATTGCGCGCAGCCTTCGCAAAGGTTCAACCAATACAATCGGATTAATAGTCGCAGATATTGCTAACCCGTTTTTTGGACAATTGGCAAGAATTATAGAAGACGAATCGATTAGAAATGGTTACACTGTCATTTTCGGTAGTTCAGATGAAAATTGTAAAAAATCACAATCACTGGTTGATACATTCCTTAATCGGCAGGTTGATGGGTTCATCATTGTGCCTACGGAGGGCAGTCAAGAACAGATAGCATCTTTGATTGAAAAGGAAGTTCCTCTGGTGTTAATTGACCGCTACTTACCTGAGGTAAAATCAAATTTTGTAGTGCTTGATAACTTTTCTGCAGTTTATAATTCAGTTGAACATCTTTTGGAGAATGGTTACAAACGGGTTGGAATGGTAGCATATCAAAACTCACTGGTGCATATGGAAGAACGAACGAAGGGGTATATGCAGGCAATGAAAGATGCAGAACGTGAAAACGAAATCTGTATAACGGAGTTACCCTATCATTTTGACAGAAAAGAGATGGATCGGGTTATCGACGATATTTACAAAAACAAGAAATGTGATGCTGTAGTCTTTGCCACCAATGCATTAGCACTTGCCGGATTGTATGCCATAAGGAATTTACAAATACAGGTTCCCGATGAATTAGCATTAGTTGGTTTTGATGGAAATGAAGCATTTGATTTTTTCAATCCGCCACTAACGTTTATTCAGCAACCAATGGTAAAGTTAGGGCATGAGTCTGTGCGCATTTTAATAGAACAGATGAAAGGCAAAAAAGAGTTGCAAAACCTAAAGTTGGACTCCCAATTAGTAGTAAGAGGGTCTTGTTAAGAAATAGAATATTAACTAATTAAACCAAAATAAAAAAGAAGATGAAAAGATTATTATTATCATTTGTAGCGATCATTATTGCAGGATTGGCTTATTCGCAATCAGAGTTTAATGGTCTTAATATGAATATGGGAAACATTTATCGCATGTCAGATGCTGAAACCCGGTCTATCAGTCCTGAAAATTTTACAGGAGAGAAAGGTAAAGGAGGTATGGCGTCTCTTGAAGACAAAGGAACCCGGAATAAGGCAAATGCGGCAGATGTGGCACGTGACTTAGGACAAGGTTGGAAAGTGAATCCTTTCATAATTATCAAGCCGGGTGAAACCTTTACCCTGGCTGAAATTGATGGTTCAGGTGCAATTCAACACATTTGGATGACGCCAACAGGGAACTGGAAATTTTCGATCATCCGCATGTATTGGGATGATGAACCCGAGCCTTCTGTTGAATGCCCTGTAGGTGATTTTTTTGCTATGGGATGGAACGAGTATGCGCTGCTTTCTTCACAGGCAATTTGTGTAAACCCGGGTAGTGCTTTTAACTGCTATTGGCCAATGCCATTTCGCAAGAAGTGCAAGATCACCATGGAGAATATCAATGATCAGGATGAAATGAGGTTGTACTATCAAATTGATTATACATTGACTGATGTTCCTAATGATGCGGCTTACTTCCATGCTCAGTACCGCAGAAGTAATCCAAATACAGGTTCTGTTCATACGTTGGTTGATGGCATTAAAGGTAAAGGACAATACGTTGGAACCTACATTGGCTGGGGAGTAAATAATAACGGTTGGTGGGGAGAAGGCGAAATCAAGTTCTTTATGGATGGAGATTCTGAATTTCCAACGATTTGCGGAACAGGAACTGAAGACTATTTCTGTGGATCATACAATTTTGACAGGGATGGTCAATACAAAGAATTTTGCACACCATATGCTGGTTTGCATCAGGTAATCCGGCCTAACGGATCCTATAAAGCTCAGCAGCGTTTTGGTTTATATCGTTGGCATATTCTTGATCCAATCCGATTTAAGAAGGGATTGAAAGTGACCATTCAGGATTTAGGATGGCGTCATGGTCATCGTTATCTTCCTCAGCAATCAGATATTATTTCGGTAAGCTATTGGTATCAGTCCGAGCCACACACAAATTTTCCTAAGTTACCATCATGGCAGGAAATTGAAGTGAATTAATTTTAAAACTATGTTACGAATTTTATTTTCAATGATAGCTGGAGTTGGATTATTAGGATTGGTTTCCTGTTCTTCCTCTTCTAATAAGCAAAAAACTGATGAGATGAAATTGAATGGTTATAAGATTGGCTCTTATGGTTATGATGCCGCATTCTTAAAAGCTAACAACATCGATTTTGTGGAATTGGCTGATGTCAATGATATGGCAAAAGTCATGGTTATACCAAGCCTTCAGGGGAGGGTAATGACTTCGTCGGCAAATGGAAATGAAGGATTGAGTTTTGGCTGGATAAATTACGATCTCATCAAGTCTGGTGAGAAGAATAATCAGTTCAATCCATTCGGTGGAGAAGAGCGCTTTTGGCTGGGACCGGAAGGAGGACCTTTTTCACTTTATTTTAAAGAAGGTGACGAACAGGTGTTCGAAAATTGGGCAGTTCCTGCTGTTCTGGATACGGAAAGCTACGATATCAGCCAGGTAAGTTCAACTTCTGTCTCATTTGAAAAGAATACGGTACTAAAGAATGCATCCGGATCAGAGTTCAATATTGGAATCAAACGCAAGGTATCTTTAATTGGCCGCGAAGATTTGTATTCAATGCTTTATGTTGATTTACCAGAAGGATTTTTTGATGTGACTGCTTATCAATCGGAAAATACTATCACTAACAATGGAGAAAATCCATGGGTGAAAGAAAGTGGATTACCTTCGATTTGGTTGTTGTGCATGTTTAATCCATCACCAGAAACCACTGTTTTTATTCCATATGAGACTGAAGCTGAAGGTACTATTGTGAATGATGAATATTTTGGCAAAGTGCCATCCGACCGACTGTTGGTGGATAGTGGGACTGTATTCTTCAAGATTGATGGTAAGTATCGGAGTAAAATAGGTATACCACCGGCAAGAGCGAAGAACCTGTGCGGAAGCTTTGATTCAAGTACCAATGTTTTGACATTGCTTTGGTGTTCGCTTCCTGAAGAACCTGCTGATTACGTAAATTCTAACTGGGGAGAACAGGATGATCCATATGCCGGAGATGCAATTAACTCGTACAACGATGGGCCAGTGGACGGCAAAATTATGGGACCCTTCTATGAAATTGAAACCTCATCTCCTGCAGCTTCTTTAGAGCCTGGAGAATCGTTAACTCATGTACAACGTGTGGTACATATTCAAGGTGAAAAAGTGGAGTTGGCAAAAATTGTAAATTCTCTATTTGACCTGAATTTATATTCTATTGAAACTAAATTCAAAAAGAACTAACATGGAAAAGAAAGCTGTTATTCCCCGGGGGATTGTTTTACCCTTTATTTTGCTGACATCATTATTTTTTGCCTGGGCATTGCCAAATAACTTGACAGATACAATGCTTGCAGCCTTCAAAAGGATCATGAGCTTAACGGATTCAAAAACAGCCTGGATTCAAGTTGCATGCTACTTACTCGGATATGGTTGTTTTGCTATTCCTGCAGCATTATTTATCAAACGGTTTACTTATAAATCTGGGGTAATGCTGGGTTTGGGAATGTATGCAACCGGAACATTTTTATTTTATCCGGCCATGTTAGTTGCTGGTTGGAATATTAACATCAGTTTTCTGATGTTTTTACTGGCTATACTAATTCTTTTTGCAGGTTTATCTATTCTTGAAACATCAACTAATTCATATGTCTGTGCAATCGGTCCGGACGAAACGGCTACTCAACGGTTAAATTTCGCTCAATCCTTCAATCCATTTGGTGCGATTACCGGGGTTGTAATCAGCCAGGTATTTATTTTATCACAATTAAGTACCATGAGTGCGGGAGAGAGGTCATTATTGCCACCGGGTGAACTGGTTAAAATTCAAGGTGCTGAGTTGAATGCTGTAACAATGGCTTACATGACGGTGGGCTTGGTAATCGTTGGTTTACTGCTCGCAATCTATTTTACCAAAATGCCTAGCCTGAAAGAAGACGACAAGAGACTCGATTTTCTTGGAACATTTCGGCGTTTAATGAAGAACAAGAATTACGTATGGGCCGTAGTTGCACAGTTTTTTTATGTAGGAGCTCAAATTGCTGTTTGGTCTTTTATCATTCGGTATGTGATGCAGCAACTACATTTGGATGCAGTGGTAGCGGAATTGGGGAAAGATGCTTCAACGGAGATGATTATCGATCGTTTGAGAAATCTGGAACCAATGGCTGCCGCCTTTTACAATTTCTTTGATGCAATTGGATTAGATTCACTATTACCGCGAACAGCAGAGCAGGCAGGAGCTACTTATTATATCATCTCCTTGATATTGTTTGTGCTGGCCAGGTTCATTAGTACAAGTATCATGAAGTTTGTAAAGCCCCGAATTTTATTGGTTATCCTTTCTGCATTGGCTGTGGTTTGTAGCATAACCACGGTTTACGGAGAGGGAGCAATTGGCGTTTATGCCTTGGTGGGTATCTCCGGATGTATGTCTTTGATGTTTCCAACTATATATGGCCTCGGTATTGCAGGACTTGGTGAAGATACGAAAATTGGTGGTGCTGGTATGGTTATGGCCATTGCAGGAGCTGCTGTATTGACTCAGGTTCAAGGAATAATTTCCGATCAGTCAGGAAGTATCGAGTTTGCTTACTGGGTTCCAGCTTTTGCCTTTATCGTTGTGGGGTATTATGGAGCCTTTATTGCAAAAAAATCACTTGTGAAATAAAGTTTTTTCACATAATAATTAGAGTCCTTGAGATTGCTCTATGCACGATATCTGGATTAAGAAAGAGATTCGTGCATAGAGCGATCTTTTGAATTATAAAAAATAACGCGTTGTTCTGTACAATTTTTGAATGTTGAAATATGCCTGAAAAAGCAACAAGCTTTTTTAAAATCGACAGGAATACTTTCAAGGATTTATTCCATTTGTACTTTCAGCCACTTAGCAATCTTGGTTATCAGTATCTGGATGACCGGGAGGAAGCAAAAGAAGTGGTTCAGGATGCGTATTTAAAATTGTGGGAGCTACGCGATGAATTATCTCCTGACTCAAACATCAGTAATTTTCTGTTCACTCTGGTAAAAAACCGCTGCTTAAATATCCTAAAGCAACGGCAGGTAAGGTTAAAACATCACGACCAGATCAGATGGTTGGAAATGAAGTACCAATTTGAGAGTTTATCCCGGTTAACTGACGGGTTCCTTGAATACAACGAATTGAAGGAGAACCTTAATCTGGCAGTTGAAAGATTACCCAAACATTGTCGGGTTGTTTTTGAAATGAGCAGAAGCCAGGATCTCAAAAATCGGGAAATTGCAGAAAAGCTTGAAGTGAGTCAGAAGACAGTTGAAGCCCATCTGACAAAAGCCCTAAAAATCCTAAGAATTGAATTAAAACAGTACTTACCTATAATTCCTATTTTGATAGACTTCCTAAACTAAAATCTTACAATTGATTTTTTTAACTTTTTGATTAGGGTATCGGTCGGGTGAGTTGTTTATACAAAAACAACAAATTGATGAAAGACCAGTTACTTGCTAAAATTTTAAACGGAGAGGCAACCGAAGAAGAAAGGGCAGAATTTTATAATTCGCTGGAGAATAGGCGAGAGGATCAGGAACGTTTTTATGAAATTAAAAGTTTGTGGGTTAAGTCTGCCGTTGGAAAAGAAAATAGTAGTTCCCCGGCAGAGCTTGAAGAACTTTTAAGAAAAATTGACTATAAGAAACGACGGAAAGAGCTTCGTATTATTAATAATATTGCAAAGATCGCCGCAGTTTTTGTATTGATCTTTTCCTTGGGAGGACTAGCAGGTTACTTTATTTTCCATTCAAGTCAACAGGAGTTTGGTATACAAAAATATACAGCCTTAAAGGGAAGTGTAAGCGTTGTGGAATTTCCTGATGGAACTCGTGTGTGGCTAAATTCCGGATCAGAAATCACCTATCAGGAAGACCGATTTCGTAATCAACGAAAAGTGGATTTAAGAGGAGAGGCTTATTTCGATGTTGTTCATAATGAAAAAATGCCTTTTGTAGTGAATACCGGGAAATTGGTGGTATATGATTTAGGAACAACTTTTAATGTAAAAGCATATGAAAACGATAATTATATCGAAACTTCATTAGTTGAAGGAAAAGCAGAAATACAGGCTCCGAACGGGAAAAAACTTCTTTCTCTTAACCCTGGAGAAAGTGCCTATTATCAAAAATCAAATAATCAATTAGAAGTTCGACAGATTGCAGCTAATGTCATCTCAGCGTGGCGAGATGGAAAATTTGTTATTCGCGATCAACGTCTCGAAGATATATTCATAGAATTAAGCAGATGGTACAATGTTGAGTTCACTTTTGAGACGCAACGATACAAGGATTTCAGATTTACAGGAACTATTAAAAAATCTACGACAGCTCAGCATGTACTCAAAATGTTAAAAGTAACCACTGACTTTAACTACCGGATCATTGAAAAATCGGTTGGTCCAGATGAAATAATTATTTATTAGAAAAAAAAATTTAAATCAAACAAACTTAACTTATGAAATGACGAAACTTTAAAATGAAAAACCGGGAAGCTGAAGACTCGCCCGGTTCATGTTTTTGAAAATTCAAGGCCAGGAAAAATTTGCCGTTTAGCTTGACCTATTGTTTAACAAAGAACACCCAAAATTATGAAGAAAAATCGATTATTACCAGACAAAGCAAGGTCTGGGATTAAAAAACTATTGTTAGTTATGAAATTAACAACCTTTTTATTATTTCTCTCGATTATGGCTATTGGTGCCAGGTCATACTCTCAAAATATGAGGTTTGATTTGAATGTGAGAAATGTGACTATTATAGAGTTGTTTGACGAGATTGAGCGGATAACTGATTATGGTTTTCTGTTTAAAACCGATCAGCTTGATGCGAATAAACAGTATACGCTTGATCTGAAAAATGTGAATATTGATAAGGTCCTTAGCCAAGTTTTAGATAGCCACCAATATTCCTATAAACTTATTGATCGGACAATTGTGATTTCAATAAATGATTCCATTCAATATCAGGCTGACGATGTCATTCGTATTTCAGGTCTGATAACTGATGTCAAGGGACGGCCGTTACCTGGAGTGACCGTAGTCGTTAAGGGGACAACTAAAGGGGCTATTACTGGTGTCGATGGGACATATTCATTGGCTGAAGTACCTGCTAATGCTATTCTGGTATTTTCGTTCGTTGGAATGAAGTCACAGGAAATAGTGGTTACAGGTAGGCCTGTTATCAATGTTACTATGGAAGAGGAAACTATCGGTCTGGAGGAAGTAGTTGCTATTGGATATGGAACAATAAGGAAAGCAGATTTAACAGGTTCTGTAGCTACAGTTTCCGAAGAAGACGTTGAAAAAAATAGTTATGCAAACGTCATGCAGGGGCTACAAGGTCGTATTCCCGGTGTTTTTATTACTGGTGATGGAAATCCGGTTGGAGATGTAAACATACAAATTCGTGGTCTAACTTCATTGCGTTCGGCTCCACCGCTTATTATTATTGACGACTTACCTACTACCATGAATTTGCGAGACATTAATCCACAGGATATTGCTTCAATCCAGGTGTTAAAAGATGCTGCTTCTGCAAGTATTTACGGTTCACGTGCTGCCAGCGGTGTAATTATTATTGAAACAAAAAAAGGTAAAGAAGGGAAAACAAATATTACTTATAATGGATCATTTGGTATTTCAAGCTTCATGAACCGGATTGATATGATGAACACTCAACAGTATGGAGAAGCTTTATGGCAAGCTGCTATCAACGACGGAAGAGATCCGAATCTGGTTACACAGATTTATGATTATGACTGGTCTTCCCAGAACGGTAATGCGGTGTTGAATAAAGTGACACCTGTTGAATGGCTAAATCCTGAACAAACACAGCGTTCGGCTGATACTGATTGGTTTAAGGAAGGTTCTCAGCTTGGGATGCAAAACAATCACCAGCTTACAGTTTCGAATGGAAATGAAAAATCTAAAACTTTGTTTTCATTAAACTATTATGAAAATCAGGGAACTCAGATTCATACGATGTTCCGCAGGTATACACTTCGGTTGAATTCAGAGTATAATTTGATAAAGGATCGCCTGACTGTTGGTGAAAATATATCACTGGGTAACATTAAGATGAACAATCAAAACCACAGTCACTCATTTTTGACACTTCCTTCAATTATACCTGTTTATGCAGAAGATGGAAGTTGGGGAGGAACAGCTTATTCGATGGGGATGGACGACTACAATAATCCCGTTCGAATGTTGACCCTTGGAAAAGATAATTACGATTATTTTGATAAGGTGGTGGGAAGTATTTATGCTTCATTGAAGTTATACAAAGGATTAACTATTAAAACCTTGTATGGAATTGATTATACTGCCCACAAATACCGTAAGATTGATTTTACATGGCGTGAAGCTGGTGGAAAGCAGAATGTAAATAATGGTGTAAATACGTATCGTTCAAATAATCTGACGACAACCTGGTCTAATACTTTAAGCTATAAATTAGAGAAAGGTAAAAGTCGTTTGGATGCGCTATTAGGAACAGAATTGGTTCAATATGAATTTGAAGACCTCAGAGGATATCGTAAAGATATCGAACTGGAAGATTATGATTATGCGTATTTGAGTGCAGCAACAGGAACTCAGGAAGTTTATGGTGGTGGAGATGAGTGGAGTTTGTTCTCCTATTTTTCGAAATTCAACTATGTTTATGATGACAAATATTTGTTATCTGCCACATTGCGTTATGATGGTTCGTCTAAATTTGGTAAGAATAATCAATATGGTTTTTTCCCGGCAGTATCCACTGGTTGGCGCTTAAGCAAAGAGTCATTTTTAGAAGACAATCCTGTTATTTACGATCTAAAGTTGAGAGCTAGCTGGGGTATGAATGGTAACTCCAATATTCCTACAAATGCTTTAGTGAATTATTACGATGCGAATTACAATAACACTGCTTATGGATTAGCTGGAAATGAAACAGGAATGCTTTATTCCGGATTTCGTAAAGTACACACCGGAAATCCAAATTTGAAATGGGAAGCTACCGAGCAAATTGACCTTGGTGTAGATTTTGGATTGCTGGAAGGTGCGTTGACAGGATCATTTGATTATTTCATCAAGAATACGGAAGGTATGTTGTATGAACCTCCATATATCGGGGCTATTGGAGAAGGAGGTTATCGTTGGGTAAATGCCGCAGATATGTCAAATAAAGGTTTCGAGTTTTTGCTAACCTATTTCGGAAAGACCAGTGGAGACTTTACATACTCTGTTACAGGAAATATCAGTTCGTTTAAAAATAAAATTGATAACCTTCCAGAGTCTGTTCGATATTCTTATGGAGGTAACGGATTGGATGATGATATTTTGGGAAGACCATTGCATTCATTTTATGGGTTTATAACTGATGGATTGTTTAAGTCGCAGGATGAAGTAGATAATTCACCGGAACAACCGGGTAAAGGCTTAGGAAGGATCAAATACAAAGACCTCGATGGAGATGGACGCATTACCTGGGAACATGATCGTACCTGGATTGGCTGCAGTGATCCTGATTTTATCTACGGAGTTAATTTTGACGCAAAGTATAAAAGTTTTGATTTCAGTATGTTCTGGCAAGGTGTAGCTGGAAATGAAGTTCGTAACGATTGGAAAACTTACAGCGATTTCTGGGCCGTTTGGACACAGCAAGGTTTTAACCACGCAACGCGACTGCTTGATGCCTGGACCCCTGATAATTATGATTCAGATATTCCTGCACTATCTATGCAGAATCCGAATGATGAAAGAAGATTGTCTACCTACTTTATGGAATCCGGTGCTTATTTGAAGTTGAGACACATTGAGCTGGGTTATACACTTCCTAATGCATTGACTTCGAAAATTGGGATACAGAAGTGTCGCATTAATCTAAATGCACAAAATATAATCAATTTCAAAAAATCGTGGGGTGATAATGCTTATACAAGTATTGATCCGGAAAATCCATCAAAAGCAGGTGAGTATTCCAGTCCTTATGTAAGGCCACAAATATTCTTGATTGGAGTTGATGTTTCATTTTAAGAACGTTTAAAAAAGTATTTATGAAAAACTTATTATATATATTACTATTAATGGGATTCGGAGCATCCATATTTTCGGGATGTCAGGATGTTCTGGATGTTACCCCGAAGGGTATTATTACAGAAAATCAACTGAATGAACCCAAACATGTTGATGGGTTGGTTACCGCCGCATATGCGATGTACGGGCGAACTGGTGCATTTGAAACTTTAAATCCATGGATTCCAAGTCTGCGTTCGGATGATGCTTACAAAGGCGGTGGCGGTTTGGATGACCAGCCTGCATGGTATCAAATGGAGGTTTTCTCATTGGTGAATCCAAACGTGGGCAACAATGATGGAACCTGGTATCTGGGCTACATTGCCATTTCTCGTATAAACACGGCAATTAATGCGATCAAAAGGATGGAGGATGACGAATATCCTGAAAAGACGACCAGACTAGCTGAAATGCGTTTCTTGCGTGGATGGATGCACTTCAAAATGAAAGAACGTTGGAAATGGATACCATATATTGATGAAAATGCAACGTCTGATAGTATCTACCAGATTTCAAATCATCCTGATGGGATGGATAGTGACCTTCCTTTGTGGAAGAAAATTTACGACGATTTTAAGTTTGCATCAGATAATTTGCCTCCAACACAACCGGAAGTTGGCCGGGCTAATCAATATGCAGCAAAGGCATTCCTTGCACATACTTGCTTATGGATGGCCTATCCTCAAGATGCTCAACATCAGGTAACGAGTATCGATAATGCAAAGTTAGAAGAAGCTCTGGGCTATTGCGATTTTATTATTAATTCCGGTAATTTCAGTCTGGCCAGTGATTTTGCCTACAATTTTTTACTCGATTGGGACAACCGTTCTCCCGAGTCCATATGGGAGCTGCAGTTTACAATTGACGATGGAACACCAAGAGGACAGCTAAACGAGGGGAATGGATTAACAGCCCCTTGGTGGACACCATTTTATAGTTGTTGCGACTTTCATAAGGCATCGGTTAATATGGTTAATGCCTTTAAAGTAGATGCTGACGGTTTACCTCTTTTCAATACGTTTAACGACGAGGAAATTGTTGATAAGAATGCCTATTTCGCTGATAACAGCTTTGATCCACGTATGGGGCATACTGTCGGAATTCCTGGGTTCCCTTGGAAGTATCAGGAGTTTCAATACGATAGCACCGGTACAAGGGTACCAGCCGATTACGGATATTTTCATTCAATGAAAGAACAGGTGAAAACCGATAGCCCTGGTTTGTTTGATGCATTCTGGATGTTCAATTCTAAAAACCAGCAGGAAGTTCGTTTGGCTGAAGTAATGCTGTGGAAAGCTGAAATTTTAATTCAATTGAATCGGGAAGACGAGGCTTTGCCAATAATTAATCAAATTCGTGAACGTGCAGCAAATAGTACTGGGATGTTAAAACTTTCAAATGGAAACTACCCGACGACCTATAATATTGCTCAATATGAAGACGGTGTGAATATTAGTTGGACAAAAGAGAACGCCTGGGAAGCGCTGATGTGGGAAAAAAGGCTTGAATTTGCAATGGAAGGAAGGCGTTTTTATGATTTGGTTCGGTGGGGAATTGCCGGAGATGTAATGAATGCTTATTTCGAAAAAGAAAAGAATCGGCGCTATTGGATGAATGTTGCATTCTTTACCAAAGGGCGTGATGAATATCTACCAATACCTCAGGCTCAGATGAACTGGTCTCAAGGTGTTTATAAGCAAAATCCGGGATACTAATTTAAAATTTACGAGATGAAAAGAATAACGTTTTTAATTATACTGGCATTTTTATTTATAATGTCATCATGTGAATATGAAATAATTGACTCGAAACCGGGAGAGCCGATTGCTCCGGTAACAAATCTGACTTCTTCAATTTCAGGTAATTCAGTAGCACTGAATTGGAATTTGCCTTCTTCATATCCATCCGATATCATTCAACCTGTGTCGGTATATATTAAGGTTACAAAAGATGGAAATAATGCAGGCAGTCAGGTTTTGAATAATAACCCAAACACTTTTGTTTACGATGCGTATGAGTCAGGACACGTATATCGTTTTACCGTGAAAGTCCGTGCAAACGTTGATACGGATGATCCGAATTTTTCTGATTTACGTTACTCCGAAGGGGAAACCATTGAACTATAGTTACTGGACTGGCTGCCAGTAATGGTAGCCAGTCTTTTTTTTAGGAACATCTTAATTAGTCTAAACCTTAACTAAATCTATCAAATGAAAAAAATAGTAGTATTACTTATCATTGTATTTCATGCTGGATTCTTATTTTCTCAGCAGGTTAATAACGAGTTCTTTTCTCTCACAAAAATAAAAGAGGATGTCAAGTCTAAACGAGTCGGTAGTTGGGATCAAGCAGGCGGTAATGCCGATTGCCTTAAAGATATTAAAGATGGAGACAAGGTGACAATTATGGATGTGGAAGGTGCCGGAGTTATCAACCACATTTGGATAACCATAGCACCGGGAGCAGATGTTTTAAACCGCAATGATATAGTAATACGAATGTTTTGGGATGGAAATTCCTATCCATCGGTAGAATCACCAATTGGGCCTTTCTTTGGAAACGGTTGGGATGAAACCTACAATTTTGTGAGTGCTCCACTGGCAGTTTCTCCTGGTTGGGGAAAATCATACGTCAGTTATTTCGCCATGCCTTTTGCAAACGGTGCTAAAATTGAAATTGAGAATCAGTCAGGGGTTGATATCAGCGCATTCTATTTTAATATTGACTATCTCGAATTAAAAGAAATTGATTCGGATTGTGGCCGTTTTCATGCATGGTACAACCACGAATTAACCGAGGCTTTACCGGATGGTGAAAACGAGTGGGGAGTACTTGGTGAACAAGGTAAAAATCTGGATGGAAAAGGGAATTACCTGTTTGCTGATATTAAAGGGAAAGGCCATTTTGTTGGAGTGAACTATTATGTGAATTGCCCGACAACCATGTGGTATGGCGAAGGAGATGAAATGGTTTTCATTGATGGTGAAAAAACACCGTCTATTGTGGGAACCGGAACCGAAGATTTCTTTAACACTTCGTGGTGTCCAAAAGAGATATTTGAACATCCGTACTTTGGCTATCCAAGAGTAAACAATGAAACGGGGTGGTTGGGCAGAACACATGTCTACCGTTTTATGATAAACGATCCGTTTTATTTTAGTAAATCCTGCCGGTTCACCATTGAGCATGGGCATAACAATGCCTTGACACTGGATTTGGCTTCTGTTGCCTACTGGTATCAACAAAATGCATCGCCGCTGCCACGATCATTCTCAAAAGAAGAAAGAAAACCTATGCCAGCTATTGCTCCTGCGCAAATCCATCTTTGGAGAGATTCATGGAGAAGGGAGCACGGAGAAAAATCAACGCTGTGGGGGAATGAAAAGAAGGATAAATAGTTATGTGCTAAATCAAATGTAACATGTCTCTATATTCAAAAATTACACTGCTTTTTCTGGTATTTGTATATACACACGCTAGTGCGCAATATTCCAACGAAATATTGAAGCTGGCAAGAGTTGATCAGCTAGCTCTGTATGATGACGATGCTGCGGTGAAGCAACTTTCAAGTTACGACCGCACAGGAGGAAACGACGATGGTTTTTCGGGCAAATATTCCTATTTGCGGAAGGAAAACGGCAACCTTGTGATTGCTGATCTGAAAGGTTCAGGAGTTATTCAGCGAATTTGGACACCAACGCCAACCAGCGATACCATTCAGTTTTATTTTGACGGTGAAACCACGCCTCGAATCTCCTGTAAGTTTATCGACTTGTTTTCGGGGAAAAACTATCCATTCGAACGGCCTGTCGTTGGAAACGAAGTGGGGGGGTACTATTGTTACCTGCCAATCCCTTACAAGAAATCGTGCAAGATCGTTTTCAAAGGGGAACGGATGATGTTCTTTCAAATCCAATATCGCGAGCTCAAGGAAGGCGTTGAGGTAGAAACTTTTCCCGAAAAGCTATCACCGGGTGACGAAAAAGCCCTGGAAGAAGTCGTTTCATTTTGGAAAAAATCAGGCAGTTGCATCTTGCCAGAAATACCTGGTTTAAAAAGCGCGATTGAAGAGGAAACCAAAAATATTACCATCAAACCCGGAGAAAAAATTCAAGTTTTTGAGTTAACTAATGGAGGTCGGATTTGCGGTCTTGAAATCATTCCCAAGGTTGGTTTAAATACTGACTACAAGGATCTTATTTTTCGTGCCAGGTGGGACGATGAGCAGGTGACTGCTATTAATTGTCCTTTGATTGATTTCTTTGGCTATGCATTTGGTAAACCTTCCATGCAGTCGTTATTGGCTGGGGTAAATGGCAATAAACATTATTGCTATTTCCCAATGCCGTTTGATAAACATGCGGTTTTGGAACTTGAATACTTAAAGCACGATAAAAATTTGCACGACCAACTGCCACTTGAGATAAAAGTATTTTATAGCTCAGAAAAACGGTTAAAAAGTGAAGGCAAGTTTTATGCAAGTTGGAGACACGAATTGAATCCTCCACTGGGACAATCGTATCAAATATTGAAGAAAGAAGGGAAAGGACATTATGTCGGCACTTTACTTCAGGCACAGGGGCGAAATTCAGGGATGACCATCTTTTTTGAGGGGGATGATGAATGCTATGTGGATGGCGAGTTGCAACTCCATGGAACTGGCTCCGAAGATTATTTTAATGGTGGCTGGTATGCGCTTGCTGATCGCTGGGATCAGGCATTCAGTTTACCACTTCACGGGTGTTTGGATTATTCGATACCAATGGCAAGGACAGGTGGGTACCGACTTCTGGTTTCAGACAAAATTCCATTTAACAGGGAGATTTTACAAACGATTGAACATGGGCCTGAAAACAATAATATTCCGGTCAATTATGCGTCTGTGGCATTTTATTATTGCGACAGGCCTCCACTTGAAAATAAGACGCCTGAATCGGAGCTTCTTGCGAAAATTGAGTCGCCGGATTTGTTGGAGTACTGGCTTCAATTGCTTCCTGTGAAAGCGTTAAGTCATGGTTCATCTATTTCCTATAAGAATGAAAAAACGCCGGATGGGAAGTCATTTGGCGTGATGGAATTGAAGGTTAATGGTCATGGGTTTGCAAAGTTTGAATTGGATGTACCATCAGAAGGCGAATATGAATTGTATTTGTCTTATTTGAAAGGGCCTCAATCTGGAAATTTTGACGTCAGTCAACGTCAGATTCCGATCAAAACAAACGTCAGCGAATATTCGGAAGAAACAACTTTTATAGAAAAGGAACTGATCGGAACTCTGAACATCAAAAAAGGAACCAACACCATCACCATATTTACAAAAGCGAAGGCGGGTGCAGATCAAAGAACGAATTTTTTATTGCACCGTGTCTATTTGAAGAGGATGAAGTAAAAGAACTGATTTTAACCAACTAAACCTGAAATTATGAATGACAATAATAACCGCCGTTCTTTCTTGAAAAAATTGGGGGCCGGAGCTGGATTATCGGCTATGCCAGCCGGTCTTTTTGCAGGTATGCAATATACTCCCGGGCAAGCAAAAGCTAATCGTGCTAGTTCTTATTTAATTGCTGACAGAAGAAATGAAGGCGGCCACTCGTTTAATGGCCAATATACCGGAAGTTATCTCAATCACATTGCGTTCCCAATTGGTGGAATAGGAGCCGGTATGTTTTGCATGGAAGGAACTGGGGCCATTTCTCATCTTTCAGTAAACAACCGGCCCGAAATGTATAACGAGCCGTATGCTTTTGCGGCTGTAAGTGTTAAAGGTGTATCCAATGGTGCGAAGGTTTTGGAAGCACCTGTACCGGGATGGAAGTTGTTTGGCCCGGCCGGGTCGGGCAATGGAAGTGGAAATCGAAGTTATGGATTGCCTCGTTTTGAGAGTGGTAATTTTCTGCCTCGCTTCCCGTTTGCAACTCTTGAGTTGGGGGATAACGATATTCCTTTGCAGGTAAAGGTCGTTGGTTGGAGTCCGTTTATTCCCGGAGATGAAGATAATTCCAGTTTGCCCGGAGGGGTGATGGAGTACCATTTCAAAAATAATTCAGGCAAAAAGGTTGAGGCTGTTTTTTCATACAACGCACGAAATTTTATTGATGAAAACGGGCAAATTCTGGAAGAAAAGAATGGCTTCAGGGTGACAAAGGCAAATAGTAAAAAGGAATCAGGCTTTTCGATTTTTGTTGATCAGGACAATGCGGTAGTCGATTATTGTTGGTTTAGGGGAGGTTGGTTTGATCCTCAGACAATCTTGTGGAAACAGATTCGAAATGGTGAACTGGTAAGTAACCCCCCGGTGGAAGGTTCAGCACCCGGAGCTTCAATTTTTGTTCCTATTTCTGTTCTCCCCGGCGAGGAGAAGGTTATCTCGGTCAATTTTAATTGGTATTTGCCGAATTCAAAGCTTTCAGCCGGAGCATTGCTAAATGCCGGCCCTGCTTTTAGAGAAAGCCCTTCACGTGGAACTGCTCCAAATCAAATGGAAGTGTCCGGCTTTGCCGGAAAGCGATTGGTAAATACGTTTGATCCAAAAGGTGATGGTCAAACTGGAATATTGCAGTCTCCGGTGTTAAAAATCAGCAAGCGTTATCTCAAATTTTTGATCGGAGGTGGAAGTAATCCGGAAACAACTGCGGTCAAACTGATTGTTGATGACAAAGTAGTTGAAGTCGCCACAGGTTTGCAATCGGAGAGATTGCTTGAGAAGACATGGGATCTTGAGGCATTTGCTGGAAAAGAAGCGACTATTCAAATCGTGGATCAGGACACCTATCCATGGGGACACATTTTGGCTGATCAGTTTGTGCTGACTGATAATCCAAATGAAAATCTTTCCAATTTATCTGACGATGCCATTTTGGTAGCAGATTTTGAAAATGACAACTATAATGGATGGAAGAAGATTCAGGATAGTCAAGAGTCGCCTGAATTAGAAGAAACAGAACCATTTTATAAGCCATGGTACACCAGTCGATTTAAAAGTTTGGATGAATTTATAGTCTACTGGAAGACGCACATCAAAGATTTGAAAAAGAAAAGTGAGCTATTTCGCGACGCATTTTATAATACAACTTTGCCTGTAGAAGTCGTTGAAGCTGTGGCAGCCAATCTTACGATTTTAAAATCTCCAACAGTTTTGCGTCAATATGACGGGCGTCTATGGGGATGGGAAGGATGCAGCGATAATGCTGGATGCTGTCATGGTAGTTGCACACATGTTTGGAATTATGCGCAGACTATTCCTCATTTATTCCCAAATCTTGAACGTACGTTTCGTGAAACGGAGTTTGAAGTAAATCAAAATGAGGAAGGTCATCAGGTATTCCGGAGCAATTTACCAATTACCACAACCATTCATAATTTCCATTCAGCAGCTGATGGACAGCTTGGGGGAATTATGAAGATTTATCGTGATTGGCGTATCAGCGGTGATAGCTCTTGGTTGAAAAAATTATATCCGAAAGTGAAGCAAAGCCTGGATTATTGCATTGAAACCTGGGATCCAAAACACCAGGGATTTTTGGAAGAACCCCATCACAATACCTACGATATTGAGTTTTGGGGGCCGGATGGAATGTGTACCAGTTTTTATATCGGCGCGTTAACAGCTTTTATTGAAATGAGCAAAGCCCTAGAGAAGCCTTGCGAGCGATACGAGACGTTGGTTGCAAGTGGTAAAAACTACATGGAAACGGAGTTGTTCGATGGAGAATACTTCATCCAAAAAATCAAATGGACTGGTTTGGTGGCGCCCAATCCTGTGGAAGCACAGTCGTTTAATACAAAATATTCAGCCGAGGCATTGGAAATCCTGAAAAAGGAAGGTCCCAAATACCAGTATGGGAAAGGGTGCTTGTCGGATGGAATTTTAGGTATGTGGATGGCATCGGTTTGTGGTTTGAAAGAAGCTCTGGATAATGAGAAAGTTACCAGTCATTTGAATTCAATTCATAAATATAATTTGAAGGATACCCTTATCGATCATGATAATCCACAACGCCCAACGTATGCCTGTGGTGAAGATGGAGGACTACTACTATGCACCTGGCCAAAAGGTGGAAAATTGTCGCTTCCGTTTGTTTATAGCAACGAAGTCTGGACGGGAATTGAATACCAGGTTGCCAGTCATTTAATGTTTAAGGGAGAAGTGCAGAAGGGACTGGATGTTGTAAGGGAATGCCGATTGAGGTACGATGGTTTTATACGAAATCCGTTTGATGAGTACGAATGTGGGCACTGGTATGCGCGGGCAATGTCAAGCTATGGAATGTTGGAAGGATTGACTGGAGTGCGTTACGATGCGGTTGATCGGGCCTTGCACATCGATTCCAAAATTGGCGATTTTACCAGTTTCATTTCAACTCAAACAGGATTTGGAAATGTTGGATTAAAAGGAGGTCAACCTTTCGTAAAATGCTACTTTGGCGAAATTGATATTCAAAAAGTATTGGTTTCAGGTGTTGAAAAGAAATTTTTAAAGAGTTAAAAGAAATAGAAATAAGGTAGGTTAAGTTTATAAAATTTGATTTGTTTCTTTGTTGGGTAAGTGGCTGTTATTTCGTGTGGTAAGAGTTTTTTTTGTAATTGATGGTGAAGCACATTTTAGGGATTGAAATGTCTAGATGAATTATTATGACAATTTGAAAAGAACAAAAAATAAATAATCTTTGTTTTCAAATCCAAAGGATTTAAATGAAGAAAATAAGTATCCGACAGCCTTTAAGTTTAAAAGAATTTGAAAAATTCTTTAGGGATAATTATTATGCTGCTTCAATAGTTGCATTTCGTTACCTTAATGACCCACACATTGTTGAGGATATTGTTCAGGAAACGTTTATAACCTTATGGGAAAAGCGAGAAAAAATTTATCGCGGTCCTGAAGAATTAAAGCATTACTTATTAGTAGCAATTAAGAACCGTACTATTAGCTACCTGAGAACGATTAAAATAAAACAGGTTGAGTTGGAAGCAAGTTTATTGAAAATTGAGCAGGAAGAAATTGTCCTGGATAACAAAGAAGAGATTACTTTTCGAATTTCCAAAGCGATTTCTAAATTGCCCAGAAAGTGCAAACAAGTCTTCCTGCTTGCTTATATCGACGAATTAAGTTACCAGGATATTGCTCAAAAATTATCAATTTCAAAAAATACGGTAAAAACCCAGATGGTTATTGCTTATCGAATTCTTCGTAGTGAGCTTAGAGAGGCTTATTTAAACTTGTTTTTTACCTTCTCTAGATGGATAAAAGCCTGATATTTATAATAATGTATGCCTTTTGATTTTCCCTTTAGGATCAGAAATCTAAAAAAAGCTTAATAATTTTTCACCCTCCCATTGCATCTATGCGTTATAAGAACATAGATGGAAAACAAGAAAAATATTGATGAAGAGAAAATTGTATCTCACTTTCATGAAGGGACTGATACAGTAGAAGATATTTCTTCGGAGCTAAGAAACTCGAAAGATTTTATCGAGTCTAAAAAAATCTTTGAAGCTCAAGAACAGATAAAGGAACTTCTGGCGTTGAGTTCTGAGGATGAATTGTGGACTCAAATTGATAAACGTATTAGTCCTGTAAGATTATTTAGAGTCTGGAGCAAATATGCCGCTATTGTGATTATATCCTTGGCAATCGGAACCTTAGTTTCTTATTTTGCCCAGTCCGGATTATTGAATCCAGAAATCGCTTACGCGACACTTACTGTTCCACGGGGGCAGATGGCTCAACTCGAATTACCAGATGGCACAGAAGTTTGGCTAAACTCTGAAACTACATTTAAATATCCTACAGCCTTTAACGATGATACCCGAGATGTTGAATTGGTTGGTGAGGCCTATTTTAATGTACACACTAACCCGGATAAACCATTCAATATTTCTACCAATAAGTCTGTGGTTCAGGTAACTGGAACTTCTTTGAATGTTAGAGCGTATAATGGTGAAAACGAAATAACGACTTTAGTTGAAGGAAAGGTTCGGTTATTAAATAAGAATAAAAAACTTCTTTTATATCTAAAGCCTAGTCAAAGTGCAGTGTTTGATCAGCACAACGAGCTTGATGTTTATAATATTGATACCAAATATCTGACTATGTGGAAAGAAGGAAAATTATTTGTCGACAATATATCGTTACTCGATTTGTCCCATATGTTGGAAAGATGGTATAATGTAAAGATTAATATTGTTGATGAAGAATTAAAAACTCGAAATATATCAGGAACTGTTCTAAAATATAAGCCTGTCGACCAAATACTTGAAATTCTTACAATTCGTGAGAATATGAAGTTTGAGATGGAGCTTGTACCTAACGATCGTAATATTATTACGTTAAAGAAGAAAAGCTAACAGAAAAACAAATCTATGAATAGAACCAATACGAGCTAAAAAAACGGCGATGAAGATGCGCTCACATTTTCATCGCCTAACAAGAGTTAATTTTCTAATGCATTAACACTTAAGTCGACAAATTTATGAAAAAAAAACAAATTAAAGGTGATCCCTATGGATCGCTTAAAAAACTAGTACTGGCTATGAAATTCCTATCTTTCTTTATGCTTGTTGGGATTATTACTGCAAGTGCCAGCAGTTACTCGCAAAATGCAAGGGTAAACCTCAATCTAAAAGAGGCCACTATCCAGGAAGTACTTACTGAAATAGAAAATCAATCCGAATACTATTTCTTTTACAACAAAGATGAATTAAGTTCCAAAACGGTCAATCTTGAACTCGCAGGAGCAGAAATAGAGACAGTCTTAAATCAAATCTTTTCTGATACTGATCTTAGCTATAAGGTCGTTGATAGGTACATTGTTATTACTAAGAAAGATTCCGTTGAAAATGTGAATCTTATGCAATCTCCCATTACTGTTAGAGGAATCGTAACCAGTGAGGATGGAGAACCAATTGTTGGAGTTACCATTGCGGTAAAAGGTACAACAAGAGGTACCATCTCGAATATTGACGGTGAATATAGTATTCCTAATATTGAAGCTGACGCCGTTTTAGTTTTCTCCTTCGTTGGAATGACAACTGTCGAGAGGCCAGTTGCCGGTGATGAGCTGATCAATGTTGTTTTGGAAGAATCAGCAATTGGGTTGGAAGAAGTTGTTGCTATCGGTTATGGTACCATAAAGAAAGCTGACCTTACAGGAGCAGTGTCCGTTGTTAAAGCAGATGATTTTAAAAACGTTACAGCTTTGAACGTGGGTGATGCTATTCAAGGTCTTGTTGCTGGTGTTAATATCCGATCAAGTGGTGGTATTGGTAGTGAGCCTACTGTGGAAATCAGGGGATTGGGCAACTTCACTAACAATAATCCTCTATATATTATTGACGGATTGCCAACTTCAGGAAACCGCGACTTCAACGTAAATGATATCGAGTCTATACAGGTTTTGAAAGATGCGTCTGCAGCTGCTATTTATGGATCGAGAGCTGCAAATGGTGTGATCATTATTGAGACCAAAAAAGGGAAAGCTGGCGAAATGAAAGTTAATTACGCTGGAAAACTGAGTATTGACAACCTTCCGATGATGGACCTTATGGGCCGTGAAGAGTGGATAGATATTACTACTCAGGCTTACCAAACCGCTATTGCTGACGGAGTACCTGATGTGAGTGCAGTACCAAACTGGATGGATGGAAATACAGATTGGAACGATGCCGTCTTCAGAACTGCCGTGATTCAGGACCATAACCTGTCTTTTTCTGGAGGAAGTGAAGATGGCCGATACCTGGTTTCAACCAATTATTATGACAATCCGGGTACAGTGTATGGTACTTCTATGGAGCGTTATAGCTTCAGGGTGAATACTGAGGGTAAGAAAGGAATCTTCACTATTGGTGAAAACCTGGCAATAAGTAACACGTTTGTTGAAGAACAGAATGCAATATTCTCAAAACATATTGATGTAATGAGAATGCTTCCAATTATTCCAATTTATGATGAAAATAATTTTGGAGGATATGGTTATGGTAATGAAGCGACTGCCCGGACATTTGGTTCAAATCCAATTGCTAGCGAAGATTTAAGGATAACAACTAATGAGAATTTAAGAATCCGTGGAAATTTGTATACTACTCTGGATTTGATGGATGGTCTTCAGTACAAGCTAAATCTGGGTTATGAAACTAGTCAGGATAATCATAAGTATTTAAGAAAAGAAGGTAATTATACTTTGAACTTACCTTATGATCCTTCAACTAAAGATGAGAATAAAGCCAAATATGTCAATCGCTTGATTGAAAATACCTTAACTTATAAAAAGCAATTTGGACCTCATGATATTAATGCAGTTGTAGGTAATTCCTACCAGAGTACCTATTATGAAAGGATTCAAGCCCGGAAGAAAAACCTTGTTCAGGTGGGTGATCATTACTTTGATGTGATCGATGCTGGAACAACTGATGCATTTGCAGGAGGGTTTATTAATGAATCATCATTGATTTCGTATTTCGGACGATTAAATTACACTTATGCAGAAAAATATTTGTTAAGTGCCACTTTCCGCTATGATGGTTCTTCCAAGTTTGCACCGGGAAACAAATGGGGATTCTTCCCATCAGTTTCTGCAGGTTGGAGAATTAGCAAGGAAAATTTCTTTAATGTACCTTGGATAAGTGATATGAAATTGCGTTATAGCCACGGTACTTTGGGTAATGTGAATATCGGAAACTGGGATTATGTGGCAGTTCTTAACTCGTTCCCAATAGCAGTTTTTGGAACCGATCAACACTTGAATCCAGGTATGACCCAAATTAAATTGGTGAACAGGGATTTGAAATGGGAAGAACAAACCCAGGAGAACTATGGTCTTGATGTGGCATTTTTGGATAATAAGCTGCAAATGAGTGCAGAATATTTCGTTTCTACTACCAAAGATGTCCTAACAGAAATGCCTATTCTGTTAACAACAGGTAATGATGGGGGAGATCCCTTTGTGAATGCAGCTAGTTTGAAAAATACGGGCATTGAATTTACCGGAAACTGGAGAGATACTAAAGGTGATTTCGACTATTCAGTTGGAGCAACTTTTACACGCTTGAGAAATGAAGTATTGGAATTTGGGTATGGTAAAGTTGAGCAATACACCTGGATAACAAAAACGGAAATTGGTGAACCATTGGCCATGTTTTATACCATTAAAACAGACGGTCTGTTTCAGAATGAAGCAGAAGTACTGGCTCATAAAAGTTCCTCAGGAACAGTAATTCAGCCAAATGCGAAGCCTGGTGATATCCGTTATGTAGACGTAAATGACGATGGTCAGATTAATAATGAGGACCGGACAATTACCGGTAACCCATGGCCAAAATTCGAAATAGGATTGAATGGACAAGTATCGTACAAAAACTTTGATTTTAGTTTTGCTGGTTTCGGTTCATTTGGACAAGATGTATACAATGGTGCAGCTAGCTGGATGGGTGGTTTTTCAGATAATACCAACCACATTTCAGGGTATAAAGCCTGGACAGCGGCAGACCCAAATACCGATAATCCAAGAGTAATTTATGCAGACAACCGTAATGCCCGAGGTGATCAGGATCGCTATATTGAAAAAGGATCTTACTTCAAAATCAGACAAATGACCTTGGGGTATACTTTTGCAAAGTCTCAGCTACTAGATGTCTTTGATAATATGAGAGTTTCAGTAACTGGTCAAAATCTCATTACACTCACAAAATATGCTGGTCTTGATCCTGAATTTAAATCGCCAGGTATCTTTGTAAAAGGTCAGGATGATGCGGCATATCCTTCTCCTAAATCAGTTGTTTTTTCACTTTCATTTCAATTCTAATTCAGAAATACTATGAAAAAGATACTAATATATAGCTTATTAGCAATAATGTTATCGGTAATGTCTTGTTCTGAAGACCTGATCGATATTCCGAACCCAAACTTCCCGACAACCGATACGTTTTGGAAAAGTCCGGATGACGCCCAATTAGGTATAGATGCCGTTTATACAATGTTTTATAAGCCAGGAAGCTGGACCCGTTGGATCTACTTCCGTTACGATTTAACTTCAGACGAGGGGTATAGTCAAAGTCCATGGAATGAGTTAAAGGAATGGACCCGTTTTATCTACTTTAACTATAATTTCTGGGAAGGTAACCGTTGGATGTGGCGTGACCATTACAAAGCTATTTTCAGGTGCAACCAGGTATTGGACTATGTTCCGGAAATAGAATTTAGCGACCAGAATAATAAAAATAGAATTCTCGGTCAAGCTAAATTTTTAAGAGCATTCTATTACTACAATTTGGCACTCATGTTCGATAATGTACCTTTAGTGCTAAATGCTTCTCAACCAGATGATACGCCTGAGCAAAGCTCAGAAGCAGAAGTTTTTGCCCAGATTAAACTTGATCTGAATGATGCAGTGAATAGTTTGCCTGACCAATGGGATGATGCTAATCTCGGACGTCCAACAAAAGGTGCTGCATTGGCACTTCTTGGAAAAGTGCATATGCAATTGCATGAGTGGCAGCAAGCTAAAGATGCATTGTCTTGGTTAGTTGAAGGAGCGGGTGCTTCATATTATGGATTGGTTTCAAATTACAAGGATAACTTCATGCATACCACTGAAAATAACATGGAATCAGTGTATGAAATCCAGTTTTCAGACGTTAATCCCGCTGGAGATGGTGATGTTGCAAATCAGAATGTGGGCTCAAACCGTGCTCAGTTCTTCGCTCCACGTGGTATAGGCTGGTGTGACGGACAACCTAGAAGATGGTTAGTGGATGAGTATAAAAAAGAACCAACAACAGATGGACAGATTGACCCACGTTTGCGCGCAAGTATTTTCTATCCGGAACTGCAAACTGATTATCCGGGCGAAAAAATTTATGGTCGTGACTGGGAAGCAGGATGGGGAAGCGATTGTTTCTTTAGAAAATACCAGGGCGATTACTATCGGAATCGTGAAGATTATTATTCACCAATTAACTTCAGGGTGATCCGTTATGCCGATGTTTTACTGCTGTATTCAGAATGTTTAGCAGAATTGGGTGGCGGTACTCCACCAGCATTAGCAGTGGAATTGGTTGACCGCGTTCGAGAAAGGGTTGGATTGCCAAAATTGGAAAACAGTACCTTGTATTCTTCAGTAGTAAATTCAAAAGAAGCATTCTTGAAGCGTCTGCAGATGGAACGTTCTCTTGAACTATGTTTGGAAGGTGTGCGTTGGGCCGACTTAAAGAGATGGAATCTATGGGAAACCAGTGAAGGATTGAACGAATTGACAAGTCGTGATCCTGACTTTGGTAATTTTGTTGTAGGAAAGACAAGCAGGATGCCAATTCCTCAAGTCGAGGTGGACAACAACCCGAACTTAGACCAAAATCCAATGTACTAATATATATTTGGTTATCGAATCTACAAGGTCTTTCTTTCGGAAGACCTTGTAGATTCTTTTTTAATGATCCTCTAATAAATCTAACCCAACTATGAAAACAATCCATTTCAAACCAATTTATTTACTTTCTTTTTTTATTCTAATAGTTTTTAACTTAAGTGCCCAGCAACCTGATCCGCCAGGGCAGGTGGAAAGTCCCGAAGATGCTGTTAATCAAGCCTATTTGTTTGCTCATATGACCCATCAAGATTATGGAGAGCTTTATTATTCGGTAAGTTTGGATGGCCTGCATTGGTATGCGTTGAATGACAGAAAACGGGTGTTTGATGATTACCATGGTCATCCTGATATTTGTAAAGGGCACGATGGGCGTTATTACATTGCCGGTAACAGAAGTGATGGATCGCCTGATATTAACTTCTGGGTTTCGGAGGATCTGATTAAATGGGAAAAACACAGCACCTTTACACCTGATTTGAAAAGCACCCCTGATTATTCATATGCATTGCAGCGAATAGGAGCACCTAAAGTTTATTTTGACCAGGATTCAAAGCAATATGTGGTGACCTGGCACACCCCGCACAAAGAAGGTGGTGAGATTTACTGGGCAAGCCAGCGAACCTTGTATGTTTTATCAAAAGACTTAAAAACGTTTTCAGATCATCCAACACGTTTGTTCGATTGGGATATGGGTACCATTGATGTTTTCATTCGAAAGATCGGTCAGAATTATTATGCTGTTATAAAAGACGAAACCTACCCAACACTTTACTGGACGACGGGTAAAACCATTCGCATTGCAAAGGCTCCGGCTTTACTAGGGCCATATTCTGAACCGGGTCCCTCAATCAGTCCAAACTTTAGGGAAGCGCCTATGCTTATCCCATCACCGGATGGAAAAATCTGGTACCTGTATTACGAGCAATACCCGGGCGTTTCATATGGCCTTTCAATAGCTGATAATATGAACGGGCCATGGTTTCAGGCTTCGGGATATACATTCTATAGCGACTGGGATAAATATAGCTTTCCATCATCCGTGAGACATGGTTGCATGATTACAATTTCAAAGGAAGAATATGATCGTTTGGTTGATCATTTTGGTATCGTAAAATAAATCCACCATGCGAAATCCGGTATTGATTTTAATAGCCTTTTTTACATTCTCCTATTCGATTAATGGGAGAGCTGAAGGACGGGATCAATGGTCAGAGACGCAAGCATGGGAGTGGGAGAGTAAAGTAGGTATAATAAAGGGCTTTAATGCGCCAAGTGTACCCTATCCCGGAATGGACCGGAGTGCAATTTTAGAAAAGGCTGCCAGCCTCGGGTACAATAGTGTAAGGATTTGGATTCCACCGGGAACAGAAAGGAGTGGAGATTTTCTCCAGGGGATTGTTGACGAAGCTTCAAAATATCACATGACTGTTTCACCAGTACTCCGAACGAATAGTTATTTTAAGAGCTACTTTGATGGTGATAATAGGGCTGAAGCAGAAAAGGAAATAAAAGATTACCTGATAAACACTGTTGGTAGATTTAAAGATGACCCGCGGATTATATTTTGGGATGTGGCCAATGAGCCGGCTTTAAGGTATTCATTCGACGGCAAAGCTTGGGAAAAAGAAGGATTGGAAGAAATCGAGTTGGTTCAAAACATCGTGAGATGGACAAGAGAGCTTAATCCGGCACAACCTGTTACCTCATCTGCACTTTTTCTGACAGAGCATGTTTACGAAGACAACAAGGTGCACAGCGCATTAAAAGAGCTGGCTTCGATGAGCGATATTCACAATTTTCATCTCTATGACTTAAGTGTGAACAGAATGAAAGCCCTTGATGATATGGTCGCACTGCTTAAAAGTCTTGGGGACCGGCCAATAACTTGTACTGAAATTGTTGGCAGAACAAGAGGAGGTACTTTTGCAAGGAGCTTAACCGCCTGTTCAAAATATCATATTCATTTTTATAACTGGGGAATGTACACCAGTGATGCGAACTGGGACGTTGCCTGGGATTTAAGTTCTTTTGAACCCTATGAACCATGGTTTCACGATGTCCTTCACCCAGATGGTTATCCATATGACTGGAGGGATCTTGAATGGGTAAGAACCTTTCATTTTGTGAAAAAGGGAGAACAAGCAGATCCGGGAGCTGAGATAACGGAACGTTGGAATAAATGGAGAGCATGGAAGTGGATGGCAACAGGACCTGTCAAAGGATTTTGTATGGATATAACTGGTACTGACGATTTGCAGGAAAAAATAGACATTGCAGCTGCTAAAGGTTACAACAGCATAAAAGTCAAATTAGACATCAACGAATGGAAGAAAGATACCGCTAATTATTACGCCAAAGTTGAGTCATTATTAAGTTATGCAGATAAAAATGGGATTGATGTGATGCCCACTCTTCTGACCGATCAGGATGCAGATATGCCGACGCAGGATATTGATGTCTACGTTAGCAGGTTGGTTGCGAATTATGGGTTTGACACGCGTGTAATTGCATGGGAATTATATAATAAACCGGGCAAATCAGGATTGGAGCAGGAAAAAGTTAAAAGCCTGTTGAGCCTGGTATTTAGAGTTGCAAGATTTGAATTTCCCAACCAACCATTAACCGCCACCCCTGTTGCGAAAGTGCAGAAATTTGCCCCGGATTTTAAATATCATGACGAACTGATACATGGGCACAGAAACGGATGGCGACAGGTAGAATTTGTAGGTTCATCCGATGCTGAATTGTGTAATTACGTATGGAGCCTTTCAGATATTATTTCATTTGAAAGTGATATGCCGATGCCGGAAACAGGATGGTTATTAAATATTGCCAATCGATATGGACGACCAGTCGTTTGTTCCAATTGGGATGCACCCAATGATTCTGATATTGAGTCTACTTTAGAGTTGTTCTCCAAAAATAAAGTTTACTGGTATAATGGGAGAGAAGAAATACCTGAAAAGCAGATCAAGTCTTTCCAGTTTTCCAGAATATCAACACCCAGAAGGTAACAGGTGAGTCATTCATATTAAGAATTTGAATTAAAGGTATTCAAAACTGAACAACGAGATTTAATTAAAATATATCATTGAGAATTTGAATTCGTTGGTGAAAAAGTTCAAATTTTTTTAAGGGATTTGGCGTGTTAAAGTGTATTATAATAGTAGAACTAACTAATAGAATGCACAAACTATCAAAACTATGACTGAAAACTGTAAGCGAAATATCAAATTACCTTTCATTCTACTATTTATTTTAGGGACGCTATTTTCGTGTACTTCAAATCGTGAGAAAAAGTATATTGTTGATAATCAAATAAACTTACAAGCTGAACCATTTAGTTTGTCAGAGGTGAGATTGTTGGATGGTCCGTTTAAACATGCCATGGAAGTTGAGGCGGAATATCTGTTGAGTCTCGAACCTGATAGATTGCTTCATAATTTTCATCTGAATGCCGGGTTGCCCGTAAAAGGTGAAATCTATGGTGGATGGGAAAGCCGTGGTGTTGCCGGACATTCTTTGGGACATTATTTGTCTGCTTGTTCGATGATGTTTGCCTCGTCAGGTGACGAGCAATTTAAACAGCGTGTTGAATACGTCGTTGAAGAATTGAAAAAATGTCAGGATGCCAGGGAAACTGGTTATGTTGGTGGAATTCCGGATGAAGATAAAATATTCTCGGAAGTGAGTCGCGGTGATATCCGATCACAGGGGTTCGATTTGAATGGAGGATGGGTTCCATGGTATACTCAGCATAAAATTTGGGCAGGATTAATTGATGCTTATGTCTATTGCGACAATGAATTGGCAAAAACTATTGTTATTAAATTATCTGATTGGGCGTGTGAAAATTTCTTGAATCTACCGGAAGATAAATTTCAGCAAATGTTGGCTTGCGAGCATGGAGGGATGAATGAGTCGCTTGCGGAAGTATATGCTTTAACGGGGGAGATTAAATACCTGGATCTTTCAACGCGTTTTCATCATAATGCGATACTAGATCCCCTTGCAGCAGAGAAGGATGAATTGGCTGGAAAGCATGCTAATACCCAGATACCTAAAATTATTGGTTGTTCTCGTTTGTATGAATTGACGGGTGACCTGCAAGACAGTACAATCGCGTCATTCTTTTGGGAAACAATTACGAATCATCATTCCTATGTTACCGGAGGAAATAGTGAGCGGGAACATTTGGGACTTCCTGATGAGTTGAATAATCACTTAAGTACAGAAACTACCGAGACCTGCAACACCTACAATATGCTGAAGTTGACCAAGCATTTGTTTAGTCAAAAGCCGCTGGTGAAATATGCCGACTATTATGAACGCGCTTTGTACAATCATATTTTGTCATCACAAAATCCTGACGATGGAATGGTTTGTTACATGGTTCCATTGTCTTCCGGATCAATTAAGAAGTACGGAACTCCATTCGAATCGTTTTGGTGCTGCACAGGAACGGGTATGGAAAATCATGTGAAGTATGGTGAAGCTATCTATTTTAAGGAGAATAATCAAAATTTGATGGTCAACCTTTATATTCCATCTGTTTTAAACTGGGAAGAAAAAGGGTTCGTTATTCGGCAAGAAAGCAAATATCCGGAAGAAAGCACTATTCAATTTACAATTGATAAGGCACCGGGTGCTGAAATGGAATTGAAATTTCGTCTTCCATGGTGGGCTAAAAAAGGGATGAGTGTTGCTATAAATGGAGAAACTTACGAATCTTTAAATAGCGAGAACAGGTACATTGTCGTAAATAAAGTTTGGGAAAATGGCGATCAGATTATGCTGGATATACCAATGACTCTTACCATGGAGTCGATGCCGGATAATGAAAGCCGGGTTGCATTTCTATATGGTCCATTGGTTTTGTCTGGAAAGTTAGGTGAAAAGAACATTGATCCGATTTTGGATATTCCAGTATTAATTACGAATGAACGACCTGTTGATCAATGGATGGTCAAGTCACAGGAGACACCATTATTATTTCAAACGTTAAATGTCGGGCAACCACACGATATCGAATTAATTCCATTTTATCGAATGCATCATGAAAAGCATATGGTCTATTTTGATTTATACACCGATGGCGAATGGAAATTAAAAGAGAAGGAGTATTTGGAAGAGTTGGCGCGGAAAGAATTAATTCGAAAGAATACGATTGACTTAATGGCAATTGGAGAAATGCAACCAGAAAGAGATCATAATTTTTCTGGAGACCAGACTTCAACAGGGGAAGCTTTTGGAAGAAAATGGAGAGATGCACGAAATGGTGGCTGGTTTGCTATTGAAATGAAAGTGACTGATCAGTTTCCATTGGAATTGATTTGCACCTATTGGGGAAATGACGGCGGAAATCGTGAGTTTGATATTATGGTTGATGATAAGAAATTAGCCACACAGACACTTAATAGAAATAAGCCCGATAGTTTTTTTGATGTACGATATTCGATTCCCGCTGAATATGTGAAAGGGAAAAGTAAGGTGAAGATTACATTTCAGGCGCATCCTGAAAAAACGGCCGGCGGTTTATTTGGCTGCCGATTGATTAAGAAATAATAGAATGTTCTGACATTTAAAATGTTTAATTATGAAAAAATTAGCTCTGACAGTTTTAGTATTATCACTAATAATAAATATTTCTTCCTGCAAGGATAATGAGGTAGATCCGGTTATCTCGGATGATACTACTCCAACGATTCAAAAAGTACCGTTGGGAGACCCGTTTATTTTGCTTTGGGAAGATACTTATTATGCTTATGGAACATTGGCAGGTGATGGGATCGCTGTTTTTGTTTCTGATGACCTCCAAACATGGAGTGTTCCGTCTGGAGCACCAGCTGGTCTCGCGCTCAATAAAAAGGACGTTTGGGCAGATCGTTGGTTTTGGGCTCCTGAAGTTTACCATGTAAACGGTAAGTTTTACATGTACTATTCTGCAGACGAGCATATCTGCGTGGCAACCAGTGACAGTCCTTTGGGACCATTCAAACAAGATGTGTTTAAGCCGATGATTGAAGATGAAAAATGTATCGATAATTCATTGTTTATGGATGATGGAAAACCATATCTGTTATTTGATCGGTTCAACGACGGATTGAATATTTGGATTGCTGAATTGGAAGACGATCTGATGACTATCAAAATGGAAACAATGACTAAGTGTATTAATGTTTCACAAGCTTGGGAAGAGGTCTGGCCACGGGTAAACGAAGGTTCATTCATCACAAAGCATGATGGCATTTATTACATGACTTATTCAGCAAATAGTTATGAAAGCCAGTTTTATGGAATTGGGGTGGCCACTGCCAGTGATGTAAAAGGCCCTTGGGTGAAATATGAAAACAATCCTATTTTTCAAAAGCCGGGAGATTTGGTTGGTGTTGGACACAGTGCCATGTTTACTGATAAAGATGGAAATCTGCGAATTGTTTTTCACGCGCATAATAGTAAAACTAAAATTCATCCGCGCCATATGTACATCAGCACGGTGGATTTTAAAAATATTGGTGGGCAGGAAGTCATGTTAATCGATTCAAATTTCATGACTCCGGAAATGAGTCAGGAAAATTAGCTTTCTGTATATATATGTGAGATTAATAGCTTGGAATAAAGTGTGAAGGATAAACTTAATTTATGAGAATGAATATGATGAGTGCGATTACTTTTCTTTTTACTTGTTTTATAAGTCTGACTGCTTGTAATAAGGAAAGTGAAACAATTATTGAAAAGGAAGTACCGGCAATAACTGAGAATATTGATGGTATTAGAATATCGTGGGATTATAGCTCCATGGCGAAGATAGCACCTGCGGCAGGAAAACCTGCAGGATATTATGGTTATGCACGAATGGTGCAGCTACATGATAACCGATTGGCATGTGTTTATGAAGCAACACCCGGAAATACCGAAATTGTGTTTAGTGATGATTTGGGGATTAGCTGGACTTTACCTCAAGTTGTTTTTGAGACTAAAAATAACATATCAATGGCAGTTCCTGAAATCACAGAACTTAGCGATAATTCCATACTTGTAGCTTGTAATCCGCGACCTCGCGAACCGTATACCGAAGATAGATTGTTTGGTATTAAAGTTCGTAAAAGCATCGATGGGGGAGTTTCCTGGTCGTCAGAACAAACGGTATACCAGGCAAAATCAACCTTTGAAGATGGATGTTGGGAACCGTCTTTTGTGCAGCTTCCATCAGGAGAAGTACAGTTGTTTTTTGCAAATGAAGGCGAATACACCAGTTCAAATGAGCAAAATATATCGATGTTGAGGTCAACTGATTTCGGTGAGAGTTGGTCTGAACAGCCTGTAACCGTTGGTTTTCGACAGGGACGTCGCGATGGAATGCCCGTTCCTTTACTATTGCCGGAAAAAGGAGAGTTGTTGGTGGCAGTTGAAGACAACAAGGTTGGTGAATTTAAACCCACTATTTACCGGGAAAAAATTGCTGATAATTGGAATGATGGTACGATTTCGGGTACAGATTCTCGAAGAACTTATCACCCTTTAGCAGAACCATTTTCGAACGAAACCTATGCTGGTGCGCCCTATTTGGCAAGGCTGGAATCGGGAGAAGTGCTTCTTTCTTATCAAGCAAACTGGAACCGAGATAGCCGTTGGAATCTTTCAGCAATGATGGTTGAGATTGGTGATGATTCAGGAACCCTGTTTAGTAATCGTTCTGTACCGTTTAACATCCCAATAACTAAGAGTGGATTGTGGAATTCTATTGCAGTTATCGATGGAAATACTCCGGTTGCAGTTACATCAACGAATGCATATTCAAATAATTCAACGGAAGTATGGATGATTAAAGGAGATGTGATTCCGGAACTTTCTGTTCCGAATGGGACTGCCGTTGTGGATGGTCAACTTACAGATGATTGCTGGCAGACCGAGTGGCCATATTTCGTTGGTCACAAAAGTGAAATAAACATGAGTGCATCGTTGGTTAAAGATGCCTCTTATTTGTACGTCTGCGCAGTGATTGAAAATGCACCCTCCGGTTTTGAGAATAATGGGCAGCTTACTTTTCAGTTAGACACAGAGCGTAAAGGTTATGAGAAACCTCACAATGGAATTTTTGCTTTTGAATGTGGGTTTGACGGAACGATTATAATGCTGGAAGGAAGTTATGGAGAATGGGAAGAACAGGCTGCAAGTGCAGAAATAAAATATCAAGTTAAAAAGGTGAATAATTTGCACCAATTAGAGTTGGCAATTCCATTGCAGATGTTATCGGTTAAAACTAATATGGGAGTGAACTTCAATTTGAAGTTTCAAACAAATCTAGGATCTGTACTTAGTGAATCACTGTCAACAAATGATTCAGAAAAACCGTATACTTGGAGTCCGTTGAAATTTAATTAGAAACAATCAATAATTATAAATCAAATTAAAATGAAAAGAGGATTTTTTTTACTGTTGATAGCTGTTGTTGTATTTACAGCGTGTCAAAATAGTTCGAAGAAGGCAGAGACGAAATCTGCAGAAAAAGAAGCAGTTGTAAATATCTGGACTGCGGAGCAGGCAAAAGCATGGGGCGAAGAGCATGGCTGGTTGCGTGGTTGTAATTTCAATCCAAGTACGGCTATTAACCAGTTGGAAACCTGGCAAGCCGAGTCTTTTGATCCTGAGACCATTGACCGCGAATTGGGTTGGGCCGAAGGTATTGGAATGAATTGCATGCGTGTTTATTTACACCATGTGGCTTGGGAAGTTGACAAAGAAGGCTTCAAAGAGCGCATGGGCAAGTATTTGGATATTGCTGACAGTCACGGAATCAAAACCATTTTTGTGTTTTTTGATGACTGTTGGAATGCAACTTACCAGGCAGGCACGCAACCCGATCCAAAACCAGGTGTTCACAACTCAGGTTGGGTTCGTGATCCGGGTGATTTGTTATATGAAGATTCTACCTTGGTGGCAACGCTTGAAGCATATGTGAAAGATGTTATGACTACGTTCAAAGATGATCAGCGCATTGCTATCTGGGACTTGTACAATGAACCAGGAAATTCAGGTTATGGAAACCGTTCTATGCCTTTATTGAAAAAAGTATATGAATGGGGATGGGAAGTTCGCCCATCACAGCCTTTGTCAACTGGTGTGTGGAACTTATCATTATCAGACTTGAATAAATTTCAGGTTGAGAATTCTGATATTATCACTTATCACAATTATGAGGGACCAGATAAGCATCAGGCAGCTATTGATACATTGAAAACAATTGGACGTCCTATGGTTTGTACAGAGTACATGGCTAGAAGAAACAACAGTTTGTTCACGAATATCATGCCTATTTTGAAGAAGGAAAATATTGGTGCAATCAACTGGGGATTGGTTGATGGAAAATCAAATACCAAGTATGCTTGGGATGAGCCAATTCCTGATGGAGCGGAACCTGCACTTTGGTTCCACGAAATATTCAGAAAAGATGGAACTCCATACAAGCAAGAAGAAGTAGACTTGATTAAGAGTCTTACATTGGAATAATATTACAGCGCTTAATTAATACATAAAAGCCATCGGATTTTCGGTGGCTTTTACTTTTCTTCCAGTCTTTATTAACTAACTAATTTGGATCGAACAACCATGAATTTATTTAGGATCAACTCAATCTTAATAGCAATTTTACTACAAGCTATTTGTACACTAAATATTTACCATTCAGTTCAAGCTGATGAGTTAGATGATAAAGCTGTTGTATTTCCTGCTCAACCTAAATTATGGCAGGCATTTTCATTGTCTGATGTGCGCTTGCTTCCCGAAAGTCCTTTTTATAAGGCGATGAAAATTTCTCAACAATACTTGCTGGATGCCGATGTCGAACGCATGCTCAACTGGCAGCGCAGACAAGCTGGAATCGAAGAACTTGGGGCATATCCTGGCTCTAATCAAACAGAAGGAACGCGGCCTGCATATTGGGACCATTATTTATCTGGAATTTCGTTAATGTATGCTCAAAGTGGTGATCACCGTTTTTTGGAGCGGGTAAATTATATGATTGATGTGATCGATCAATGCCATGAAAAAATGCATGCTAAGAATAAAGATCGCAGAGCATGGAGAACAAAGGCTTTCGATACAATATTAGCCGGAAAAATTACGGTTGATGGACCGGATGAGTTTGGATATCCTTGGGGAGGTACGTCTGGGAATTTTTGGTATGGGACACATAAAGAATTAGCTGCTTTCAGGGATGCCTATTTGTATACCGATAATGAAAAAGCTCTAAAACTATATATTGGAGAAGCGGACGAAATTGCGGATTTTGTGTTGAAGGTAAATCCGGATTTATTTGATGACATGCTTGATTTGGAACATGGTGGAATGAATGAGGTGTTTGCAGACCTGTATGCACTAACCGGCGACCAGAGATACATGGATGTTTCTATGAAATTTAACCATCAAAAGGTGGTGCTAAATATTGCTGATGGAAATGATATCCTTTATGGGAGGCATGCCAATGCTCAAATTCCAATTTTCGCTGGAACTGCGCGCCAATATCAACTTACCGGTGACGAGGTCAGTCGGAAGGCAACAGAGAATTTTCTGGACATAGTTTTTCATGATCACACGACCTGCATTGGTGGCAATGGTTGTTACGAGCGTTTTGGCCGCCCGGGAGAAATTACAAAGCGCCTGGGATTTACGTCTTGTGAAACCTGTAATTCGTACAACATGCTGAAGGTTGCACTTAATTATTTCGAATCGACTGGTGATCTCCATTATATGGACTATTATGAAAAGACATTGTATAACCACATTTTGGCCTCACAGGATCCAAATAGTGGGGGAGTTACTTATTATACTGCTTTGCGTCCCGGATCATTTAAATCGTACAGCAAAGTGTTTGATCTGGACGGCGTTTGGTGTTGTGTGGGAACTGGTATGGAGAATCATTCTAAGTATGGAAAGGCTATTTATTTCCACAATAATAAGGATTTGTATGTAAATCTGTTTATACCATCTGAACTAAATTGGAAAGAAGAAGGGTTTAAGTGCACAATGGAAACGAATTTTCCGGAAGATGAAATTATCAACATACGAATCGATGAAAACCAGCCTTTTAATGACCAGATTTATTTACGTTATCCTTCGTGGTTAAAAAGATCACCCAAAATATGGATCAACGAGCAACCAGTAAAAGTCGAACTTAGTTCCGGTGGGTACATTCGTCTTTCACATAAATGGAAGCAAGGTGATGTGATTCGGGTTGAAATACCACTGGATTTGCATCTGGAAGAAGCCAATGATGATCCGTATATGAGTTCCGTTTTTTATGGACCATTGGTGTTGGCAGGTGAACTTGGTGCTGATAAAATGCCTGGTAGCGATTTGGTTCGTGTTGCGCTGGAATATAAAAATTGGGTGACAGAAACAACCGATATACCGGTTTTTGTTGCAAACAAAATAGATTTGGAAAGCTGGTTAATTCAGGATGAAAAGAATCTATTAAAATTTAAAACAAAGAATGCCGGCATATTAAATGGAAAATCCAACGATATTAGCTTGATTCCATTTTACCAAATGCATCATCAACGCTATTCAGTGTATTGGAAAATCTACTCTCCTAATGAAATTGCTTTCCGAAAGAAAGTCGTGCAGGATGAAGTAAATCCGGCTCTGGAAATAGATGAGAAAGCGCATAATTTAGAAGGGGAAAAGATGAAAACTTCCGCAATTAAAGATGACCGCCATTTCTGGGAAAACAATCGGATTGGACGATTTGCCGAAGATGGAGGTTGGTTTTCCTATGATCTGAAAATTAATCCGGAATTTGATAGAAATTATCTTGTTGTAACCTACTGGGGTGGTGCCTTTAAAAACCAGGCGGTTGAAGTAATTGTAAACGGCAAAACGATAAAATCAGAAAATCTATATAATCGATGGCCATTAACTTATTACGAGGAAACCTATGAGCTAACAGAGGAGTTAATTGAGGATAAGGATGAAGTCACTGTGCAGTTTAAAGCACCTGAAGGAATGAATACAGGGCATGTGTTTGGTGTGAAAATTACATCGAATCCCAAAGCATTTCCAAATTATCTATTCTACTAGGTGATTCTTAATGTATATAGGCTTTCGGACTATTTCGTTTGTAGATTATATACAGGGTGTTTTAGCGATTTTCAATATTTTATTTACTTGATTGAAGAGAAGTTCTTATTTATTGAATTAGATTTTTCTCTTTTTTTTTAAGTTTGCATGAATGGAGAAACTGTTTAAACAGGAAGAAATATTAGCTAATCTTATGAGTAATGATAAAACTGCTTTGGAAGATTTGTTTAATTATTATTATCCCCGTTTATTCCGATTCTCCAAGACATTTTTGAAATTTGATGATGGAATTGATGATATCCTCCAGGAAGTATTTATAAAAATATGGGATAATCGTCAGAATATTAAAACAAATACTTCATTCAATTCCTACATATTCACGATTACCCAGAATCTTCTATTAAATGAACTGCGACGAAGATTAAACAATCAAAAAATAAAAGACCAGATTTTACGAGCTTCTATTGCGCAAGAATATCATTCTTTTGAAAGCTTTGAATATGAAGAGCTTCGGGTAAAGACTGTGGAATTTATAGAGGAGCTACCAGTAAAACAAAAAGAAATATTTAAATTGAGCAGGGTAGAAGGATTGTCTCATAAAGAAATTGCAGAGAGATTAAATATTTCAACAAAAACGGTTGAGTATCATATCGGGCAGGCTATTAGTCAGTTACGGAAAAAATATCGCACGGTAGGATTGATTTCTGCGCTTTATCTTTATCTTTTTTTATAATTATTTTGATTTTTCATTAGGGATGAACCTTTTTGCTGTGTATAACTAATGTTAGAACACACAGAATGAAAAGTTTATTAAAGAAATACATCCAATCTGTTTTATCTCCGAAGGAGTTTGAACAGTTTCATACAAACCTTAACCGCTCCGAAAATGAACCTCTGATAACGGACGGAATGAAATCAGAATGGGAAAATGTCCTCCAGGAGGAGGAACACCCTCGCGAAAATCCAGCGCTAATTAATAAAATAAAGGAAATCATAGTAGCAAAAGAGCAAGCTTTGGTGGCTAAGAAATTGCGGATTTATGTAATCAGTTCACGCGTGGCTGCTGTTTTATTGGTTGGAATTATACTTTCAAGTGTCTGGTTTTATAATCAGAAACAATCATTCTTTTCAGAGTCAACACTGCAAACTATCACTATTCCGTATGGGGCGAAAACTCAATTCGCATTGCCAGATGGCTCAAAAGTTTGGCTTAATTCGGGTTCCACCTTAAGCTATTCATCCGACTTCACAGAGAATCGGGATGTAAATTTAGAGGGTGAAGCTTTTTTTGATGTCGTGAAAAGTAAGGTTCCCTTTCAGGTGAAAACCAGCCTGGCAAAAGTGAGCGTGTTAGGAACTGCTTTTAATGTTAAAGCGTTTGACAATAAAGAATTTGAGACGACTCTTGAACGAGGAAAGATTAAAGTGCTTGATAGTGAGGATGCTGAAGTTTCTGTTGTTGAACCGGGCGAGCAGGTAAAATGGTACAATAAAAAGTTTGTAAAGGAGAAAGTTGATACTGAACTATTCACCTCATGGAAAGATGGTAAACTCATATTCTCCAGGGAACCATTTCCTGATATGATTCGGCGATTAGAACGCTACTACAACGTAAAAGTTAAATATTCAGCGACAGACTTTAATGGATTGTGGTTTTCTGGAACGATTGAAAATGAAACATTGACAGAAGTGATGGAGATGATATGTAAGGCTGCACCCGTAAAATATTCTTATAGCACTCAGGATAGAAAAGTAACCATATCAGCCCAATAAAATTTTAACCTAAAAATTGAATAAATGATGAATAACTAAAAAATGAAAGGAGCAAGAAATGGCACTTCCTGCTCCTTGACCATTGATTTAATTAACGAGTTCATAAACCAATCATTACAAACTTATGAAAAAAAAATCAGGTTTTCATGACCTAAAGTCATGTGCGTACCAAACATTACTAAAAATGAAACTAACAATCTTTGTTGTGCTACTCTCAGTTATGGGTGTGCTTGCCACTGAGAGTTATTCTCAAACTACAAAATTGACGATTAACGTCCGGGATGTCAGTATTGAATATTTTTTGCGATTCATTGAAAATCAGAGTGAATACAGATTTTTTTATAGTGGAAAAATTGATGTTGATCAACGAATATCCGGTGATTTTAATGGGAAGCTAATTAACGAAGTATTGGATAAAGCTTTAGTTGATACAGGTATTAAATATGAATTGACCGGGAGGCAGATAATTCTTTCTTCAGTAACAGAGAATATCGCAGAACAAGACAGTAAAAAAGTAACCGGAAAAGTATTTGATTCTTCCGGTGTAGCACTTCCCGGAGTTACGGTAGTTGTAAAGGGAACCACCAATGGATCGATTACCGATATTGATGGGAATTATAGTATTCCTGATGTTCCAAGTACCGGTGCTCTTATATTCTCTTTCATTGGAATGGAAACGCTTGAAGTTCCATTAGAAGGGAAAGAAGTTATAAATGTTAGCCTGCAGGAAGAAATGCAGGGACTGGATGAAGTCGTTGTTGTTGGTTATGGTGTAACCCGCAAAGGTTCGGTTTCTGCTGCAATTAGTACTGTAAACAGCGAAGATATCCAGCGCTCAACATCTACAACAACGTCAGGTGCTCTTGTTGGGAAAATTTCAGGTATTACTGCGAGGCAAAAGTCCGGAGCTCCGGGTGCTTCTGCCAGAATCCAGATTCGTAACATGGGGACACCATTATATGTTATTGACGGAATAATGTCGGATGAAGGGTCTTTTAATAACCTGGACATAAATGATATTGATAATATATCGGTGTTGAAAGATGGGGCTGCTGCAATTTATGGTGTAAAAGCCGCTAACGGAGTTATTCTGGTTACTACCAAAAGAGGGAAAAAGGATAGTAAACCAACCCTCAGTTTAAATACCTACATGGGATGGCAACAGTGGACTACCTATCCAGATTTAATGGATGCATACCAGTATAACTATGCGCTCGCGATGAACAAAGTCAACCGTGGAATTCTAACTGATCCGACGGCAATTGCGCAGACACAAGCGGAATTGGAAAAATGGAAAGCAGGAACTTATATTCCATCAACCGGTGAAGATTATAGAAGCTTTGATTGGAAAGATGCCTATGTGAGCAATGCTGCACCTCAAAAATATATCAATGCAAGTATTACTGGTGGAGGAGAGAAGACTCAGGGTTATTTGTCTGTTTCTCATGTTGATCAGGATGCCGTTTTTGAGGATTATAATTTCAATAGAACTAATCTTCAGGCAAATTTTGATATGCAGTTAAGTGACCGATTAAAAATTGGTTATCAAATGTCAGGTAAAATTGAAAACTCCACAGGGCCATCTCTTCCAAGGGTTGATGCCGCTGCCGGTGATTATCAACTCATTCGGAATTCATTATTTGGCTTGTTACCAACTTATCGCCCTTACGCGAACGATGATCCATTTTATTTAAATTACTTGGTTGCTCACGACTCCAGAAATATCGCTGCATTTACAAAAGAGCATGCAGGGAGTTACGACTCAAAATGGCGAACTATACGAAATAATATAAACCTGGAGTATAAGACACCTGTGAAAGGTTTGGTTTTTAATGGTCTACTTTCGTATTTCTATGCGAATAACAATAGCAATAGAAATGAAAAAGGCTGGCAGGAATATACGTATGATGAGGCAACTGATTCATATCTAATAAAATTTGATAAGGCGGCTTCTGGTGATACAAGACTTGCTCGTGCGAGAGAGAATATTCAGGATATAACCGGGCAATTTTTAATGAAATACGATAATATGTTTGGCGAAAAACATCATATAACCGGTACTGCTGGTTTTGAATTTTATGAGCGCCAGAGAAATTATTTATCAATTGAGCAGCGGCCTGTGGAAAATCCATTTATTGATTTGATTGGAACCAGCGAGAACAACGCTGTTGGCGAAGTTACTGGTACTTATTCTACCGCTAGTCTTGTGCTGAGAGCCGGATATGAATTTGGGCAAAAATACATTGTCGATTTCGCTGGCAGGTATGATGGATCCTGGAAATTCCCGGAAAACAACCGTTGGGGATTTTTCCCTTCAGTATCAACAGCCTGGCGTGTTTCCGAAGAGGAATTCTTTAAAAGTCTGAAGATTTCGGATTGGATGACTAATTTCAAATTGAGAGTTTCTTATGGTGAAATGGGAGATGATAATCTGGGCGGATTTTATCCTGATTTCGCGTATTTGTCTGGTTATAACTATCAATCGGGAAGTGCCAATATGCCGCTGGATCCATTTCAATTGAGTGGTGATAATAAGAATGTGGTTGGATCTGGAGTAAAAGGAATTCCAATTACCGGTTTAACATGGATGACAACGTCCATTTTTGACGTCGGTTTTGATCTTGGATTTATCAAAAATAAACTGACGTTTGAGTTTGATGCGTTTAAACGAAAAAGAGATGGTATTGCAGCTCGTCCCGATGATCTTATCTTCCCGCTGGAAAGTGGAATTAGCGCATTGCCGCAGAATTTGAATTCTGATGAAAATGTGGGTGTTGACGGATTTGTAAAATGGAACGATAAGATTGGGGAGGTAAAATATTACGTTGGTGCGAATGTTACCCTTGCAAGGCAAAAAAATGGGAAAAGTTATGGAGAGCAATTCTTCAATGCCATAGATCAATACTGGTATAGCAAAAATGATCGATGGGCAAATGTCGTGAACGGCGATGTGTGGATGGTTGAGGTTATTGGGGTATTCCAAACACAAGAAGAAATTGATAACTATCCTGTTAATATTGATGGTCAGAACAATAAAAACTTACTTCCAGGTGACTTGATATTTAAGGATGTAAACGGAGATAAAGTCATTAATAACTACGACAGAAGGCCATTGGGATATGCCGCTGGTGACTGGCCTTGGGAAGTGAACTCTGCACAGGGGAATAAGAATCCACTTTTATCTTTAGGCTTTAATTTCGGTTTTGAATGGAAAGGTATTGATTTTGCGGCTGATCTGGCTGGTGGATTCATGAACACATACATTCCAGCCTGGTTCACAGTTTGGGGAACAAGTACCGAATTTATTGCCAATGGTTACGCATTTAATAGTTTAAATGTATGGAAACATGAGGATATTTTTGATCCAACATCTCCATGGATTCCAGGCACTTTTCCTGCACTTCGTGGGTTAAATAATCCATCAACATGGTATTCAAATAGTTTCTATAACAAGAATGTAAACTATTTACGTTTGAGAAATCTTGAGTTCGGATATACCTTACCTAAACGTTGGACAAATAGGGTAGATATTGAAAAGCTTAGGTTCTATTTTGAAGGAACAAACCTACTCACAGTAGATAATATGAAGGACTACAAAATTGATCCTGAAGTTTCTGGAGTTCAAGGTGCCGATTATCCACAGCACCGGGTTTTCACCCTTGGTCTTAATTTAACTTTTTAAAGTGTAAGTAGTTATGAAAAAAATTATAAATATATTTCTAGCCGCTTTTCTATTAGTATTCTATTCCTGCGAAAGTTGGCTAACACAAGATGATACAACAGGATTATCAGTAAATCAAGCTTATTCTTCCGAAGAGGGAATAAGTAGTGTTGCAGCAAATTTATATTCCCGCTTGCGCTATCAGCAAGACTTTGGTGAAGACTATGATCCATATGGAGGTGCTAATACCGGAGCTGATTTACATGATTTGGCAAGATGGGATGAAGCGTCGCACAACAGTGCTTATTGGGTATTTTCAGGGAACGTTGACCGTAACTATCGTCAATATTATGACTTTGGGTTAATACGTGATATTAATATTCATATTCAGGCATTAACGAATGATGTGAGTTCGGATGTACCTGTAGAAAAGCAGCGATATTTTCTGGCAGAAGCAAGATACTTAAGAGCATTCACCTATTTCACAATGGTTTCGAGAATGGGGGGAGTTCCTATTATTGAAGACCCCGCTGATTATACTGAAACTCCTTTAGATTTAGCTCTTCCAAGAAATAAAGAATCAGAAGTGTATGATTATATCGCAAGTGAGCTGGATGAGATTACCGAAGATTTAAGTTTAGCTCCAGCATCGGTTAAAACACGGGCCACTAAAGGAAGTGCGCTGGCTTTAAAATGCCGTGCTATGCTGTATGCCGGTTCCATTGCGTACAATTATGACAAGAATGTTGAAAAAGGATTAATTCTGCCTAGCGGCGCAACGGGTATTGAAAAAGCAAAGGCTGATGAGTATTTCCAAAAATGTTTGGATGCATATACCGAACTAAAGAATTCTGGCAAATATTCATTGTACCAGGCTGAAAGTGATTTGGCAAAGAATTATTGTAATCTTTTCCAAAGCAGTACGAATAATCCGGAAGTCATTTTTAGCAGAGATTACGATGGAACTACATACAAAAATGATTTTACCAGCAAGGCTATATGTACTCAATTACGGGCTGGTTTAAAAACAGGCTGTGAAATAAACCCGGTATTCAATCTTGTTAATAGTTATGAAGATATTGATTCTCATACATTGGCAACGATCAATCCGTATAATGGTACAGCCCAGGTCGAACGAATGGAAGATGGACAGTCAACCTTAAGTTATAAAGTGTACGATAATCCAGGTGATATTTTTGCAGGGAAAGACCCTCGTTTAAGCGGAACCGTTATTTATCCGGGATCTTCATTTCGAGGAATTGATCTTGATTTTCAGGCTGGTCTGGCAATAAGAACTGCAAGTGGTTATGAGTTTAAGACGGTCGATTTAATTGAGAATTTAAACTCTTCAGCAAATGTATACGAAGGGCAAAGAATAACAGGAACAGAAGGGCCACATCGTACGAGCACCTATATTTCTCATACCGGGTTTTTAATGAGAAAATTTACCGATGTTGATGCAGGAACAGAAGCAGAAGGAGCCAGTGATGTGCCATACATCGTATTTCGTTATGGTGAAGTATTGCTAAATGCTGCTGAGGCTGCTTATTGTTTGGCTGAGGATGGAGTAGGAAGCTATGGTGGAGCCGATACTCGTGGCCTTGCTCTTGAATTGATCAATAATGTTAGAAATAGAGCCGGTGGTACTGAGTTTGAGATTGAGATGAGTGAGCTTGATTTTGATCGAATCATCAATGAAAGAAGAGTGGAGTTGGCATTTGAAGATCATCGTTATAACGATTTAAAAAGATGGAGAATTGCGGACGATGTTTGGGCGTATGATCCCAATAATTCAACTTCAATAATGACTGGTCTTTGGCCATATAAGATCTATGCTCCTGGTGATCCCGATGATGGAAAATGGATCTATAGAAAAGTGAGATTAGAGCATAGAGGATCTACCGAAAAACTAGGTGATCCATTAAATTTTGACCGCACCATGTTTTATGCAACTTATCCGATCAATGAAGGAAATCCGAAAATTGAGAAAAACCCAAATCATTAATAAAAATAGAATACAATGAAAAGAATAATATATCTCAGTTTTATAATTCTGGCAATTATCTCCTCATCTTGTGAGTATGATAATTATGATTCCCCATCTTTACTACTCAGCGGAAATTTGACTTATAACGGCCAAAATTTCTTATTCGATGGTAATCCTGATCGTGGCTTATTAAGTGTTTTTCAGAAAGGTTTTGGTAAAGTTGATATTGGAACTGCCATTAAAGTATGTGAAGATGGTTCTTTCCAACAGCTTTTATTCTCCGGAGAATATTGGCTTACACCAAATAACAATCAATATCCTTTTGAATTTAGTGAGTTTGACTCCTATGGTGCTGGTTTAGGATATGACAGTTTGTATGTAAATCTTAAATCTGATTTTGAGAAAAACATTGAGGTGGTTCCTTACTACACAATCAATAATTTTTCAACTTCAGTTGAAGGTGGAAATATCGTTTTGAAGTTTGATGTAGCCAATAATACGGGAACTGTTAAACCAGCTCCCAGAGTTGTAAAAGCCCGTTGTTATGTTGGAACTTCGGCAATTGTAAATAGCAAAACTTCATGCACAAAATCCATGGATGTAAATATTTCAGACCAGGGAAGTGTGGAAATTACAGTAAGTATCTCTGAGGGGAATGATTCGTATCGTAGAATGTACGTAAATAACTTTAGAGACTATGCTTTTTGCAGGGTAGCTATTGAATTGGAAAATATTCCGAATTATTATCTTTTCTCGGATACAAAAAAGGTAGAAGGCCTGCCTCAATAAAAATTTGATGGATTAAGGGCAGAATAATTTTCTGCCCTTATTAATTGATTAACTGTTTTAAGATGTGTTTTAAGATGAAGAAAGTTTGGTTATTGTTTGCTCTGTTAGGTTTCGTTGTTGTATCCGGTTTTTGTCAACAACCATCAGCTCCTTTGTTCAGGGATCCGGTTTACGATGGGGCTGCTGATCCGGTTGTAATATGGAATAAAACGGAGAAAAATTGGTGGATGCTTTATTCGGCGCGCAGAGCAAATCAAATGATACCCGATGTTGCGTTTTGTTATGGAAATAATGTAGGTATTGCATCTTCTGATGACAATGGGAAAACATGGGTATACCGAGGTGAATTGGATTTGGATTTTGAAAGAGGTACGAACACTTTTTGGGCTCCCGACGTAATTTATCACAATGGTGAATATCATATGTTTGTCGTTTATTATCGAGGAGTTCGAAGTCATTGGGGAGGGAATCCCGTTATTCATCACTATGTAAGCAAAGATATGTGGGACTGGAATCATATTGGACCATTAAAACTCTCTTCTAATAGTGTGATTGATGCAACTCTTTTTAAAATGAAAAATGGAAAATTCCGCATGTGGTATAAAGATGAAACGCGGGGAGCAATTACCATGATGTCGGAAAGTGATGATCTTTATAATTGGACAAACAATGATGAGCCTGCAATTGGAGGACGAGCGCATGAAGGACCTAAAGTTTTCGAGTTTAAAGGATATTATTGGATGCTCACTGACGAGTGGCAGGGGATGCGTGTATATAAATCCAACGATTTGAATAATTGGGAAAGGCATGGCTTAATTTTGGATAAGCCAAGTTTGCGAAAGGAAGATTCTCCAAGTGGAGCGCATGGCGATGTAGTAGTAGTAGATGGGAAAGCCTACATTTTTTACTTTACTCATCCCGGAAGGACAAAGCATTTTGCGGGAGAAATGGATGAGGATGGATGTTACTCCTACTCAAATCGTCGGTCAAGTATTCAGGTTGGCGAATTGGAATTTGATGGGGAAACCTTGACTTGTGACCGGGATAAACCGTTTGATTTTTTCCTTCCAAATCTAGATTGATCGTATCAATGGTGTTGAAAATCAGTTGTTCAAGTTTTGTAAATTGAAAAAAATAATAAAAAAATATCGTTATGAAAAGATATCTAGTCCTGATCATACTGTTATCAGTAAATCTTAGTTTGTTGGCTCAGAATCAGCGTTGGTCTATTGAGAAAGCAAAGGAATGGCAAACGCAAAATAAATGGTTTTGTGGAATGAATTACATTCCGTCAAATGCCATCAATTATACAGCAATGTGGGATAAAACCAGTTTTTCGCCTGATTTAATTGAAAAGGAAATGAAATTAGCGGAAAGCATAGGTTTAAATTGCGCGCGGGTCGTACTTCAATATGCTGTTTACGAAGATGATCCAAAATATTTCATCAAAACATTTGATAAATTTTTATCGATTTGTAATAAGCATGGAGTAAAAGTAATGCCTTGTTTTTTCGATGATTGTACTTTTGGTACTAATACGGATACTAAAATCGGTGTTCAGCCCGAACCACTTGAAGGATGGTATGCCTGGGCATGGTCTCCTTCACCGGGTTATACCATGGTTGTAGATGAACGGGAGCATAAAAAGCTGGAAGTTTATGTGAAAGACATGTTGAATCATTTCAAAAATGATGAGCGCATTTTATTGTGGGATTTATACAACGAACCCACCAATACAACTATGCCGGAAAGAAGTATGCCATTATTGAAAAAGGTATTTGCGTGGGCAAAAGAAATGGATCCTTTGCAACCAATATCTGTGGGTATGTGGAATGGCAATAGCGAACTGAATGATCTCATTGTCGCAAATTCCGACGTAATCACATTTCACTGTTATGCTCCAAAAGATCAGACAGAAGAGGTAATGAAAGAAAAATTGACGTACAATCGTCCTGTAATTTGTACCGAATGGATGAACCGGGTAGCAAAATCAAAGGTGGAAGATATTTTACCCTTGTTTTACGAATATAATGTTGGATCGATGGTATGGGGGCTGGTAAATGGGAAAACGCAAACTCACTTGTCATGGGGGCATCGTCCGGAGAATTTGCCTTATACAGGTGAATGGCAGCATGATTTATTTACAGGTGAATTTGTGCCATATAAAGCCTCTGAAATTAAATTAATCAAGACCCTAACCGGGGAGAAATAATCATTGGTATTACATCCACATTTTAAGTGAATTGTAAAATATGATGCTATGATATATAAAAACAGAATTCGAATTTTAGAAGTTGCTCTGTTAGTTTTGATTGTTGTTTCATGCGGAAACATAAGCAGGAAAAATAATCATTCGATTACAGCTGACGACACTGAAGTAATTAGTTTCACCAATCCAATCCTTCCATATGGGCCTGATCCATGGGCACTTTGTCATGACGGTCAGTATTATTATATGCACACCATGATTGATAGTTTGGTTCTTTGGAAAACGAAGGATGTAACCGACTTGAAAAATGCTGAAAGCAAAACGATTTGGTTGCCAACAGATCCATCTAACTCAAAAAATTTATGGGCTCCCGAAATACATTACCTGAATGGGAAGTGGTATGTATATTATACTGCAGATGATGGAAATACCGATAATCATCAACTGTATGTTCTCGAAAATTCAGCTCAAGACCCGTTTGATGGTCAGTTTGTTATGAAAGGACGAATCAGTACTGATGCGGATAATAACTGGGCCATCGACGGTTCTTTATTTGAGCACCAAAACAAACTATACATGGTATGGTCTGGCTGGCAAACGCGTCGAATTGAAGAGGAAACTCAGTGTATATATATTGCCGAAATGGAAAATCCATGGACTTTGGGCTCGGAGCGGGTCTTAATATCAAAGCCTGAGTTGGAATGGGAAAGGCATTACATCAATGAAAAAGGATGGACACCTGATTATGCTGTTTTTGTAAATGAAGGTCCACAACCCTTGAAAAGTCCTGGTGGGAAGTACATTCATATGGTTTATTCGGCAAGTGGATGCTGGACTCCCTATTATGCACTAGGAATGCTTACTATTCCGGCAGATGCAAATCTGCTCGATCCAAATTCGTGGATTAAATCAGCAGAACCTGTTTTTAGGCAATCTCCCGAGAATGGTGTTTATGGGACAGGGCATAACAGCTTTTTTAAATCGCCCGACGGAACCGAGGATTATATCCTTTATCATGCAAGGGATACCGAAGTTGATCCTCCTGGAATGGGCGATACGCGATCGCCAAGAGCTCAGAAAATACAGTGGGATGTGAATGATTATCCAATATTTGGAACTCCTTTACCAACATCTCAAATTCTGAAGAAACCATCAGGAACGAGTACTAATTAATTTGACTCTTAAATACAGGTTTATTGTCGATTTAGTTTAAGTCCGAATTTCTAAATATTTGGGTATCACTTTTCATTTTATGCATTAAAAATTTCATCATTTAGAAGAATTGTAATGAAGAAGTATCTCACTAGTTTCTTTATAATAGCCATTTGTTGGTTTTATTCTCCGGAAGTTTACTCTCAGTATATTGGTCAGTTTTCAAATATTGAGCGTGTAAAATCACCTGTTTCGGTAAAAGCACTCAGTTTTAATCTAAGAGATGTGAAACTTTTGGAAAGTCGTTTTAAGGATAACATGGAACGTGACGGGAAGTGGTTGTTGAGTATCGACAACAACCGATTGTTGCATAGTTGGCGGGTGAATGCGGGGATACAATCATATAGTCGTCCGTTTGGCGGATGGGAAGGTCTGGATTGCGAACTGCGCGGACATACTTTGGGGCATGTACTTTCAGGGTTGGCACTGATGTATGCATCAACCGGTGAAAGTTCATATAGAAGCAAAGCCGATTCGTTGGTGAACGCTCTGTCAGAAATACAGCAGGTACTAAATCAGGAAGGGTATTTAAGCGCTTTCCCACAAAATTTGATTAACCGGGCAATAAATGATGAACAGGTTTGGGCTCCATGGTACACCCTGCATAAAATATTGGAGGGATTGATCGACATGTATCAATATGCCGGGAACGGGAAAGCACTTGAAATTGCAAAGAAAATGGCTGATTGGGCGTACTACAAAGTTGAGGTTTTATCATCAAAGCAACTAGAAAATATGCTCAAATCAGAATTTGGAGGAATATCTGAGGCTGCTTATAATCTTTATGCATTAACAGGGAATGCTAATTATAAGAAACTTGGAGAGCTTTTTTATCATCATTTAATACTTGATCCGCTGAGGCAAAAGGAAGATCAGCTGACAACGCTTCATGCGAACACCCAAATACCCAAAATAATAGGTGAGGCGAGAGGCTATGAATTAACTGGTGATCAACAGAAAAAGGCGATTGCAGATTTTTTTTGGGAGACCGTGGTTAATCATCATACTTACGTTACAGGTGGAAATAGTGATCATGAAATTTTTTCTGAACCAGATCAAATATCCGGGCATTTATCTCACTCGACAACGGAAACTTGCAACACATACAACATGTTGAAACTGACACGTCATTTGTTTTGTTGGACAACCGATGTGAAATATGCTGATTATTATGAGAGGGCTTTGTATAATCATATTCTTGCGTCTCAGGAGCAGCAAACGGGAATGGTGACTTATTATTTGTCCTACTTGCCGGGAACGTTTAAAACTTTTAGTGCAAAGGAAAATTCGTTTTGGTGTTGTGTTGGAACCGGATTCGAAAATCATGCAAAGTATGGTGAAGCGATCTATTATCATGATGAGAACGGGGTATTTGTAAATCTTTTTATCCCTTCCGAATTGTCGTGGAAAGAAAAGGAATTTAGCTTGATTCAGGAAACAAATTTTCCGGAGGAATCGGTAATTCACCTCACAGTAAAAGAAGCTGGGAAGAATGCGATGCCTATTTATCTTCGTTATCCATCGTGGGCAATTTCGGGAGCGACTGTTAGAATAAATGGAAAAAAGGAAGTCATAAAGAATAAGCCGGGCAGTTATATTGTTTTGAAGCGTAGGTGGAACCCAGGAGATAAAATTGAAATTTCATACCCGATGTCTTTGCATCTGGAAGCAACAAATGATAATCCGAATATGGCAGCTGCGGTATTTGGACCAATTGTGCTGGCTGGTGATATGGGAACAGCGGGAATTGAACCTCCGGCTCCTTTTGCAAATAATTCTCTTGATTTTAAAGATATTCCGATACCTGAAAATATTACAGATACACTGTGTATTGATGGAAGAAATATCAATGAGTGGCTTAATTTGGTGGACGGTGAAAGTTTAGTTTTTAAAACATCAAACGTATCAAAGAATGAAATCAAGATGATTCCTTATTATCAAATCAATAATCAGCGCTACGTTATCTATTGGAATCTCAAATAGAAAGCATTTGCTAATGCTGAAGAATCTTTAAAAGAACTTTGGAGAGGGAAATAGTTTATTTGGATGTTGAAAAAAATGGATTGAATATTCTCAATCCATTTTTTTCTTTGTTTACATCAATTCAAATAAAATGAAAATTAAACTGTTAATTTTACGGATTCATTCTTGAAATCTTTCTGATTTTGAGCGACTTCAATAAAAGTTAAAATATTTTCTAAAGTGGTGTCACTTTCAACAGAATGAGAAGGTGAGAAGATATACCCTCCTTGTTTTCCTAATTCAATTAGCTTTTCAGACTCGCTACGCACATCTTCGGGTGTTCCAAAAGGCAATGTTTTTTGCATAGAAAGTCCACCATGAAATGCTAATTTCCCTCTATACATCGGAAGTATTTCTTCCAAATCCATCACTTCAGGCTGGAAGGGGTTAAAACAATTTAAACCTGCATCAACCAGCAACGGGAAAAGTTCGTCAACATCGCCGCAACTATGGATCATCACATATTTACCTGCATCGCGAACTTTTTTATACATGCGTTGAATTTGCGGATATAAAAATTCTTGCCAGGTGTCAATTCCCATAATCAAACCATGCTGCTGTCCCCAATCATCGCCAAAATAAACTGCATCAATATCGTAGGTTAAAGCTTTTTCAATCATGGCGATATTATAGTCGGCAATCTTTTCCATTAATTGATGCACAAAATCCGGATTGATCATGAAATCCATGAGCAAGTTTTCCATTCCTCGCATGGTCCAGGCTCTTTCATACAGAGAAAATCCAATTTGAAAAACCCGAAACATATCTGGTTTTTTTGCGATCTCAGGTTCAATATTGGCGTAAAATCGTGGATCGTGTGGATCGGGGAAGTAAACACCTTCCATGCATGGTTCCTTGATTAGAGGCTCAACCGGCATTCCAATATCTTTATCTACTGACCTGTCCCAAACAACTTTAAAGACGTCTTGAAACATATTGGGTTCTATTTCATCGAAAAAACCGATATCGCTACCTAAGTTCAGAATATGATTATTCAATGGAATGTCTAAATCGACTGTATTGAAATAGCTTTGGAGTTGCTCTTTCGGTTCAATCGTAAATTTGAACGACCATGGAACATATGGAGGTTTTTTACCATCCAGAACAGTTTTTATAACTTCTCTTTTATTCATGATTTAGTATTAGGAGTTTTAATAAAATACATTCAAAATAATTGTATCTATTTAATTTGTTTTGTTTGATTATCTGATGTTTACAAAGTAAGTAAGAGTGCGTGAAAAAGTATTTCTGTAAATTTTCAAAGGTTTAGTTATTTTTGCAATAAGTGTTATAAATGCAAACAATATGATTCCTCACGTTGAACGGATTTCTAAGAATGAGTCTGAGTCTTTTTTTGTTGGAAAATATTCTAATAAGTGGTTTGAAAGAGTTTGGCATTATCATCCTGAGTTCGAACTTTTGATGATAACGAGCGGAGACGGAACCAGAATTATTGGTAATGACAGAAGTCATTTTGAAAAAGGGGATCTGGTTCTATTGGCAGGCAATATTCCTCATGCTTGGTTTTCCGATTCAAAATACTTCGATCCGGAGAGTAAAAAAATATGCTCTTCAGTTTATGTCCAGTTTGAACGATCTATATTTGGGAATAGGTTTATCAATTTACCTGAAATGAATCCGGTTGCTGAGTTGTTGTTGGAAGCAAAACTCGGATTGCGGCTAATTGATGATCCATCTAATAAAATTCGGCCGTTGTTAATTGACCTGCCAAATATAGATGGGATTGACCGGTTATTATCACTGATAAAGATTTTAGAGTTGTTTAAATGTGGAAGCTATCAACCGATTGTTCATGCAGACTATAATGATGGTGCTTATTTTACAAAATCAGAACGAATAAAAAAGGTTCATGAATATGTAATGAATTACTACATGGAAGATGTGAGTCTTCAAGATGTTGCCGCCTTGGTAGGTATGAATGTTAGTTCATTTTGCCGGTATTTTAAATCAGTTACCAATAAAACGTTTTCACAATACTTAAAGGAAATACGAATTGATTTTGCTCAGCAATTATTAATTAATACCAATCTTTCGTCTAGCCAGATAGCCTATGAATGTGGGTTTAGTTCAGTAGCCTATTTTAATCAAAGTTTTAAAGGACTTAGTAAGTTTTCTCCTTTGGCATATCGCGAAGCTTTTAAGATTAGATAGCATGAATGAAGACTATTCAACTTTAAGCAGGGTATTACCTTGCTGGGTGGTACGAATAGTATGTTTAAAGAAAATACTTGTCTCTAGCTGTTTACTCTTTAACTATTGGCATTAGAGAGCTTTTCTTCAGATAGTCTTATTAAAAAAGAATTGTTAAATGAGAATGAAATTGCAATTATTTCAAATTAAATACATTAATTTGCACAAGATAGCAGAACAGACCAACACAGAACATCCTGTGTTGTCCTGATGAATTATTTAAACCAAATTAAACCATGATGATTAAAACCAGACTTTTGTTTACAATGCTGATTGTTATCTGTTTATTGGTGCAATCAAAAAAAATGTTTAGTGCTGAAACTGCTCTTCTTGCAGGAACTTCAAAAATTAATATAACCCCAAAAATTGAAATGCCCTTGCATGATTCTTTATATGCTCGGATTCTCCTACTGGAAACTGCTGAGCAAAAATTAGCGTTCATTTCTGTCGATCAAGGAATTTTTTTTAGTGAAGAGTTGATACGGGAATGCAAAGAAAAATTGGGGTTATCTCAAGTCTTAATAGCTTCTTCACATACGCATTCCAGTGGTAAACGTGATGCCGAATATATCAACTCTCAAATTATTTCTGCGATACAAAAGGCAGAGAAGTCTATGTTTCCTGCTTATATTATTGCAGGTCACAAAACATTCCCTCAATTAGGATTTAACCGGCTAATTGTTCGCGAAGACGGACATTCTCGCGAGTCATGGTTTTCAGATGATCATTATACTTCTGAGAACCCTGAACGTATTCCGTTTGGTCCGGTGGATCCAGAAGTTGGGGTAATAAAAGTTGAGGATGAAAGCGGTAAGCCACGAGCAATCATTATGAATTATGCCATGCATTCGGATATTGTTTGCAGCAATTACGAAATCTCGGCTGATTATCCGGGAGTAGCCTGTCGAAAAGTTGAAGAAGCATTTGGTAAAGATATGACTTGTCTGTTTGTGCAAGGTGGTGGTGGAGATATCGAATCGTTGATTATTAGTTCGCGACGTAAGGGACCAGACGATTCTTTCAAGTCAGATTACCGAACCATTGAAAGGGTAGGAGAATTGCTGGCATATGAAACGGTAAAACTTGCAAATTCATTGGATGCTTCGAAAAAGATGGGATCATCTTTTAAGTTAATGAATGACTCACTTCAATTTTCAGGTCGTTTTAAAACAGACGAAAAGTACAATATTCATATTTCAACAATTCTATTCAATAATAATATTTTGATTGCCACTTGTCCTGGAGAGCCTTTTATCAGACTTCAGCTGGAATTGAAAGATAAAGTACGAAAAGCTGGAGGAGTGCCATTTCTATTTGGCTATACCTGGTATGAAGGCACCTGGCCGAACTACATTCCTGATATTTTATCGGCAGCCAGAGGAGGATACGGGGCCGATCAAAGTTGGCCTGAACCAATTGCAGTTGGAGCGGGCGAATCGATTATGAATAAGCATTTTGAAAATTATTTGCGAGTGAATGGATTGATGAGAAATGAGTATGGCCCCGTTGGCTTTAAAGCTGGTTCACAATGGAAAACCGTTGAAATTCCGCCAACGAATAATTAAGAAACTTAAGTTTATTGGATATGAAAATCTTCTCAATATTTATCGTGCTGATTTTATTTGTGACCTCTTGTGATCAAAAGGAAGTTGCTACGAATAACAATATCAAAACCATTTGTAATCCACTTAATTTGAGCTATCGCTTTCAATTGGATGAAGCTTCGAGGAGGGAGGCTGCTGATCCAACCGTTGTTGTGTTTAAAAACGAGTATTATTTGTTTGCGTCGAAATCGGGTGGTTACTGGCATTCACCAGATTTGGTTGATTGGACCTTTATTGAAACTGATGAAATTCCTACCGAACAATATGCGCCAACCGCGTTAGTAATTCAGGACACGATGTACTTCATGGCTTCGTCAAATTCAATTTACAAGGCCATAGATTTAAATGCTGGAAAATGGGAGTTGGCAGCGACAATACCATTTTCGGTGGTTGATCCAGCTCTGTTTCTGGATGATGATGGACGCTTGTATTTTTATTGGGGATGTTCCGATAAAGATCCGATCTATGGAATTGAACTTGACTACCACCATAATTTTAAGCCTATTGGAGAAAGAGTAGAATTGATTTATGCAGATACGAGAAATCATGGATGGGAAGTACCGGGAGATTATAATACACAACTTTCAAATGCACCATGGATAGAGGGCGCCTGGATGAACAAGCATGATGGGAAATATTATTTGCAGTATGCTGGTCCCGGAACTCAGTTTAAAAGTTACTCTGATGGTGTATATACCTCTGAGAATCCGCTTGGTCCTTATCAATTAGCAGAAAACAATCCTTTTGCCTATCGACCGGAAGGCTTTGCAACAGGGGCTGGACATGGAAGCACATTTCAAGATTTATATGGAAATTATTGGCATATAGGGACGGTAACCATTTCGCAGAAGCACATGTTTGAAAGGCGTTTGGCTCTGTTTCCAACTTTTTTCGATGATGATGGAGAATTATACTCCCGTACCTGCTTTGGCGATTTCCCGATGATCATCCCGAATAGAATGATAAAAAATGTGGATGAGCTTTTTCCCAATTGGATGTTACTTTCTTACAATAAACCAGTGCTCGTTTCATCAGAGCTGAAAGACTTTCAAAAAGAAAATTTGAATGATGAAGATATCCGGACTTATTGGGCCGCCGAAGGAAGTAGCGATACTGAATGGGCAATGATTGATTTGGAGCAGCAATGCGATGTTCATGCTATTCAGGTTAATTTTGCCGAGCACAATGCGCAAGTGTTTGGAAGGCAAGTAGGACTTAGATATCGTTACATCGTAGAGGTCTCTTCCGACGCAGAGAACTGGAAAACTATTATCGATAAATCAGCTGCTAATTCTGATTATTCGCATGATTATACAGCATTAAATACTATAGAAAATTGCCGATACATTCGCATTCGGAATCTGGAAATGCCGACAGGTAATTTTGCGCTTTGTGGATTGCGTGTTTTTGGAGTTGGCAATGGAAATAAGCCAGAAATTGTGGAGAAATTAGCTATAGAACGAGATGCTGAAAATCGCAGAAGTGTAAAATTGAGTTGGAGCAAATCAAAAGACGCTCTTGGTTATCACATAAACTATGGTGTGTCGCCAGAGAAGCTGTATCAAAATTACCAGATTTATAGCGACACTTCAGTGATTATTAATAGTTTGAATGTAAATAAGTCGTATTTCTTTTCGATTCAGGCTTTTAATGAAAATGGAATTTCAAAAAGCAATGTTCTTTTAAAAGCAGACTAATAACCTTGAAACCTAAATAACATGAATAAGATAACTTGTTTTATACTTCTTGTAGGCGGGATTTTCTTATCGAGTTGCCAGCAGCCGGAAGTTCAAAAATCCCATTTTTTTGATGAAAGTGGAATTTCTCGTGAAGTTTTGAGTAATTATCTGGATCGGTCCGTAACAATGGCATTTTTTCTGGTTCCCGAAAAACCGGAAGGACGAAGAACTTATCCATATCATGGAGATGATATTCGATTGATAAAGAATATTGGGGCGAAGTTTATAGGACGGTCAATTTATCGTTGGGGCGGTGAAAGTAGACTGAATGAACCCGAGTTTTGGGAAAAGGCAAAATCTCTGATTGATACCTTACATGCTTTTGATCCGGAAATTATTTTTCAGGGATGTTTGTTTGAAATTATAACGGAAGATGTTAACAATGTGAAAATTCCGGATTGGGTTTTTGCCGATTTTGGAATGCCTGTTGAAGATAGGAATTTTTCGTACGAAGCAATGCTGAATGAAGATAGTGTTTTTGTGGATCACTGGCGTTCACGAAGCAGTGTGCCTGATATTAGCAGATTGGAATCGCAGCTTTGGTTTTATTATCTGGCTGGTGCTTATATGAATATTGGCTGCGAGGCTTTCCATTTAGGGCAGGTTGAATTAATAGGTATGAATGATCCGAAAAGAGAAGCATGGGCAGGTGTTTTGGCAAAGATCAGAAATTATGCAAAAAAGCATGCCCGTCGTAATTGGGTAATCTTGGATGCACATGTTCCCAAAGGGGATATGATTAAAGATGGAGTCAGCTTAATTGATTTCAATTCATTTCCACTTCGGATTAAGGAAACTCCAGAAAAACCATATGAATGTAAGCTGGAAGTAAGTTATCTGGATGCACTTTATCTAAAAAGTAAAGCTTGTGTTTCCCCAACTGGGTGGACATGTGAGAGCCTTCCGTATTTGGTTGAGTTTGACAATTATGGCCGAGGTAAAGAGCCTAATGTAGCAGACACCACTTCTCATTTTGTTTGGGGATGGGATGAAATATCATGGTTTACCCAACAGGAAGAAAGCTATCGGAACGAATGGCTGGAGTATGCTTTTAATTGGTTAAAGGAAACAGATTCGAATGGACACTTGCAGATGCCGGTAAGTCGCATGATTTCATGCCCTAATGAAACAGCAGGAAGCTATCGTGCAAACACCAAAAGCGAAGCATGTCCAATTGGTTATTCACAAGAAGAAACAATTAAAAGAATTTGGATGAAAGAGTAGTTGCAAATATGCAGTAGGCTGGGGACGTTGATACAGATTCTATTAAGCGATATCTGTATTTTGGGGAATATTCGATTATAAGAGTTTTGAGAATATTGAACTTTGATTCTTTATTTTCGAATAATGAATTTTAATGCATTTTGATAACTTTGGATGTTCTAAATAAAAGAAATTGTGCGATCACTTCTCTGTATCAGTATTTTAATTTTATTATCAGCATTTAAGGGACACGGACAATCCGACTTATTATCAGGCTTGTACTTTGCTTCAACGGAAGTAGTGCAGGACCAGCGAACAGCATTAAATCTTACACCTCAAAAAGCAATAAAAGTATCTGATCGATTTAAAATTGAGTTCGATATTAAACTTCGGAAAGGTGACGGCTATTATGGTTACATTTTCAGAGCAATTTCCAATAGACAGGATAACTTTGATTTAATTGCGAATTTTGCTGCTCCCAAGGATAATTTCACCTTGGTTTTCAAAAATGAAATATTGTGTTCCTACAAATGGAGCGATCTGCCGAATTTAGTATATGATAGATGGGCTCACATTTCTATTTCTATCGACCTCAAAAAGCAAATTGTGGAATTAGAGATTGACGGGATCATGAAATCATCTTCCATAAACTATCCTTCAATTAGGGCTGATTTTGATTTATTGTTTGGTGTTTCAAAGTATATTCCGTTTCAAAGCACAGATGTTTGTCCAATGACTTTAAAAAATATTGAAATTCAGGACCAGGATTTTAAAGTCATAAGGAAATGGAAATTGGAAAAACACCTGGATAATAAAGTTTTAGACGAAATTGAAAATGCATATGCATTGGTGGAAAACCCGAAATGGTTAATCGATAAACATATTTCGTGGGAGAAAATAACAGACCTGAATATCAATGCTTATTATGGGGCGGTATTTGATGAAAAAAACAGCAACCTATTTTTTGTTGATGATCAACGGATTTTTAAATATAATTTGAATTCATCTCAAATAGACACTATTGCGTATTCAGTTGGAAATCCATATCAGCAACTCACGGAAAAGCACTTGGTTTATAATCCATATACCAATGAAATATGGTCGTACAAGTTTGAAAACGAAAAAATTAGTCGCTTTAATTTTGAAACAAAACAATGGTCAGAAAACCCTGATGAAAATTCTGCATCAGGCTTTGCACATCATAATAATCTTATCTCACCAATTGATAGTTCATTAATCACTTTGTTAGGCTATGGATTTCATAAATACAACAGCACCGTTTTTAATTATCATTCATCAAACAGTACCTGGGAACGTATCGATCGAAGAGACCAAATAGAACCTCGATATCTGGCTGCAACCGGTTTGCTAAATCATGAGAACTTGTTAGTATTTGGAGGGTACGGTAGCAAAAGCGGCAGACAGGAATTATCTCCAGGTTATTTCAATGATCTATACGTGTTCAATTTAAAAGATCTGGAATTCAGAAAACAACAAACATATGAAACATTGGAATCTCCACTCGTTCCTGGGGAATCATTAATTCTAAGTGAAGATTCAAGTTCGTTTTATACCTTGATTTTTGATAATTCAAAATATAAGACAAGCATTCAACTGGCAAAGTTTGGCATTTATGAATCGACTCAAACTATTTATCAGGATACCATTCCATTTGAATTTTTAGATACAGATTCCTGGTTGAACCTTTATATAAATAATAGCAGGAATCAATTAATTGCTTTAACAAATCATAAATCCAATACCTCGTTGTATTCAATCGCTTATCCTCCCTTAAATCTGGCAGACGTTTATCAGGATATTCCAAGGGCAAAATGGAGTGATTATTTACTTTACGCAATAATCGCGATTTTTTCTCTTTTTGGGGGAGTACTCTTCTTCTTCTTAAAGAAAAAAAAGAGTTTGGCTGATGCTTCTGAAAGTAATATTGATAGCAACACTTTTCACGATCAATTATTTAAAAAAGTACCTCGCAAACAAGAATCATCAATTCTATTTCTTGGCGGATTTCAAATTTTCAATGACTCAGGTACTGAGATTACATCTGGATTTTCTCCAACACTAAAACAATTATTCTTGCTAATTTTCTTTAATACCATTCATAATAGGAAAGGAATTTCTTCTTTAAAATTGGAAGAAACTCTGTGGTCGGATAAAACCGAGAAAAGTGCACGAAACAATCGCAATGTAAATATTAGTAAGCTAAGAGCTGCTTTAGATGAAGTGCATGGGATAGAAATTATTAATGAAAATTCGTATTGGAAATTGAAAGTTGATGTTTATTGCGATTATTTCGTCGTATTAAATATTATTTCGAAGGCCAAAAAAGAGGAATTGAATCCGGAGGAAATTATTTCATTAACCGGACTGTTGGAATACGGGGAATTACTTCCGAGCATTCAGGAGGATTGGATTGATCATTTTAAAGCACAATATGCCAATGAAGTGATCGATTGTTTAGTTAATTTACTGGATAGTAGACATCTGGCTGATAACAGTAAAATTCGTTTACTAATTGCTGAGAATATTTTTGTTCTTGATCCAATCAATGAAGATGCATTAATCGTAAAATGTAAGACTCTTCATAAAATTGGGAAAGGAAGCATGGCTCGCCATGTATATGATTCTTATTGCAAAGAATATAGAAGACTTTTGGATACCGAGTTCAATATTTCATTTAATGATATTCTAGAGAGTAAATCAGGTTGATAGATACCTAATTAGATAAAATTATATATTTGATTTTTATTTCATAAACCTAAATTGAGGAAGCTAAGTGTCGGAAGCATTGAAAAATAGGGTTATTTGGGATAATTTTAGGGAAGGCAGCAAAGAAGCACTTGAAATTATTTATGAAGAGAACTATTCGTCTCTTTTTCATTATGGAATGAAATTTACCCCTGATGAACATGAAATCAAAGATATCATTCAGGAATTATTTGTTGAACTGATTAACTCCGGCACTAAACTATCACCCACCAATAATATTCGATTTTACCTTCTTCGGGCAATGCGTAATAAACTTATTAAGCATCTTCAAAGCGCAAAGTTATTAGCAGAAAATTCCACAAAAAATATTGTCAATACTGATTTTAGTTTATTTGAATCTGTTGAAAATCAATTGATTCAAAAAGAGATTGAAGAGGCTCAGCGTAAAAGTATTCTGAGCTCAATTAATAAACTTTCTCAAAAGCAACAGGAAATTATTTATTTACGATTTTATAATAATATGCCTTATCAGGAAATTGCAGACTTATTTGAAGTAAAAATTCAAACTGTACGCAATTTGATGAACCGTGCAATTAATTCTATTAGGGAAGATATTGAAGATGATAAGATTAATAAGGGATTGATATTGTTCGCATTAAACCTTTCAATTTAATTCAGCTAAACTCTTGTACTAGCTTATTTTATAAATGTGTTTTTTAACATGTTTTGTTAGGTAGTATAAAAATGGACAATACTCCATTACTAAGTAGAAAGAATTAAAAATTTCGATCACTGTATAATGTTGCAAGAATCTAAATATATTGAATTTCAGGTAAATGATTTCGTCGAAGATGATGGATTCAGAAAGTGGATTACCGCGCCTGATCAATCATCCAATCGGTTTTGGAATGATTTTATACAAGCAAATCCACAATTGAAAGAGACCATTCGGATTGCTCGGGAAATTGTTGAAACGGTTTATTTTGAAGAAGCAAAAGTACCCAAAGAAAAATACACTGACTCCTTGGTCTTTTTGAAAGATTACCTCAGCAGTAAAACTTCCAAAGTAAATTATTTAAATGTTGCTATCAATTGGTGGAGCCGGGTGGCTGCTATTCTGATTATTCCTTTCATTATTGGAGGCGTTATTTATCTTTCGGTTGATGAGCAAATTGCTTCGAAGCCTAAGTTGGTGCAATATATGGTTTCAAATGGTGAGAAGAGTAAAGTTATTTTGGCTGATGGAACTTTTGTATGGTTGAATTCGGGATCGAAGTTGGATTACATCATCGACAATCATTCGTCAGTTCGAAAGGTGCATTTGTCTGGTGAAGCATATTTCGATGTTAGTAAGGATGATAAAAAGCCATTTCTGGTCGAAACGAAAAACTATACGGTAAAGGTTTATGGAACCCGGTTCAATGTCAATTCCTATGATTCGGATAAAACCAGTGAAACAATATTGGAGGAGGGTTCAGTTTCCATTCTTTTCAATAATCAAAAGGAAGAAGTGAAGATTGTACCTGGTCAGCGGTTTTTGTTGAACGAGAATAACAAATACAGTATAACGAAAGTCGATACAGACCTGTATTCCTGCTGGAAAGACAATGTATTGAGATTAAGTAATGAGCGACTTGAAGATTTGATAGTTCGCTTGGAACGCTGGTATGGAGTAAAAATTCAGGTAGAAGATTTTAATCGCTTTAAAGATTTGAAATATACATTATCAATTAAAACAGAAAGTTTACGTGAAATGCTGGAGTTAATGAAATTCATTACACCATTTGAATATGAAATTGATGGAGAAAATGTATTTCTGACCTACCAATAAATTTATTTATGCCTATGATATAATGATTTGTAAAAAAAACAGGGATATGCGGGAACATACCCCTGTAGATTTTGAATTACCAATTAAGAGATTGGTAACTAGTATTAAAACCTAAGACAAAACTATGAAAAATTTTGAAATCTTTCCTTGGAGAGGGGAAAGGCAATGCCTTTATGGCAAAATAATTAAGAGGATGAAAGTTTTTACCTTTATTATGCTGGTGCTTGTAGTTCATGTTTCGGCCAATTCGTATGCACAGAATACCAATTTGAGCTTGACAATGAAGGATGTTACCATTAAAGATGTACTTAGCCAAATTGAAGATCAAACCGAATATCGCTTTCTGTATAGCGATTCAAAAGTTGATGTCACTGACATTATAAACATTGATATCTCTAAGAAGTCAATTGATACAGTCTTGAAAAGGTTATTTCAGGATACGAATATCACGTATAAAATAGTTGATCGACAAATACTTCTGTTTGGAGATGATAGTTCGGTGGGAAGTCAACAGTCAAAAAAAGTTACCGGTACTGTAACGGACGATAGCGGTGTTCCACTTCCCGGTGTAACGGTTATTGTGAAAGGTACCACCAACGGTTCGATAACGAACACGGATGGAGTTTATGAATTAAGCTCTGTTAAGGAAGGTACTACTTTGGTGTTTTCATTTATGGGTATGAAAACCCTGGAAACGGTGGTTGGGAGCCAATCTACGATAAATGTTACCATGGCTGAAGAGTCTTTTGGACTGGAAGAAGTTGTTGCTGTTGGTTATGGTACGCAGAAAAAAGTAACCCTCACAGGTGCTGTGTCAACAATCAAAAATGAAGATCTTATCGTTACTAAAAACGAAAACGTAGTAAACATGTTGACTGGTAAGTTGCCAGGGGTTCGTGTAGTACAAAAGAGTTCTGCACCTGGTGCTTATGATACAAAAATTGATATCCGTGGTATGGGTGACCCATTATTTGTGGTTGATGGTATTCCACGTGATCAGGAATATTTCTCACGGATGAGTGCTGAAGAAATTGAGAGTGTGTCGGTGTTGAAAGATGGTACGGCTGCTATCTATGGTTTGCGTGCTGCGAACGGTGTTATTCTTGTTACAACAAAAAGTGGTGTAGCTCAGGATGGTAAAGTGGATATCACTTTTAATACCAGCAGTTCAATGCAGCAATTCCTGTATGTGCCAGAAGGCGTTGGTGCAATCGATTATATGACTTTGAGGAATGAGCAAAACTGGCAGGACTTTGGGAAAAACTATTTAGTACGCACAAATGCAATGTTTACTGATGAGCATTTTCAACCATACCTTGATGGAACGAAAAAGTCGTACAACTGGATGGACGAAGTGTTCAATAAAACAACTCCCCAGTTTGAGCACAATTTGAGTGTGAATGGTGGTAGTGAGAAATTGCGCTACTACTTTACTTTGGGATATTCAAAACAAGAAGGTTCATACAAAAGTGGCGATTATGAATCAGAACGCTGGAACCTTCGTACCAATGTGGATGCTCAAATTACTAAAAGATTAAGTGCCAGAGTTTCTTTAGGTGGTATTATGACTGAAACCACTCAGCCAAATAATACAGGCTGGACAACTTACAAACTTTCTTGGTTGGTTCGTCCTGATGCAGCTTTCTATGCAAACGATAATCCGGAATACCCTAATGGTGATACACAATATCTAAATGAAGGTGCCAATATGATTATACAAACCGATGCCGATTATGTAGGTTACAACTTAAACCGAAATAGAAGATTTAATGGTACTTTGACTCTGGAGTATGAAGTGCCCGGCATTGAAGGACTGAAAGCGAAAGGATCATATGACTACGCATTAAGAATGCCAGACTACAACAACTATAAACGTTCATATACCCTGTATCGTTATAATCAGGATACGGATACTTATTCACCAATTCAACGAAATACTCCTTCAGATATCACCAAAGGAATCAATTTCAACTTCGACACCAACATGCAGTTGGGGATGTTCTATGAGAATTCATTTGGTGATCATAATTTCAATAGTTTTCTTGTTTACGAAGAAACATATAGTAATTGGGACAGTTTCAGCGCCTACCGTGAGTTGATGATTGATTCTGAGTACTTGTTCGCAGGTGAAGATAAAAACCAAAGAGCTATTGGAGGTGGTGTAGGTGACCGTGCCAGCCAATCATTGGTTGGTCAATTAGACTATGATTTCAGTGGTAAATATATATTTGCTTTTAAATTCCGTTACGATGGATCTTCACGCTTTCCTGATGGAAGCCGTTTTGGTTTCTTTCCTGCAATTTCAGCTGGATGGCGTATGAGCGAAGAGAATTTTATGAAGGACAACTTCGCCTTTCTTACCAATTTAAAACTAAGAGGATCATACGGAGAAATGGGTGACGATAGTTCTGCGGGTAACTATCCTCCTTCTACTGGTTATAATTTGAATGGTAATGAGTTAGGATGGTTCTTTGATGGTACTTTAAATGGTGGTGTATCTGCTTCAAGTATTCCTAACCTCGATCTAACCTGGTATAAGATTAAGTCATATAACTTGGCTGTTGATTTTGGATTATTTGACAATAAACTAAGTGGTACATTTGACGTATACAGACGCGATCGTTCAGGATTGTTGGCAACAAGTGCTGCAGTTATCCCTGGAACCGTTGGTGCCAGCTTACCTCAGGAAAACCTGAATAGTGACCGTAACCTGGGATATGAAATGTCCATGATTTACAGAAACAGCTACAGAGATGTTTCCTATTTTGTGAATGGACAACTTTCTGCTACCAAACATCAGCGCACAGAATGGCTTGAAACACCAGCCAGCAATTCATACGACAAATGGAGAAATCGTACCAGCGGACGTTATTCCAATATCTGGTGGGGACAGGAATCCGGTGGTATGTTTACAACATTGGATCAGATACGTACATTTGAACTTCCTATGGGACAAGGTTCATTACCAGGAGACTGGTGGTTGGTTGACTGGAACGAAGATGGCGTAATTAATGGTAATGACGATCACCCTATTGCTTCTTACGGTTTACCTGTATTTAACTATGGTCTTTCGATTGGTGCCTCTTATAAGGGATTTGATTTGACAATGGATTTCCAAGGCGCTTATGGTGTGTATGTGCAATATGCTGAGGTACTTACTGAGGCTTTACCGTTTGGAGGACAAAATACACTAACATGGTTTCTTGACAGATGGCGTACTGCAGATCCAAATGCAGACTATTTCCATCCCAATACAGAATGGATTCCTGGACATTATCCTGTTACTGGTCATGACGGCCGTCGTACAGGTACTAATGGTGTTCAGAACGCATCGTACATGCGTTTGAAAACTGCTGAACTTGGTTACACATTACCAAAGAAATTGGTATCAAAAGTTGGAGTAAAGAATTTAAGGGTATACATGAGTGGATACAACTTATTAACGTTTACCGGACTTGAAAATGTTGATCCTGAACGTCCAGGTGCATCTGGTGGTGCTTCAACCAATTATATAGACTTCTACAATTATCCTGTAAACAGGACCTTTACAATTGGTGCAAGCGTTAAATTCTAAAAAATTACAATTATGAAAAAGAAATTTTTATTATACATAGCACTTTTGGGAACAATGCTTTTCTCATGCCAGGAGTTGAGTCTGGAGCCCAAAGGAATATTAGGAGAACCTGAGCTTTTTGGTAATGAGTTTGGTGTAAAGAAATATTTTTCAGGACTTTACAACTACCTTCCAATAGAAGATTTTCTTTATTATGGAACCAATTCTGGAAATGCTTACCGACCTGATAATTATTGGGAACAAGGTAAAAACAGCCAGGGAAATATGAGTGGGGAATTCTTTAACTCATGGGTAGGAGTTGATAACGATGGTTTTGGTTACTGGCCCTACGATCGCGTCCGTGATGTAAATACATTTATTCAAAATTTTCCTAATTATCAGGAAAAGTATACAGAAGAAGTATATAATAAATTACTGGGAGAAGCTTATTTCTTGCGTGCCTTCTTTTATTTCGGACTTGCTAAACGTTATGGTGGTGTTCCTATTATTAAAGACGTTCAAGATCCACTTGCTGAAGTTGAAGAGCTTGAGGTGCCTCGTAATACAGAATATGAGACATGGAAATTTATCTATGAAGATCTGGATTTTGCCATTGAAAATATGACCGGAACAAGTGAATCAGGCCGTGCAAACAAGTATGTTGCTGCGGCGTTAATGTCTCGTGCTATGCTTTATGCTGGTTCAATTGCAAAATATTCTCAATCTCTGGGATTTGAAACAGAAGCTGCAACGCAAGCTGGTTTGGCCGGAATGGATCCTTCGCAGGCAAATGAATTTTTCCAGTATTGTGTTGATGCAGGAACCATTGTTGAACAAGGACCTTATTCTTTGTATACTTCAGGTTATCCGGATAAGGCCGCTAATTTTGCAAAACTCTTTTTAGATCCTAATTCTTCTGAGAGCATTTTTATTAAAGATTACGATCAGACAGTTCCTCATAATACACGTTTACGCCATAGTTACGATGCATTGATGTGCCCACAGCCAGATATGTCTTCGTTTGTAGGTGCTGAAAGCTATCCTCCGCTGGATTTCATGGAATTGTATGACATGCCAGCCATCACGAATCCTGATGGAACTCCGGTACGTTTTGATAATCGCAGCGATATTAAAAATGATATGGAACCTCGAATGAAAGGTACTATGTATTTCGACGGTGATGAGTTGCGTGGCAAAACATTCAGCATACAAAAAGGTATTTACAGAAGTTTTGACGGGCCTGCAACAGATGCAGAAATGGGTAGTAATGCGGCTCCTGTGAACAGTGCGGATAATCGCATTTTAGGCGGTAGAGGCTGGACTACAGAAATTGATGGTGTTACCTATAATATTACCGGTGCTCATGGACATTTCGATGATCAGGGTGGTGAAAACAATTGCTGGGGAGCAGCTTTCGTTCGGAAATATGTAAATCCGGATATGGCTACAAGTGATGTTCGCGAATACAGAAGTGGTCAGCATTGGGTAGTATTCCGTTTAGGTGAAATCTATTTGAACACAGCAGAAGCGCTTTACGAATTGGGTAACAGAGACCAGGCTTTCAACTATGTTGAAATGATTCGTGAACGTGCAGGTGCAAAAGTGGTTCGTCCTGCAATTGATGTGACTACTTCAAACATAGGTACGGTAAATACTGCAAACTACAGTTATCAAATTGAAGCATCATTGCAATTCATTCGCGATGAACGCGAACGTGAACTTTATGGAGAGAATCATTGGTGGTGGGATCTTCGTCGTTGGAGAACTGCAGACCAGGTGTTGAATGAGTTCCGTCACAGGGTCCTTAGCTGTTACTTTGTTGCAGATGAAGGAAAATACATTTACCTGGATGAAACCAACCGATGGAACAGGAGTTGGACAGCTTCCAAGTCGTGTTATTACGAACCGATTCCATGGGGAGAAATTGGCAAGAATGAAAATCTCTTACCACAGAATCCACTTTATTAATTATTAACCATTGATACTAATATCATGAAGAAAATATTATATATAATTCTAGGAGTAATACTGGTGTCGGTTACTTCATGTATGAAGATCGACAACTGGGACGAGCCCGATGCACAAGTCAGCGGACGTGTGATTGACTCATATACAGGCGAAAATTTACTTTCATCACAGGGCGACTGGGGGATTCGTGTATGGGAAAGAACCTGGACGGAATCTGTTCCAAATCATCAGTCTCTGACTGTCAAACAGGATGGTTCATACAATAACAGTAAGTTGTTTGCAGGAACATACGACATGCTTCCATATGGTGGTCCTTTCTGGCCAGTTGATACAGTTAAGGGTGTGGTATTTGATGGAAGTGCACAACAGGATTTTACTGTTACTCCATATCTTCAATTAACTGATTTCGAGACATCATTGAATGGTTTGAAACTGACATTGAAATGTCGCTTAAAAGCGCCTATTCGTGAAGGACTTCCAAATCTTGTTGAGATCAAACCTTTTTTAAGTCTTACTACTTTCTGTGGAGCAACAAACTACATTAATATTGGTGAGTATAACAACCAACGGAAACAGATCAACAGATCATGGATCGAAGAAGTTGGAGATGTTGAGTCGAGTGATATTTACCGCATTGGACCTATGCCTGTGAAAGCTGGGTATACCTACTATGTGCGTTTGGGGGCTAACGTAAATGACGCAAACAGAAAATATAATTATTCAGAGATTATTAAGGTTGAAGTTCCTGCTGATGCGGTGAATGATCCTAATGAAGTTCCTGATAACTATCTTTCCAATGCGCAATGGCCATTTGCTCGTTCTGAATGGGATGGCAATCGTTGGGGCAACCTGTCTGGTGGATGGATTACCAATGAAGCGATGCGTACCCGTGATGGAAGAGGTGGATATGATGGTGGCTGGGAAGGTCCGGACAATGACAAGCAAAGCCTTGGTTTTGAACGTTGGGGTGAAGGAGAAACTGCTATTGTAAACGGTAAATTGTATCAAACAATTGATCTCCCTGCTGGTGATTTCAGGTTTACTTTGAGTATGGCCGGTGAGAATCCGATCATTAGCAATAATGGTGACGATCCAAGATACATTGTTGCTGCAGTTGGGGAAACAGTTCCTGACATTGAGAATATTGATTCTGCATTGGCTTCTGCATCGTTCCAGGATCTTGGAAACGACGGATCAAGAAGTATTGAATTCTCTTTAGACGCTCCTGCCAAAGTTTCTGTTGGTTTTGTAGCCAGCTTTACTGGTACAGAGCAAAATGTGAGACCTTCATGGCTTAAACTCGAAAAGCTTGATTAGAACATAAGAATGAGGCTACTGGAAAAATTATCCGGTGGCCTTATTCTATTTAAGATCGTTTTAGTGATTAAGTTCAAATCGAATAAAGCATGAATACACAACCGTTGGGTTCATGCTTTATCTTTTTTCTTCGATGACTTTTTCTTAAGGTTTTGTAGAAACCTTTAACCACTATGTTTGGCAATGAGTTCAGAAATACTTTCCTGATTATAATTACTATGAAAACAATACTACCTGAATTGACGAAAAATATAAAACACTTTAAAATTTTTACAGCATTCATATTTGGAATGCTGCTTCATAGTTCTTTAGTTGCCCAAAATTGGCAATTAATAGAACCTAAATATCCAACAATTGATGATGTTGTAATCGCGTATTCAGTTGCCGATTTTGGAATTACAGGCGATGGAGTGACAGATGTGACTCAGGATTTTCAGAATCTGTTAAACCAGCTGAGTGAAATAGGGGGAGGCGTTTTGTTTGTCCCCGAAGGAAAATATGTTGTAAAAGGAAACTTGTTGCTTCCTAAAGGTATTACCTTGCGTGGTGAGTGGAAGAAACCTGTAAAGGGTGAGCCAATTGTTGGTACAATTTTGATGGCCTATGCAGGCAGGGGCCAAGAGGACGGAACGCCCTTCATTACTATGGAAACCTCTGCCGCTGTCATGGATTTGGCTATTTGGTATCCAGAACAAACCCCTGGTAATATTACTCCATATCCACCCTCTGTGGTTTTTGGAAAACCCAATTATTTTGGCAATGAATTTTGTAATGCAAAAAATATAACGCTGGTAAATTCGTATGCCGGCATCGTTTTTTCTCGTAAAAATGGAGGAACCTGTCCCACAATAAATGGAGTTTACGGAACGCCTTTGTTTAGGGGAGTTGAAATTGACAACATTGTAGATGTCGGTCGTATTGAATGGATTGATTTTTCTCCCGATTATTGGTCCGGTTCAGGACTGGAGAATGCTCCTTCAAAAGGAGGTGATCATGAAAACTGGATTTATGAGAATGGCACTGGCATCGTGATGAGACGCAACGATTGGTCATATACTTGCTTTGTCAATATTGGTGGTTATAACAAAGGCTTTCATGCTGTGGAGTCAATTACCAGTCCGGGAGCCCAGCCCAACGGGCACAATTATTCCATGACATTTACCAACTGTAAGACAGGTGTGGCAATTAGCGGCGCCAACTCTGTTGGTTTGATGTTTACTGGAATTAAAACAATGGACTGTGAAACTGGAATAGGCATAGCAAAAGATGCTTCGGGCGTGGCTCAATTTCACACTTGCGAGTTGGACGCTACTAAAAATGCAATTGCTGTAGATGAAGCGGCCAGCACTCGTTTAATGTTTTTGCAATCTGAGATTAATAATGGCTCGGTTGATGTTAGAGGTGGCACATTTACAGTAACTGACTGTGATTTTAATAACCTGGCACCCCAAATCAGTATAAAGAAAAATGCAAAAGCCATTATTACCGGTAATCGCTTTGCACAGGAGGTACAGATTGAAGAAGGTTCAATTTTTGAAAATATTATTGATCATACGCCGGTTACTATGAATCAGATGCCGGAAGTCGTTAAGCTGAAGCCAGAAACACATAAACCCCTTCGTCTGGAATTGTATTTGGCAACAGACTCACCTTTTAATGCAACTGGAAATGGTTATACCGATGACACGGATGCAATCCAGTTGGCACTGGATCAGGCAGCAACCGATGGTGGAGGAATTGTTTTTCTTCCTCCCGGAAAATATAAAGTACTTGGAAATTTAGTAATCCCGTCAGGTGTGGAATTGAAAGGTGCGGTGGATGTTAGCACGACTCCAACAGGCCCGGGAAGTGTTTTGGAAATTTATGATGGAAGAAACAACCCTGATGCAGAACCTTTTATGAAGCTATCTGAAAATAGTGGAGTTCGGGGCATTGTATTTAACTATCCTGAACAGGTATCGACCGATTTGCCAAATATTGCAACGTATCCGTATTGTGTGCAGGCCACCGGGAGTGATACTTATATGATTAACATTGGGATGCGTGGTGTTGATAAAGGAGTTGATCTGTTCACACATCCATGTCATAATCATTATATCGATTTTCTTGCCGGGCATGCTTTCAATATTGGCATTCGTGTAGGTGGTGGTACCATGAATGGTAAGATTTATAATACTCAATTTAACGTGATTGCTTATGCTTGTGGAAGTGAGTCGAAATATGGAGGTTGGCCGAACTCTCCAGATGCAGGAAATTCAGCGGCTTATGATTATGGCTTTGATCATTTCAATTTTATGATTTTAGGTGATTGCCAAAACCAGCTTTTATACAACGACTTTCATTATGGATCACATAATGGGTTGGAGTTAACATCGGAAGATGGTATTGGTCCTTCAGGAATGAGCATTGGTTATGGAATAGATGGTTCAAGAAATGCCTTAATTGTGGATGGTGTTGGCAATGGAGGATTTGATTTTATCAATTCACAGATTGTTTCTATTGGTGATCAAAATACCAAGTATATTCATGCAACAGCTGGATTTAGTTCTGAAATTAATTTTTTCAATCTTGATTTATGGGGAAATCCAACCCAGGGAATTCTGCAAGAAGGGGGAACCTTGAATTTTCAGCAGGCTAATTTTAACCAACCGGGACAACAACGTCTGGCAACGATTACAAATGGAACGCTGAATATTGAAAGTTCAGCAGTATGGCCAGTTAATAATTTGCTTACTTATGGTACAGAATCTCATTTGTCTATTCATTCTTCGATCGTTGATCCATCTGGAATAACAAAAGGGAATTGTGCATTATGGGAGAATAATTTGAGCAATGCACCAGTTGTTTCAACGGCTTCAGCAATTAGCCGGAATTCATGGACGGTTTCTGCGTCAACAAATAATAGTGCTGTTCATAATGCAGTTGATGGTTTTGCTTCCAGTCGATGGGATACCAACGGATCACAGCAACCAGGGCAATGGTTTACTATTAATTTCGGAAAGCCTGAAAAAATTGAGCAAATCTTGCTGGATGTGGTTGCGAGTCCTTCGGATTCACCTCAGAAATTTGACTTTTTAGTTTCTGATAATGGAACTGATTGGTATGGGCCAGCTGTTTCCGGATCTGGTGCAGATGTAATGACAATCATTAGCTTTCCTACAACTACGGTTCAATATGTGCGGGTGGTTCAAACCGGAGCTAAAGGTAACTGGTGGTCCATGCATGAGGTGAACGCTTTTGGAGATGAATCTGCTATTAGCTTGGATGGCATCTCTTTGGAGACGGATAAAATTAGCTTGGCTTTTGACAGCACTTATCAGATTAATCCGACTATTCTGCCAGCAGATGCTGATAATAAAACAATCTTCTGGAAATCCAGTAATAATTCTGTGGCTACTGTGGATGAGATTGGTTTGGTAACAGGAGTTTCGACCGGGACTGCAAAAATTACTGCAATTACAATGGATGGAATTAAAAAATCGTCATTACAAGCTTATGTGAGTGAGGACGGAACTACTTCCGCAGGTATGTTGGCTGAAGCAGATTTTGGTTTGAACTTGTATCCAAATCCTGCTGAGTTTAATGTAAATCTCAGTTTCAATCTTGAAACAACAGAAAATATCTCGCTCAATTTGATGAATATGAATGGTGTTTGCATAAAGTCCGAATCTGTGAATGCAAATGCTGGTTTTAATCAAATTGGCTTTAATATGGATGGAGTTTCTCCTGGAGTATATTTCGTCAGTTTAGTTTCTGAAAATGGAAATCAAACGAAGCGATTGGTCGTAAGGTAGCAGGATTTAAAGGAGATACTAAAAATGAAATTGCATAATAAATTACATCATATGGTTAGTTTTTCAGGGCTGTTAACCATTAAATTGGGAACGACCTTGATATGTTTAGTTTTAGTTATTTATTCTCAAGCACAAAATCCATTTGTGCGAAACATTTACACAGCGGATCCATCGGCTCATGTTTGGGCTGATGGCCGTTTGTATGTGTATCCATCTCATGATATTGCTCCACCACGTGGTTGTGATTTAATGGATCAGTATCATGTTTTTTCAACTGACGATATGGAAAACTGGACTGATCATGGAGAAATCCTAAGGGCTGAGGATGTGGATTGGGGAAGATCTGAAGGTGGATTTATGTGGGCACCGGATTGTGCTTTTAAAGACGGAACTTATTATTTCTATTTTCCGCATCCTAGCGGGGATGAATGGAATAGTACATGGAAGATTGGTGTTGCAACCAGTAGCGAGCCGGCTGCAAATTTCGCAGTTCAGGGATATATTGAAGGACTGAAATCGATGATTGATCCGTGTGTGTTTGTGGATGATGACGGGCAGGCCTACTTCTATTATGGTGGTGGAAATCATTGTGAAGGGGGGAAGCTCAAAGAGAATATGATGGAAATTGACGGACAAATGCAGGAAATGCAGGGACTGGTTGATTTTCATGAAGCAACCTGGGTGCATAAGCGTGACGGCGTTTATTATCTGTCATATGCGGATAACAATTCAAGTGGTGGAAACCAAATGCGTTATGCAACCAGTGATCATCCTTTGGGCCCATGGACATCTCTGGGAGTATATATAGAACCAACCGGAAGTTCGACAGATCACGGGTCAATTGTTGAATACAAAGGACAATGGTACGCTTTTTATCACAATAGTTTGCTTTCCGGGGATGATTGGCTGCGTTCAATTTGTGTGGATTCGTTGTATTATAACGAGGACGGCACAATTCAGATGGTAGAACAAACCCGAGAGCATGGTACAGCATATTTAGATCAAGCTCACTCCATTCCGGGAATAATTCAGTTGGAAGATTTCGATGTAGGTGGTCAGGGGATTGCTTATAGTGATAAAGATGAGCAGAATGCTGGCAATTCTTATCGCGAATCTGAAGGTGTGGATGTGGAAGAGAATAGCTCTGGAAATTACAATATTGGTTTTACTAATGGAGGCGAGTGGATGGAATATACGGTGAATGTAGCAGAAACAGCCAACTATCAAATGCAGCTTGCTGCCGCATCACCGGATGGCAATTGCAGTGTGCACCTAAAAGTAGATGGGGAAGATGTTACCGGGGCGATTTCTATTCCAGCTACGGGTGGTTGGCAAACTTACCAAACCTTTTCGTCGGGTTCATTTGTAATAGAAGAAGGCAAGCACATTATTCAGTTTTTTGAAGAGACCGGCGGATTCAATGCCGATAAAATGACTTTTATAAAAACAGGTGCGGTTTCGTCCAACGAACTTAGCAATCCAAAAGTGGACTTTCGTATTTATCCGAATCCAGCAACGAAAGTAGTGCAGATTCATTTTCCAGCGTCTGATTCGGGAAAATTATGGATAGATATCTATTCTCTAACAGGATTGAAAGTTCGCAGTTTCTCAAAAATGAATATTGACAGGAATGAAACTGCATCAATCGATGTTCAGGGATTAAAAACCGGAACTTACTTTTTGCGAGCCAAACTGGGTACAACCAATTATTCTAAAAAGCTAATTATTCCATAGACCTGAAATTTTGTGCAAAATTTTGACCGCATTTAGTCAAAATTAATTCTCTTGTTAAGCGGCTACTCTTTACTTTGACTGATCAAGTTGATTGATTAATGTGGTCTTTCAGTATTAATTATTCAATTGTAAAATTATTAAAATGACTAATCAAATTTCAAAAACACAATCAGTGATTTTTATTATACTGATTTCAGTATGTAGTGCCTTGTCTTCATACGCTCAGAAAAATCCATTTATCACTCATATGTATACTGCCGATCCTTCTGCTCATGTATGGAAAGATGGTCGCTTATATGTATACGCATCTCATGATGTTGATCCACCTCGTGGTTGTGATTTAATGGATAAATACCATGTTTTTTCTACAGATGATATGGTAAACTGGAAAGATCATGGTGAATTTTTAAGCTCCGATGATGTGGAGTGGGGACGACCAGAAGGTGGATTTATGTGGGCACCTGACTGTGCATATAAGAATGGAAAGTATTATTTCTATTTTCCTCATCCAAGTGATTCTAAATGGAATGATTCCTGGAAAATAGGCGTTGCGGTTAGTAAGCACCCTGCTAAGAAATTTAAAGTTATGGGATACATCAAAGGGCTGAAATCAATGATTGATCCTTGTGTATTTATTGACGATGATGGTCAGGCTTACCTATATTATGGTGGTGGCGGTAAATGCGAAGGTGGCAAATTGAAAGATAACATGATGGAAGTTGATGGTGAGATGAAACCGATGGAAGGCTTGGTTGATTTTCATGAGGCAAGCTGGGTGCATAAACGTGATGGTGTTTATTATTTGTCGTATTCAGATAACCATGATGAAGGTAACGACAAAGAAGGTGTAAAAGGTGATAATCGAATGAGATATGCTACCAGTGATAGTCCGCTGGGACCATGGAAACCTCAGGGTATTTATATGGAACCAACAGATAGTTACACCAACCATGGCTCAATTGTAGAATACAAGGGACAATGGTATGCATTTTATCACAACAGTTCTCTTTCAAATCACGATTGGTTGCGATCAATTTGTGTAGATAAACTATACTATAATCCGGACGGAACAATCAAAATGGTAAAACAAACTAAATAGTAAATCTCACCAGCCAGACTTAAAAGCTTCTCTGTTGGATAAGGCTTCAGGTTTAGTTGGTATTTTATTTCAGAAATTAATAAAACTAAATAACCGATGAATAAAATTTCCCGACTGTTAGCTGTATGCATTCAAGCATTGTTTATGATCTTTTCTATTGGCGTTTTTGCGCAAGAGAATCCTTTTATTACTCACATGTACACGGCTGATCCATCAGCGCATGTGTGGAAAGATGGTCGTTTGTTTGTATATGCATCACATGATGTTGATCCACCTCGAGGATGTGATTTGATGGACAAATACCATGTTTTTTCAACCGATGATATGGTTAATTGGAAAGACCATGGTGAAATTTTAAGTTCAGAGCAGGTGGAATGGGGACGTCCGGAAGGAGGATTCATGTGGGCCCCTGACTGTGCGTATAAAGATGGTGTTTACTATTTCTACTATCCGCATCCCAGCGGAACTGATTGGAACAATACCTGGAAAGTTGGTGTCGCTACCAGTAAAAAACCTGCTAAGAATTTTAAAGATCAAGGGTTTATTGAAGGCGTTGGTGGTTTTGCAATGATTGATCCTTGTGTATTTATTGACGATGATGGTCAGGCTTACTTTTATTATGGTGGTGGAAGTAAATGTGAAGCTGCCAAGTTGAAAGACAATATGATGGAATTGGATGGCAAACTGCAACCGATGGAAGGATTGGAAGATTTCCACGAAGCAGCATGGATATTCAAAAGAAAAGGTATTTATTATTTGACTTATGCCGATAACAATCGAGGAAATAATCAACTTCGTTATGCGATGAGTAAAAATCCATTGGGCCCATGGGAATACAAGGGGATATACCTTGAACCAACAGGATGTGACACCAGCCATGGCTCTGTTGTGGAATACAAAGGACAATGGTATGCTTTCTATCACAACAAATCAATTTCAGGGCAGGGTAATCTGCGCTCCGTTTGTGTGGATAAGCTGTACTTCAACGAAGATGGTACAATTCAAACCGTTATTCAAACTAAATAATACCATAAACAAAAAGGAATAATACCCGGAAAAACCGAAGAAATGGACTACCAAAAGATTTGTAAAAATTGTTTATACGCAGTGGTTATTGCATTTTCATTTGCAATATCGTTGAGCAGCTGTTCCCCAAAGCAAACTTCTCAGGAAACAAAACAACCGGTCGATTATGTGGATCCATTGATTGGATCTGGCGGACATGGACATGTTTTTGTTGGTGCAAATGTGCCGTTTGGAGCTGTTCAGGTTGGGCCAAACAATATTTATAAAGGATGGGATTGGTGTTCCGGATATCATTACTCTGACAGCTTAATTATTGGTTTTTCACAACTTCATTTAAGTGGAACCGGTATTGGAGATTTGGCAGACGTGTTAATTATGCCTTATACCGGGGAAATTAGAACCGATAAGGGGAAGCAGGAATATCCTCATGGAGGCTATTTGTCAACGTTTAGCCACGAAAATGAAGAGGCAAAGCCTGGGTATTATTCTGTTAAAATGGATAATGGAGTAAAGGTTGAACTCACGGCATCCGAGCGTGTAGGATTTCATCGCTATTATTTCCCTAAAAACGAAGAAGCAAACATCATCATCGATTTGAAAGAAGGAATTAACGACCGTTCAACTAAAACTACGTTGAGACAAATAAATGAGTATACTTTGGTAGGAACTCGTTTTTCTTCCGGTTGGGCAAAGGAGCAGCAAGTTAATTTTGCAATCAGAAGTTCTGTACCAATTGAAAGTTTTCGATTGTTTGAAAATGATGAATTATTGGATGGGATTAGTGCTGAGGGTGTTGCATTGAAGGGGGTTGTCAGTTTTGTTGAGACGCCTGAAAAAGTTGAATGGAAAGTTGGTATTTCACCTGTAAGTACAGTAAATGCGCTTAACAATATTGATTTTGAAATACCTGATTGGGATTTTGATAAGGTTGTTCAATCCGCAAGGGAAAAGTGGAATAATGAGTTAAGTAAAATAACTGTTGAAACCAGTAATGAGTCTGATAAGCGAATTTTTTACACTTCGGCGTACCATTCCTATATGCATCCTTCTTTGTTTAATGACAATAATGGCGATTACCAGGGGACAGATAATAAAATATACACAAATTCAGACTTCTCTAATTATACTATTTTCTCTTTGTGGGATACCTATCGTGCTGCTCATCCTCTATATACACTCACGCAACCAGAGCGGGTAAATGATTTTATCAGCTCGATGCTTGCAATTTATGACCAACAAGGTCATTTGCCCATTTGGCATTTAAATGGGTATGAAACCGGCACTATGGTTGGAATTAGCAGTATGCAGGTAATTGCAGAAGCATATTTAAAAGGATATCGGGATTTCGATGTGGAAAAGGCTTATGAAGCGCTTGTGAAAACAGCCAATTCTGATTTGAGAGGATTGAATTATTTACGTGATTTTAAGCCAATTCCTTCGGATGATAAAAGTGTTCATCGGGCAGTCGCTCAGGCTTTGGAATTGTCCATGTCTGATGGGAGTATTGCGTTGATGGCAAAAGCGTTGGGGCATAATGCGGATTATGAATATTTTACAAAGCGGGCTCAAAATTACAAGTTGTTTTATGAAAAAGCAGTAGGATTTTTCCACGGGATTAATAAAGATGGAAGTTGGAGTCGGCCTTTTGATCCGTTAATTTCAAAACACAACCAAGCAACTGATTATGCTGAAGGAAATGCGTGGCAGTATTTGTGGTTGGTTCCACAAGACGTTCCCGGTTTGGTCGAGTTGTTGGGAGGAGAGGATACCTTCAATGCGAGGCTGGATAGTTTCTTCGTACTTAAACCAGAAGATGAATCCGAGGTTTTGGTTGACCTGACAGGACTAATTGGGCAGTATGCTCACGGTAATGAGCCTAGTCACCACATAACATATTTATACAGCTACACTGGCCAGCAATGGAAAACGGCAGAAAAGGTACGCTACATTATGGACGAATTTTACCACGATGATCCGGATGGAGTGATTGGGAATGAAGACTGTGGTCAAATGTCTGCATGGTATGTTTTCTCATCACTCGGATTTTATCCTGTATTTCCGGCATCTTGCGAATATGTATTTGGAAGCCCCTTGTTTGATCATGCTGAAATTAAATTACCCGAGGGGAAAAATTTTGTTGTTGAGGTGGAAGGTAATAGCGATGAAAATATTTACATCCAGTCTGTTGAGTTGAATGGTGAGACTTATGCTAAGAATTTCATTACCCATCAAGATATTCAAAATGGAGGAACATTGAAGTTTGTAATGGGAGCAACTCCAAATGCCAATTTTGAAAAGATGTCAAAGAGAACTGCTATTCAGTAAGTTTTTGGGCTTGAAAGAAGTATCTTAGTCTTAAAAAAGTTATGAGAAAAAGTATCATTATTAGTGTTGTTGTTTGTCTTTTGCTTCCAATTTTTTCTACAGTTGCTAATGCAAAAGAACCTATCCGGTTGGCAGTTGCCGGGATGTCACATGGTCATCTTGGTTTCATTTTGGGAAGACCCGATAAAAGTGATTTCAAGCTGGTCGGTCTTTCAGATCCTGACCAGGAGTTAACAGAAAGGATTATCAGTCGATATAAACTGGATCCAGAAATATTTTATGCTGATTTAGAGAAGATGCTGGATGAGGTAAAACCAGATGCAGTTGTTGCTTTTGGCTCAATCTATGATCATTTGTCGGTAGTTGAAGCTTGCGCTCCACGCGGTATTGATGTTATGGTTGAGAAACCGTTGGCTGTAAGTATGAAACATGCATCCAGAATGCAAGAATTGGCCAAAAAGAATAACATTCAACTTTTAACTGATTATGAAACTTCCTGGTATCCAACAACGGCTCAGTCAATGAAATTGGTGCATGAGGATAATTTTGTAGGAAAACTTCGAAAGGTTGTCATTCATGATGGTCATAAAGGACCAAAAGAAATTGGTTGCGACAAATACTTTTTGGGTTGGTTGACAGATCCGGTTTTAAATGGTGGAGGAGCCATTGTTGATTTTGGATGTTATGGAGCCAATTTAATGACGAAATTGACCAATGGAGAGAAACCAATTTCTGTTACTGCTGTAACCCGGCAGTATAAACCGGATGTTTATCCAAAGGTTGATGACGACGCTACCATTATCGTTTCCTATCCGGAATCACAATGTATTATTCAAGCATCTTGGAATTGGCCTTTCAATCGAAAAGACATGGAGATTTATGGAGCTACCGGCTACATAAAAGCAGATAATAACCATGTGATGAGAATTCGGGGAGCTGAAATGAGAGAAGAAAAGAAGGAAACTGTTACAGCGGATGATGTGGCTGTTTATGAAGACCCATTTGCCTATTTCGCAGATGTACTGAACGGAAAAATTGAAGTGGAGCCTTATGGCCTATATTCCTTGGAAAATAATGTTCGTGTGGTCGAGATTCTTGATGCTGCAAGGCAATCTGCTAAAATAGGGAAAACGGTTTATTTGAAATAGTAAATTAACCTTGACTATCATACGATTAAATCTCATGAAACATATTTCATTATTTGTAATAGTAGTGTTAACTATGACTGGTTGCGCAAAGCAACCTGAGATCAATAATGTTGATTTTATTCGTCCGGTGATTGGAGCTGTAAAATATACAGATCAGTCGGATGATGTTCATGGTTTTGGGAAAACGTTTCCCGGACCTACTACTCCTTTTGGTTTGGTTCAACCTAGCCCCGTAACCCGTACTCGTGGTGATGAAAGTGGCTATGCATACAATCACACAACCATTGAAGGTTTTTGTTTCACTTCGATGAGTGGTGTTGGTTGGTATGGTGATTTGGGGAATTTTTTGGTCATGCCCACAACGGGGGAAATTTATACCAATAAAGGAGACGATGAGCATCCCGAACAGGGGTGTCGATCCCGTTTTACGCATGATGGGGAGGAAATATCAGCAGGATATTATGCAGTTAATTTAACAGATTATGATATTCGTGCAGAATTAACGACAGCCCCAAGAGCGGGGATCATGAGGTTTACTTTCCCTGAGAATGAACAGTCTCATATTCAAATTGATTTAGCTCGGAGACGGGGAGGTACCTCAACCGAACAGTTTATTCAGGTTGTTGACGACTATACAATTCAGGGGTGGATGAAATGCCCACCTGAAGGTGGTGGTTGGGGAAATGGCGATGGAAAGGCAGACTACACGGTTTATTTCTATTGTCAGTTTAGCAAGCCACTGGAAGATTTTGGAGTATGGAGTGCCGAGATTCCTGAAGACTGGGTGCGTAAAAATGAGGAAGTTCAAAGTCCAGAATATCAAGAGGTGATTTCAAAAGCGAAATTACTTCCTCAGGAAAATGAAATGCAAGGAAAACATCTTGGTTTTTATGCCAACTATAATACCAAGGACGGAGAACAGATTTTACTGAAGAGTGGGATTTCATTTGTTAGTATCGAAGGTGCTAAAGAAAACCTGGAACACGATATTGCTGACTGGAATTTTGAGCAGGTGTTGGCCGATGCGCGTGGACTTTGGCGCGATGCAATTGATCGGGTTAAGGTGACTGGTGGAACGGAAGCGGATAAAATCAAATTTTATACTTCTCTTTATCATACAATGATTGATCCTCGCGCAAGCTCAGATGTAAATGGGCAATATATTGGGGCCGACAATCAGGTGCATGTTACTGATGATTTTACTTACCGTACTATTTTTAGCGGTTGGGATGTTTTCCGTTCCCAGTTTCCATTGCAAACAATTATCAATCCGTCATTGGTAAATGATGAAGTAAATTCATTGATTCAACTGGCTGAATTGAGCGGAAATAATTATTATCCGCGTTGGGAATTACTGAATGCCTTTTCTGGTTGTATGATCGGAAATCCGGCGGTTTCTGTAGTGGTGGATGCCTACGAAAAAGGAATACGAAATTATGATATAGAAAAGGCTTTTCAATTTGCTAAAAACAGCGTGGACAAGTTTGGAAACCAACCTTTGGGATATACACCTAACAGCCTTTCACATACTTTGGAATATGCTTATACTGACTGGTGTGTAGGACGTTTTGCTGAATCATTAAATAAAGATGATCTGGCTGAAGAGTATTACAATAGAAGTACAGACTATAAAAACATCTGGGACAAGGATGTGAACTGGTTCCGGGCAAAAGATGCAGATGGCAATTGGATTCCCTGGCAAGGGAAAACGGTTCATGGACAAGGTTGTGTTGAGAGCAATCCTTATCAACAAGGATGGTTTGTTCCTCATGATATGGATGGTTTGATGAAGCTTCTGGGAGGAAAAGAAAATTTTAAAAGTGAGTTGCTGAATTTCTTTTCCAATACTCCTGATGATTTTCTTTGGAATGATTACTACAACCATGCAAATGAGCCGGTTCATCATATTCCATTTTTATTCAACGAAGTTGGTTTGCCGCATGAAACCCAAGAGTGGACTCGTAAAATTTGTGATAAAGCATATGGAACCGATGCTTTCGGATTATGCGGAAATGAAGATGTTGGACAGATGTCGGCATTCTATGTGTTGGCAGCAATAGGAATTCATCCAGTTTGTCCGGGTGATAACAAGTACGAAATTACCAGTCCAGTTTTTAATAGCGTTGATATTCAGCTCGATCCGGATTATTATTCTGGCAAAACTTTTTCTGTCATTGCCCATAATAATTCACCAGAGAATGTTTACATCAAATCTATCAAGTTGAATGGAAAACCGTTAAATCGATTTTGGATTCTGCATGATGAGATTGTAAATGGGGGCGTTCTGGAAATGGAGATGACCAGTTCCATAGAGAATTAACTAATCAAAAATAAGCTATAAAATGAAATCCTTGCTGAAATTATATACTCTGGTGATATTGTGTTTTGCGACAATGTCGGTAAAATCAATTACTCGTGTTGCATGTGTTGGTGCCAGTATTACAGAAGGAGCGTTCATCGAGGATAAGAAGCACTTTTCATTCCCTGGGCAGTTACAAACGTTGTTAGGCGATGATTTCACCGTGGACAACTGGGGTGTGGGTGGAACCACTATGATTAAAAAAGGCAATTTGCCTTATTGGAATACCAAACAATATCAGCAGGCTTTAGACAGCAATCCCGATATCATTTTTATCGATTTTGGAGGTAATGATGCCAAATTGATCAACCGGCCGTATTTAAACGAAATTGATGCCGATTGTCAGGAAATGATTGCGACCTTTCAGCAATTGCCTTCGCATCCGCGGGTGATTGTGTTGTTGCCTGTTGTTTCTTTCGTTAAGGATACAAGCGGTATTTGGGATCCGGTAATTTTGAAGACGATTAGTCCCGGATTAAGGCAGGCAGCATATGAAAAAGGAGTTGAAGTGATGGATATGCATCCTTTATTGATTAACCATGAAGAACTGATGCCCGATAAAATTCACCCGAATAAGGAGGGATCGGCAATTATGGCCAATCGCCTGTTTGAACTTATTTCTCAGAAACGTGATCAGAAATTTGACCTTTTTTCAAAGCTTCCAGAAAGCGAAGTTGAAAATTTCATGGGATATGAATGCATCGATTTCAGCTTCAGAGGAAAAAATGCAAAAGTAGTTAAACCTAAATGGTCAGCGCCGGGACATCCATGGATGTGGCGAATGCGATTTTGGGGGCATGAACCACAAACAGACATTGCATTGTTGGAAAGAGGTTTCCATTTGGTTTACATTGATCTGGCAGAGCTCTTTGGAAATGAGGAGTGTATCCAAATCTGTAATGATTTTTACAGCCTGTTGAATAAGGGAGGGTTGGCTAACAAAGCTACCTTGGAGGGAATGAGCAGGGGAGGTGTTTATGCCCTGAATTGGGCCGCACGGAATCCAAAATCAGTGAATGCCGTTTATGTTGACAATCCATTGCTGGATATGAAAAGTTGGCCGTGTGGATTAGGGCGACGTGATCCAAGTCCCGCAGAATTTAAAGCTTTCAAAAATGATTATAACGTCACTTCAAACGAACAGTTGCAGGCATTTAAAAACAGTCCAATCGACAAAATTCAGGAGATTGTAAAGGGTAAATATCCGATCTTGATTTTATGTGCCGATGAAGATGAGGCAGCTTTGCCAGATGAAAATACATTGCCCTTTGAGCAAAAAATTTTGGACGCTGGTGGAAAAATAAAGGTGATACATAAGCCAGGTTTTAAGCATCATCCGCATAGCTTCCCAAATCCCTCGCCAATTATAGATTTCATATTAGCAGCGACAAAAAGTAACAAACTACTATAATTTGAATATTCTAATGACAACCAACTTAATTAGATAACTATGAGAAAGAAGATTTCACTTTTGTTTATTACCTTTTTTTTGTTGACTGCTTCTCTTTTTGCAGGATCGAAACATACAGAAAGTACAAAATATCAATCTTATAAAGGATTAGTAATGGCAGGGTATCAGGGATGGTTCCGCTTGCCAAAAGATCAGGTAATGTATCCTGATGAGAATAAGGTTCGCATTGATATGTGGCCGGACGTAAGTGAATACAAAAAAACGTATCCAACAGGATTGAAGCACAAAGATGGAAGCACTGCCCGGTTTTTTAATTCAGCTGATCAAAGTACAGTGGACACTCATTTTCGCTGGATGCAAGAATATGGACTGGATGGAGTTTTTATGCAACGTTTCTTCAATGCTGCTAAACCACGTGCTAGACGCGGACATTCAACAGATGTGCTAACCCATGCTTTTGAAGCCGCTTCCAAATATGAGCGTGCCATTGCAATTATGTACGATCTCTCAGGTTTAAAAGGGGCTGGTGAAGATTGTTCTTCATTAATAGAAGACTGGAAGTACCTGGTAGATTCCTTAAAAGTTACTGATCAAAAGGGGGCAAAAACGTATTTGCATCACAATGGAAAACCTTTAGTGGCAATATGGGGAGTAGGTTTTCCAGATCGTCCATACGATATTCGCAATATTGGATTGGAGCGTTTTTTCGATTTTCTAAAAAATGATCCTGAATATGGTGGTTGTAGCATCATGATGGGTGTTCCTACTTTTTGGCGCGATTTGAATGCTGATTGTATTCATGATCCATATTTACATGAGCTGATTAAGCAAGTGGATATTGTTTTACCCTGGATGGTGCAACGTTTTACTCCACTTTTACACAACGATATGGACCGATTTCGGGATCTTGTTTTGGATGATATAACTTGGTGTAAAGAGAACAAAATCGATTATGTACCGTGTGTTTGCCCAGGTTTTAGTTGGCATAATTTGAGTATTCATGAATTTCCAGATGATATAAAACCTTCGGGGTCTATTCCAAGACAGGGAGGACGCTTTTACTGGCAGCAAATGTCAACGGCTATTCGTTCGGGGGCCGAAATGATCTATGTAGCTATGTTTGACGAAGTGAATGAGGGGACAGCAATCTTTAAAGTATCCGATAACCCACCGGTAAGTGATCATCTAGAGTTTGTTGGCTTAGATGGAAAGCCTTCAGATCATTATTTGTGGTTGACAGGTGAAGCTGCTAAAATGTTGCGAAAAGAAAAACCATTGAGTTTATCTCAACCAAAAAGGAACTAAAATATTCGAAATTTTAAACGGGAATTAAATACGTTCTTAATTGTAAGAAAGAAATAAAACAATTAGAAATTATGAGAAAAGAAGTAATTCCATATTTAGTGGTCTCTGTAATTATTTTGCTCTTTACTCAGCAGGTGTATTCAGGAGTAACAGGCAGAGAGACAGATGAAAAGAAAGAAAAGGGACAATTTGAAAAGCATACAATCTCTCCGGGGTTGGTGATGGCAGGTTATCAGGGGTGGTTTAATACACCGAGTGACGGAGAAGGGCGCGGTTGGCACCATTACGAGCGTCGTGGAAAGTTTGAACCCGGCTACTGTACAATTGATTTTTGGCCGGATATGAGAGAATATGAAAAGCAATATGAAACGGCTTTCAAATTTGAAGACGGAACACCTGCAACAGTATTTTCGTCGGCTGATGAAAGCAGTGTGCGCCTTCATTTTAAATGGATGAAAGATTACAAAATTGATGGTGTTTTTATGCAGCGTTTTGTTTCTGAAATCCGCAATGAATCGGGAATGAATCATTTTACAGGAGTGTTGGAATCAGCAAGTAAAGCTGCACTCGAATACGACCGAACCATTGCTGTAATGTATGATTTGTCAGGCATTACTTCTGGTGAAGTGGATATTGTTATCAAAGATTGGAAAAATTTGCTGAAAAAATTTGGGTTCGACAAACGCTCGAAATATGGCAATTATCTGTTCTGTAACGATCGTCCATTGGTCGCAATCTGGGGTGTTGGGTTCAATGATAACCGTCGTTATAATCTCGATGCCATTGAAAAGCTTGTGAATTTTATGAAATCGGACGAAGGAGGTAATTGTTCCGTGTTATTGGGAGTGCCAACATACTGGAGAGAATTTGGTCGTGATTGTCTAAAAGACGAAAAGTTACATGCCCTGATTAAAATGGCTGATGTGGTGCATCCCTGGTTTGTAGGGCGTTTTAACGAAAATGGATACGATAAATTCAAATCCTTGGTCGGCGAAGATCAAAAATGGTGCGACGAAAACGGATTAAAATATATGCCCGTTGTTTTTCCTGGTTTTAGCTGGAACAATATGAGACCGGGTGCTCCAAGTAGCACAATACCACGAAATTCAGGGAAGTTCTTTTGGAAACAGTTGAGCGGAGCAGCCAACGAAGGTGCCGAAATGATTTATGTAGCCATGTTCGATGAAATTGATGAGGGGACGGCCATTTTCAAAACAGCCCATCGCGTTCCTGTTGGTGAAAGTGTTTTCATTCCTATGGATGCAGACACTCCAACTGACCACTATTTATGGTTGACCGGAAAAGCAGGACAGATGCTGAAAGACAAACAACCTTTACCGATTGAGAAACCAAATCAAAAATAAGAATGAAGAATAATCTAATCATCATTACATTTTTGCTCATAAGCTGGGCCGTAAGTGCTCAGAATGCAGAGTTGCCTGCCAGTCAGCGGAAAGGCAAAATCTCTGCCAACTGGACTGATCGTGCAGAAATTGCAAACGGTGCGTCGAAACTTGACGGCCAATATCTTTTATGGTACCAACAACCTGCAAAAGTTTGGGAAGAAGCACTTCCTCTGGGAAACGGCAAGCTGGGTGCAATGGTGTTTGGTGGAGTGGCTGATGAGCGTATTCAGTTGAATGAAAGTTCGCTTTGGGATGGTTTCCCACTCGATCCAAATGATCCAACTTCGCTTGAAAATTTACCCGAAGTTCAACGATTGTTGTTTGAAGGTAAAAATAACGAAGCAGTCAAATTGGCCGAGCAACATATGATGGGGCGTCCACGCGGTGTGAAACCGTTTCAATCATTGGGCGAACTTTGGTTTGATACGCCAATTTTGAATGCTTCGGATTATGCCAGGAGTTTGGATTTGTCAACAGCAATAACAACAACCAGTTTTTCTGGTGAGGGGTCAGAATATACCCGAGAAGTTTTTATTTCTCCAATCGACCAAGTGATGGTTGTTCATTTCAGTGCTTCAGGAAAAGGTAAGATTAGTTTCAATCTCACGTTGAAAAGACAAAAAGATGCGGTTTGTAAAGCTGTTTCAGGCGATGCGAATTCATTGTTACTTAAAGGTCAGATCGATCGCAAAGACGAAAGCGGAAAGCAGCGCGGATTAAGTTTTGCCGCCCAGGTAAAGGCTGTGGCAAAAGGCGGAAAAGTAGAAGTTGCAGATGATATTCTGAAAGTTTCGGATGCCAAAGAAGTTACTTTGTTTGTAAGTGGCGCTACCAATTATCCGGGCTTGGATAAAATGGCAAATGGTGCAGATTCGTCTATTGACCCGGCTGCTGTTTGTGCCGAAACAATTGCTAAAGCTGAATCAAAAAGCTATAAAAAACTAAAAGCTGATCACATTGCAGAGCACCAGCGTTTGTTTAACAGGGTCGAGCTTCATTTTGGAGAAACACCTGCATCAACGTTGGCTCTTCCAACCGATAAACGGTTAGAATTGGCCAAAGAAAATGGCACGCCAGACAACGGTTTGGTGGAGACTTTTTTCCAATACGGAAGATATTTACTGATTAGTAGCTCGCGTCCGGGAACTATGCCTGCGAATTTGCAGGGAATTTGGGCCTGGAAAATGAACCCGCCATGGAACGCTGATTATCACACCAATATCAATTTTCAGATGAATTATTGGCCGGCTGAAATCACCAACCTTTCCGAGTTGCACTTACCGATGTTCGATTTAATGGATGCACTGGTGGACCCGGGATCGAAAACAACTAAAGTACTTTATGGCGCGGATGGTTGGGTGGTGCATCACCTGACAGATCCTTGGGGATACACAACTCCTGCTGATGGTCCGCAGGGAATCTGGCCGGTTGGTGCTGCCTGGTTGGCTCAACATCCGTGGGAACATTATGCTTTCACAGGAGATAAAGCATTTTTGAAAGATCGTGCTTATCCACTAATGAAAGGTGCTGCTGAGTTTTTTTTCGATTTTCTGATAGAAGCGCCCGAAGGAACGGCTTGTCCCGGAAAGTTGGTAACCAATCCTTCTTATTCACCTGAGAATGCATTCTTTTTACCCGATGGGAGCACTACCGTTTTTACCTATGGTGCAACAATGGATTTGGAGATCATTCATGACTTACTTACACATTGTATTAAAGCTTGTGATATTTTAGGAATTGATCCGGAATTTAAAAGGCAATGCGAAGAGACACTGGCCAACCTTGCACCCATTCGCATCAGCGAAAAAACAGGACGAATTATGGAATGGGCAGAGGATTACAAGGAAGTTGAACCGCATCATCGTCATACTTCACATTTGTTTGGATTACATCCCGGAAACCAGATCACCACTTTGGGAACTCCGGAGTTGGCAGAGGCTGCCCGCAAAACATTAATTGCCCGTGGCGATGACGGAACGGGTTGGGGACTGGCCTGGAAAATAAACATGTGGAACCGTTTGCAGGATGGCGATCATGCTTATAAACTGCTTTCAGTTCTACTGGCATCGAAAACATTGCCGAACCTGTTCGATAATCACCCACCTTTTCAGATTGATGGAAACTTTGGTGCAACAGCAGCGATTGCTGAAATGTTACTGCAAAGCCAATCGCAAAACGAAGATGGAAGTTATAATTTGCAATTGTTACCTTCTCTGCCTTCTGCATTAGAAAATGGATCGGTAAAAGGTTTGAAAGCCAGGGGAGGATTTGTGGTAGACATCGATTGGAAAGATGGACAAGTAACTAATGTGAAAATACTATCAGAAAACGGGAATCCATTACATGTATCTGATAGCAAAAATCAATACAATACATTGACAAGTAAGAATGAAATAATAATTTTGGATCAATCATTAAACGAAAAATAAAATGCAACTAAATCTAAGAAGTACATTATTCGCACTTGCTGTTGTTTTGTTTACATCTTGCGTAACAACACAGACTGAAAACTGCACAGCAACAAAAGAACCGGTCGATTATGTGAATCCATACATGGGGAACATCAGCCATTTATTGGTTCCAACTTTTCCAACAATTCATTTACCCAATAGCTTGTTGCGCGTTTATCCGGAGCGCCGCGATTATACCGAAATAGAGTTGAACGGATTGCCACTTATCGTTACCAGTCACCGCGGAAGTTCGGCATTTAATCTGAGTCCTTTCCAAGGTGATGAAAGCCAGTTGAAGCCAGTTGTTCAGTTTGCCTACGATCAGGAAAAACTGACGCCGTATTCTTATTCCGTATATCTGGATGACCAGCAGATTCAGGTTGATTTTGGACTTTCGCATCAGGCTGCTGCATATGAAATACAATTTGAAAAAAATGCACCTGCTTATTTAATTTTGAATTCAAGAAGAGGTGGACTTACCTGGGACGGGAAAGCAATTAGCGGTTATCAGCTAATTGAAAATAATACCAGGGTTTACATGTACCTGGTTCCCGAAGAATTACCTCAGCAAGTTTCTAAATTGGATGCTGGAACTTTGTCTGAGTCAACCAGTGCTGAAGGGCAAAATGCTTGTTTGGTATTAAAATATCCGCAAGGAACCGGCAGTTTGAAAGTCCAGTATGGAATTTCCTTTATTGATGAAAATCAGGCCAAAGCTAATATGGAACGTGAAGTTGCAGGTAAATCGGTTGCTGAGCTTGTTGAAACCGGAAGGGAAATTTGGAATGAGGCACTTGGTAAAATCAAGGTGAATGGCGGAAGTGATGATGAACAAACTGTTTTTTATACTTCGTTGTATCGTTGTTTCGAACGCCCGGTTTGTATTTCAGAAGGTGGCCGTTATTACAGTGCTTTTGATGGAGCAGTTCATGAAGATAATGGACGTCCGTTTTATACCGATGATTGGATTTGGGATTCATACCGCGCACACCATCCATTACGAGTGTTGATCGATTCTAAAAAGGAAGAGGATATTCTGAATTCATTTGTACAAATGTCCGAGCAAATGGATAATTTCTGGTGGCCAACTTTCCCTGAGATAACCGGTGATAGCCGCCGTATGAACTCCAATCATGGTGTTGCTTCCGTGATTGATGCTTATCGCAAAGGGCTGAGAAACTTTGATTTGGAAAAAGCTTATGAGGCCTGTAAAGGTGCGATAACTGAAAAAACCTTAGCTCCGTGGTCGGGAATGCCTGCGGGTAAAATGGATCAGTTTTATAAAGATCACGGTTACATTCCTGCGCTGTACGAAGACGAAAAGGAAACGATTCCTGAAGTGCATTCTTTCGAACGTCGTCAGCCGGTGGCAGTTACTTTGGGAACTTCGTATGATGAATGGTGTTTGTCTCAAATTGCTGAAGAGCTGGGAAAAAAGGATGATGCCGAATATTTTGAAAAGGCTTCATTCAACTACCGAAATATATTTAATGCGGACACAAAGTTCTTTCATCCAAAAGATAAAAATGGAAAATTTATAGAACCATTCAGCTATAAGTTTTCAGGAGGCATGGGAGCCCGTCAGTATTATGGAGAAAACAATGCCTGGGTTTACCGTTGGGATGTTCAGCACAATATTCCCGATTTAATTAATTTGATGGGAGGAGATGAGGAGTTTGTGAAAAATCTGGATGCGATGTTCACTGAACCTTTGGGGCGTGGAAAGTATGCATTTTATGCTCAATTGCCGGATCATACCGGAAATGTTGGTCAGTTTTCAATGGCTAATGAACCGTCTTTGCATATTCCATATTTGTATAATTATGCCGGTCAACCATGGAAAACTCAGAAACGTCTTCGTAAATTATTGCACGAATGGTTCCGCAACGATTTAATGGGCGTTCCAGGAGATGAGGATGGTGGCGGAATGTCTTCATTCGTTGTATTCTCATCCATGGGATTTTACCCGGTAACACCGGGAAGTCCGAATTATACCATTGGAAGTCCTATGTTTGAGCATGTGTCAATTACTTTAGAAAATGGTAAAACGTTTGAGATAGAAGCAACTAACGCATCCGATGAAAATAAATACATTCAATCAGCAACTCTGAATGGTGAAACGCTTGCACAACCATGGATTTCACATGAATCCATTCTGAATGGTGGAAAATTGGTGTTTGAAATGGGATCGAAAGCAAATAAGTCGTGGGGAGTTGAGTAAATAGATTATCTTAGTCGTATTAAAAATACGACTAGATTGTGAAATTGAGTCGGACCATTTTGGGACCGACTTAATTTTTTAATTAAAAAACCTAAAAAGAATTATAAATGGCTACTAAATTTGCTATTGGAGTGGATGTAGGCGGAAGTCATGTGAGCTGTGCCGCGTTTGATTTAAATGAAAAAAAATACCTGGAAAATACATTTTCAGAAACTGATTTGGATAACCATGCTGAGGCTGATGTTGTCATTGCATCTTGGGGGAAACCAATCAGCGAAACAATTGAGAAGATTGGTAAAGACAATGTTGTAGGAATTGGATTTGCGATGCCCGGACCTTTTGATTACGAAAAAGGTATTCCTCTTTTCACTGGAGAGAATAACAAGTATGAAAATATATATGGATTGAATGTACCGGAAAAATTGCGTCAATTTCTTGATCTTCCTGCAGATTTTCCAGTTCGGTTTATAAATGATGCAACGGCATTTGCTATTGGCGAAGAATGGATTGGTAAAGCGAGTGGTTCAAAGGCATCTTTGTCCATCACATTGGGTACTGGTTTTGGCTCAGCATTCATTAAGGAAAGTCTTCCTGTAGCATCAGGAGATACAGTGCCTGATCAAGGATGTGTGTGGCATTTACCTTTTGAAACAGGAATTGCAGATGATTATTTCTCAACCCGTGGAGTGGTAAATCGTTACAATGAAAAAACTGGTAATTCTGTCACTGGTGCAAAGGATGTTGCAATGGCTGCTGAAACAGAAGACGCAGCAAAAGAAGTTTTCATCGATTTCGGTATTAAGTTGGTAGATTTATTGAAAGAATGGTTTCATAAATTTGATGTAGAGACTTTGGTAATTGGCGGAAATATTAGCAGAGCTTATGATTTGTTCTGGCCATCAATGAAAAGCGCCTTGGAGAAAGAAGGCTTGAATGTTAATGTTGAAATTTCGGAGTTGAAAGAAACTGCGTCGATTATTGGTAGCGCACGTTTGATTGAGTCATCTTATTGGGTAAAAGTAAATTCATTATTGAAAGATATGTGATCAATATACTAACCTAAACTAGTAAGAATGGAAAATAAAACATCTGTATCAAAAGTTCTTCCTGTACTTTTTGGATTCTTTGTGATGGGATTTTGTGATGTTGTTGGGATAACCTCGGCACACGTCAAAGAAGATTTATTGGGAGCTTACAGCCCTGAGTTTCGAGACACTTTATCCAACCTAATTCCGGTGGTGTTGTTTTCTATGTTCCTACTCTTTTCTATTCCAACAGGAATGTTGATGAATCGGATAGGAAGAAAGAAAACGGTCATTTTGAGTAATGTAATCACCATAGTGGCGATGTTTATTCCATTGATTGAATACACATTTATCATGTCTTTGGTCGCATTTGCCCTGTTAGGAATTGCGAATACGATTTTGCAAGTATCACTTAATCCGCTTCTGACGAATGTTGTTAAGGGAGAGAAGTTATTAACCAGTAGTTTAACTGCCGGGCAGTTTGTTAAGGCAATCACGGCATTCAGTGCACCATTTATTGCTGCTTTTGCTGCCACCCAGTTTGGGAATTGGCAGTATATTTTCCCAATCTTTGCGATAGTTACATTAATTTCAACAGTTTGGTTGCTGGCTACATCCATTGAAGAAGAACCCATTGTTGGTAATGCAACATCTTTCGGAAGTGTATTTGCACTCTTGAAGGATAAAACTATTTTTCTTCTGTTCCTGGGTATCTTATTTGTCGTTGGTGTTGATGTTGGTATTAATACGACTTCAAGTAAAATTCTGATGGAACGTGTCGGAATGACCTCAATTGATGCTGGTTATGGACCAAGTGTTTACTTTGCACTGCGTACCTTGGGTACATTCTTAGGAGCCTTCTTATTGGCAAAATTATCATCATCAAAGTTTTATCGGTGGAATATAATTATTGCCGTTTTTGCATTAGTTGCTTTGATCTTTGCTGGTGAGAAATTCTTGATCTTTGCCCTGTTTGGTGTGATCGGTTTTACAATTGCAAATGTTTTTCCGATCATCTTTGGAATGGCAATTCAAAAACGTCCGGAGAAAGCCAACGAGATATCAGGATTGATGATTACAGGTGTGTTTGGTGGTGCGATAATTCCATTCTTTATGGGTATCGCTTCTGACGCTATTGGCTCTCAAGTTGGAGCTGTTCTTATTATTTTAGCAGGCGCTTTATATTTAATGTATGCTGCTTTTGCTATTAAAGTTCAGAAATAGTATTTCAACAATATATTATTGTAGAAAGAGCGGTTGGAAACAATCGCTCTTTTTTTAGGACTAATTAGATCTACTTTCCTTTGCATGAATCATGCTGACCATTGAATTATTTAAGATTATTCTGCTGGAAATTAGCATAGATTTTCAATTGTTTGAATAGAAATAGTGACATATGTTTATTTCAATTGATGTTGGTATTAGATCATTTTAGGAATAAGGATGAACTGATTTATTGTTAAAGAACACCTGTAAAATTGGGAAAGTTTCTTTTTTTTCGGTTTCAAGAATTGTACCTTTAAAACCATCACATAACAGCTAACCAATGGAAACCTTTAGTCAAAAGTGTTATTTATATCTGTTACCCCTATTTTTATTTACCATTATTTATATTTCCTGCAAAACAGAAAGTCAGGTAAAAGTTTTAGTTGATGAAAATTTTTCACAAATTTCTCAAGGTCCGATAGCAAATGATGTTGGTGCCTTTGCCGAATTTCACTATTTACCTGAAGCTCGTTCATTTTCAGATTGGGCTGTTTCGACTTATCGGTATAATTTGCCTGTATCCTGGGAGATTAGGCATGAAGTAGGAGATAGTTCATTGGTTCAGACTGGTCAAAATGCAAATTCATATTGGCATCCAATGGTAATTACAGGGTCTGAATTTTGGAGTGATTACACGATTGAGGTCAGTTTTTCTTCAAAAAATTTAAATAGCAGAAATGGGATTGTTTTTCGATACCAAAATGATCAACAATACTATTTTCTGGGTGTTGACAATGGGAAGTTGGTTTTGTTGAAAGTTAATAATGGCATTGGTTTCAGAGAGTCGAATGAAATCATACTCGCGGAATCTTTTTTCATTTTTAATTCTAATGATCAAGTTGATTTGACCATTGATGTTCAGGGGAATAAAATGACTGTGAAGTCCCGAGATGTTGAAATTATGTCGGCAACTGATAATGAATTTGAGAATGGTAAAATTGGACTATTATCCGATAGTCAAACCAGTTTTCATTACATACGTGTCGTTTGCGACGAAAAAGCATATCAAAACGCTGTGACACTTGAGAAAAGTTTGAAACTGGAGCAGGATTCTCTGATTGCACAGAATCCTAAAATGGCTGTTCATCGCAAAATGCTATTAGGCAACTTTGGTGTTGGCCGAAGCGTTCGTTTTGGTGACTTGGATGGTGATGGGAGAGTGGATATGTTGTTTGGACAAGTCGTTCATCATGGCCCAAAGGATCGAAATAGTGAGTTAAGTTGTTTAACAGCGATGACTTTTGATGGCCAAATACTTTGGCAGATAGGTGAACCTGATCCATGGAAAACAATGGTGACAACTGATGTCGCATTTCAAATTCACGATATTGATCAAAATGGAGTTTCTGAAGTTGTTTATTGCATGAATCAGGAATTGATAATTGCTGATGGTAGGACCGGCAAAACTATCAAAAAGATTTCCAATCCGCATACTCCCGGAGGAAAAGCACTGGAATCAGGACATAACAAGTTTAAGCGAATTTTAGGTGATTGTATTTACTTCCTTGATTTGGCTGGAGATGGCTATGCCTCGGATTTGATTTTGAAAGATCGATATACTCATTTATGGGCTTATGACAAGGATTTGAAATTACGTTGGGATACAGAATGCCGGACTGGTCATTATCCATACGCCTATGACACGGATGCCGATGGAAAAGATGAGCTTTTAGCAGGATATTCGTTAATCGATGATGATGGACAAGTACTTTGGAGTCTGGATAAAACTTTGTACGATCATGCTGATGCGGTTGCGATTACGCCATTTGATGAAGGCGAAAATGCCAAAATACTTTGTACTGCAAGTGATGAGGGAATTTTTTATGCAGACCTGGAAGGTAATATTCTGAAGCAAGAATATATAGGGCATGTTCAAAATCCGATAATTGCCAATTTTAGGGATGATTTACCTGGCCTTGAAAGTCTTTCAATTAACTTTTGGGGAAGTCAGGGAGTCATTCACCTTTTTGATAAAAATGGAGATATTTATAAGACTTTTGAGCCAAATCAATACGGAAGTGTTTGTTCACCATTAAATTGGACAGGAAAGTCAGAAGAGTTTTTTGTTTTAAATGCGAATTCCAAAGAAGGTGGAGCCTGGGATGGCTATGGACGAAAAGTTTTGGAATTTCCAGATGATGGTCATCCGGATATGTGTTTTGCCGTTATGGATATTACTGGTGATGTAAGGGATGAAATTGTTGTTTGGGATCCACATGAGGTTTGGATTTATACGCAGGAAGATAATCCAATTTACAACCAGGAATTGTATGAACCTAAACGTAATCCGCTTTATAATTATTCTAATTTTCAGGGAACTGTTTCCAGGTAGAGCATGAATCTATGAAACTTTCTTATACTAAAAAAGGAGGCTATTTTGACAGAATAACCTCCTTTAAAAATTATTAAATATTGAATTAATTGACTTTACATTGATAAATTACAATTGAAGCAGGTGGAATTACCAGCTTATTTTTATCAGATATTTTTTCTGCTTCCTTTATTTTTACTACATCTTCAGATTTTTTGCTTAATTCATTTTTGGCATCTACCGAATCAGAAGACATGGTAATTAATTTTAAGCCTTTCTGAATTTTCGCATTCTTCAGATTAATGCTGGTTTCAATGCTTTTCTCCTTGTTTTTATTCACTATTGTAAAAGTCATTACGCCTTCAGCATCGTCAAAACTTGTTGCGACATCCAACGATTTAATCTGATTTTCAACAACAGGTGACTCGACTTTTGTTTTCAGGGAAATATTACCACAATACTTTCTAAAATATTCCAACGGATAAAAGACGGTTTGACAAACAGAACCTTCTTTATCCGTCATGATTGGAGCCAATACATTTGTAGTTTGCGCCCAGGTAGCAAGACCAATCTTATCAGAGTTTCTTTGAATGATGTTTAGAAAAACCCCGGTTCCGAGAGCATGTCGCCACTCATAGGTTACTTCAAGGTCATAAGTTCCGGTGCCTCCACCTTCCCAAATGCCCCATTCGTCGAGTGCTATTTTTATGGGCTCTTGCCTCGATGGGAATCGATACCATCCATTGAAATTTTCCACTTTATCAGGATAAGACCGAATCAACGAATCAATCATGACAACCCTTTTTTCGAATCCTTCAATATTTTCGAAAAGGCTAATGTAATCTCGTGAATTCGCATAATGATGCACAGCCAGGTAGTCACAAACGGAACTCATACCATCCAGAACTGTTTTGTCCCAGTGCATATCGTAGTCCCCAACCATTACCAATTTAATATCAGGGGCAGTAAGTTTCATCAACTTAACAAACTGCCAGGTATCTTTCACATAAAACTCAGGATCCTGATGACGTCCGCAATCAGGATCAGCTGATTCTTCATTTCCAATTCCCCAGAACTTCACATTGAAAGGTTGTTCATAACCATGACTTCTTCTAAGGTTGGCATAGTAGGTATCACCGGTTCCATTACAATATTCAACCCAGTTTGCTGCTTCTTTCGGAGTTCCGGTTGCAATGTTGACCACAAGGAATGGTTCGGCATTGATCTCTCGGCAATATTCAATAAATTCTGCTGTTCCAAAATGGTTATCTTCTATTCCACCCCAAATTAAATTCTTCTTAGCAGGTCTGTCGCTTTTGGGGCCAATCCCATCTTCCCAATGATAAATCTTGGTAAAGGTACCTCCCGGATATCTCAAGAGCGGCGCATTAAGTCGCTTCATCTTATCCAAAACATCCTTTCGAAATCCTCTCTCATCACTAAGCGGAGAATCTTCTTCGTAAATACCACCATCAATAGCTCGTCCGAGATGCTCAATAAACTGTCCGTAAACAAGAGGGGAGATTTCACCAATTGTTTCCTGCATATCAACATCAATCGTAGCTTTTGAACCGTTTTGCGCAAACAATGCACCAGAAGATGCATACAGAAAGAGAGCAATTAAAATCTTAAGTTTATTCATCGTCATAAATTAGTTATGTGATTAATTAGTATTCATAGTCATTATTTCCCTGTTCCCCATTCTTTATTCGGTAAAGGGCCCATTTCAAAAATCAGGTTACCACCGGGTTTAATATCAGAATGATGAAATCTTGGAACATTCAAGTTTTTCCCATTGAGTGTTGCTGATTGGATATATATATTTTTGTCCGAAACGTTGTGTGCCTCGATTACAAAAAATCCTTCACTCGGACCATCCAGATGAATCTTTACTTTTGGAAAAATCGGGCTGCCTATATCATAGTATCCCGTAGCGGGATTCACATGATAGAATCCAAGAGCGCTTGAAGCATACCATCCCGTTAAAAATCCAGGGTCATCCATTCCACAAAGGCCATCCGGAGAAGGTCTGTGCAAAAGGGTCATGACCTTATTTACAATTTCCTGTGTCTTCCAGGGTGCTCCGGCATAATTATAATAGTATGGGACATAGCGGTCATTCTCGTTTCCATGGCAGTATTGACCAATCATTCCTGTTATATCCCGCAAGGCTAGGTTCGGATTGTATGGAGTTGAAAAGAATTTGTCAAGCTCACTGATAAAAGCGTCGTTACCTCCCATCATATTGATAAGTTCGGGAACGTTATGCATTACCATCCAACGATAAATCCAGGCTGTTCCTTCACGGTAGTTTTGTTCAGCGAATGGTTGTGCCGGATCAAAAGGATCCACAAATGTACCATCCTGTCGTTTAGGGCGAAAAAACTTTGTTGAGTCATCCCAAAGATTCTTGTAATTTTTGGAGCTTTTAATAAAAAAATCAGCATCCTCCTCCTTCCCAAGAATTTTGGCAAGTGTTCCGATAGCAAAATCATCAAAGGCATATCCAAGCGTCCTGTTAACGATATCGCAATTAGGTCCACGGCCAGAAATAAACTCACTGTCTGTCGGGTATATTCCTGGTAAGTATCCGTATTTGCGGTAGTCCTCCGCCCCAACCCATCTTTCCATCGCACCTGCACGTAAGGAGGCGTATGCAGCATCTACATCAAAATTTTTAAAGCTCCTTGCATATATTCCCATTACTCCGGCTGCCTCACCTGGTCCCCAAAATCCACTTCTCCCGGAAATAGGATGCTGGCATAACCAATCTTCAATCCATTTGGAACCTCTAAGAAATATATCAACAGCAATGGGGCGGGCCCAACCTAATGAAAAACCTCCATCGTAAGCACGATAAAGCGATGTATAGAAGTTAATCAGATCATTTTCATCACTGCTGGTAACCTCGATATTATTCAAGATATTATTCCATTTTTGCTGAGTCCCATTCCTGACCGTATCAAAATCCAATCCGGCCAACTCTTTCTCCATATTAATTTTTGCATCATCAACACTATTCAAAGAAACACCGACCTTTACAAGGATTTCTTCCTTTTCAGAGGTGTTGAATGAGACATAAGCACCAATTTGGGAGCCGGACTCTGATTTTGAAGAAGGCTCTACTATATCATTTTTCCAGGTACCCGATGATAAAAAGGCTTTATTGAATTCTGCGTAAAAAAAGATAGTATCAGAATTATTAGATAACTGCCATCCTGCAAGTGTGTGACTATCCAATATTTGTAGCCTGGCATCTTTTACAGGGGAATTCAGGTTTGGAATAATTTTCGCTTCATAATTTCCATTTTTCTCTAATAGCTCGAAATTGTCCATCTTAGCAGCAATCCCTAAATCTATTTGAATATTAGCCTGATTTGACTGAGGAAATGTGTATCTATGGAAACCACAATTTTTCGTTGCTGTAAGCTCCACCTTTATCCCGTAGTCAACTAAATCAACCGTGTAATAACCCGCTGTCGCTTTTTCAGTCTGAAAATCTTTGTATGAACCATAGCTGTTACATTGCTTCGTTTCGGTTTTAGGAGATGTAAAAATGGATCCTACAGTTGGAATAAAAAGAATATTTCCATACCTGTTATGCACATGATTACGATGAGTAAATCCTATAATTAGCGAATCCGTATTTTTATAACCAGATCCCCGTACGTGGAAGCAGCAACCATGCCAGCCGCTTATCGGACTTAGTTTCACCAATGCATCCGGAGCCATGGCTCCGGGAATTAAACAGCCATAATACAATTCTTCACCCGGCGCCGGATTATTTCCAAGGTATTCTACATCTTCCATTGAAGCAGTACCAATAAGCGGATTCACGTAATCAACAGGTTCAAGCGACTGGGCACAGACACTTGGTATGTAGCAAATAAATATGATGAATTTTACAACACCTATTATACCTTTGGGAAGAACAAAAGACCGGTTAGATATTAAATTCATAGATTTCATTTTTAATTTAAACTATTGTATTAACCTAGCATCCACTAGAATTTTATATTTCTACTGTCTGACTCAGTTACTGTTTACTCATTACTATTTATTATCCGCTCCGTTTGCCGCATTGACCCTGATTTTATGCAATCGTTGTACATAAAATCTACAATGTCACCGAAGTATTTTACGGTAGGAATATCGCACCAGGCATGTGAGCCACCCTGAGCAGTAAACAAATAGTACGTTTTACCAAGTCCCTTTAATCGCTCTGCTATTGGTGCCGGGCCATACAGCATGAGAAAGTTTTCCTTACTTGAATTACAATAGCCATTAGGAGCTGTATAGTAAGGAACATGTATATCTCCTGTTCCATGAAATAGCTGGGTGGGAATAGCTGTTTCAAAGGTTATATTATCGAGTGTTGTTACTGCCCCGGCCATTGATATGACTCCTGCATATTTGAAACCAGCTGGCAAAACATTATCCTTGTGTGCATAGGCCATATTAAGCACTGTTAGTGCCCCGGCGCTGGACCCAATAAGGATGATTTTATCTGGATCTACAGCGTATTTTTGCGGATTATCAAGCATGTGTTTTATTGCCCGGTTTGCATCAATCGAAGCAGTATCAATGGCTCCTATTTTCATTTCTTTACTCACATCGCAGCCAAAGCCTACACCTTTCAAATTAAGACGATATGAAATCGATGCAACGGCGTAGCCTAAATGAGCTGCATCATTGGCGAAATCTGCAATGGTAAAGAAGTCCCGTATCCCTTCAGCAAATGCACCTCCATGAATATAAAGTATTAGAGGACGCTTCCCTTTTGCACCTTCAGCCACATAATAATCGAACCCAATCTTCTCATTATTGTAAGTGGTATATTCACTTGTAGTTTTTATGACTTTGGAATAAATACTGTCGCGATACATGACTTGGCCAAACGAAACGTTGGCTGCAATGACAAAGACGAGTAATAGCATGTATTTCATAATGAATGTATTGGATTTATCTTCCCTTGTAAAACACTTTATCCCAAAAGCGATAACGATCATCGTTGGGAGTATCAATGAGCTTGGAGTCCACATCAATTATCATTACCGGAGGGTTAGAGTCATCAGTTGACGATGTTTTCCATTCGGCAAGACCTTCGCCATTTGGATTCCCGGTTTTAATAAAATTCACCAGGTAAGAGCGAATGGTTTCGGAAACCTTACGATCATCATCAGTCCAATTGATATTCTTAACCAAATCCATGCTACCAAAAAAATATTCCAATTCGGAGGAATGTCCTGCACCTATTCGCGAATCCTGATCTTCCTCCCGAACTCGGTTAAACAGGTATCTGTAAACAGGCTGGTTGCTGTATTTTCGTTGAAGATCGAACCATTTCCAGGTACAGAAACCAATGAAGCGGTCGGAAACCACTGCTGTAGCTGACTGCTCAGCTTCTTTATCGTTTTGTGCCGGATAAACTTTGATCATTTCATCATACATTTCCGGATAAGCTTCTTTCAATTTGGCTTTGTAGTTTTCAGGTGTAAAGGGTTTTCCGCCCATAAAGTAGAATCCGGGTGTTTCTGCAGAATTCCAACCCAATAATACCGGAATCTGAGCTTGTTTCTTTGCCTTGTAAATTCCTACAAGATCTTCAGGCAACACATATCCATCAACAAGAAGCGGAAATCGCATGCTTTTCGCTTTTTCTGTGTAGATTTCCCATAAGTCTTTTGTACTAAGTGCACGCAGCTCTTTAAGTGAAAGATCTCCTGCTATTTTGGCAAATTCCAATCCCGTTTTTTCTCCTTCTTTTAGTGGCACTGGTGCCAAAGTAGGAATGATAGCTGCGCCACTTTGCCCAATGGCTCCATGAACCAATCCTTTTGAGAGCGGTGATGTCATCTGAACACTTACCGAAAGTGAACCAGCCGACTGCCCTCCAATAGTTACTCTGTTTGGATCCCCTCCGAAAGCAGCAATATTATTTTTGACCCATTTAAGGGCTGCGTTTTGATCTAAAAGTCCATAATTACCTGAAGCATGATATGGCGCTTCAGCCGATAATTCTGGATGAGCAAAGAAACCAAATACATTCAAACGGTAATTGATGGTAACTACCACCACGCCTTCCTGTGCGATTTTTGTCCCATCGTAACGGGGTTCTGATCCATCACCACTATTGAAACCTCCACCATAGAAATAGACATACACCGGAAGTCCCTTTTCATCTTTTTTGGCAGGTGTCCAAACGTTCAGGTAGAGGCAATCTTCACTAAAGCCCAGTTCCGAGCGTGTGCTGGTATCAAACCATAATTCGCCCTGAACAGGACGTCGTCCAAACTTCTTGGTTTCTTTCACGCCGGACCAGTTTGTCATGGGCTTCGGGGCTTTCCAACGCAATTCACCTACCGGCGGCAATGCATACGGTATGCCGAAGTAACACTGTAGTTTTGTGGTTACGTCATAGGCCCCTTCAATAACACCATTTTCAATTTTAGTTTGAACCGCAATCGTATTATTTTGCTGAGCAATTCCCGTTTCAACAAAAAGAACGGTCACAAGCATAAGTGAGATTTGAATTATTTTTTTCATGATATTATGATTTAGTTGTTAGTCAATAACCTCATTATTTTTTCTCAATTATTGGCTCTTTCCAATGGTCAGTTCTGAATGCAACAGCGGCAATCCCATCTCCATTTTCAAGATTTGTAACCGGGTAGTTTGTAAATGCATACCTAACAGCCACCAGATTCTTAACCTTCTTAGACCAAACTTTTACCTGGTTGCCAACAATCTCAGCCTCTGCCGTATGAAAGATCTGATCTTCACCGGCTATTTGAAAAAACTTTGGTGCAGCTCCATCATTTGTTCTTAACCCACTTACGACTGACGACGGAACATAATTTACCATCGCATACTTCTTTTCGAAGTCAACAGAATGTAAGATTGGCCCTTGATAATTCACATCCAGATATCCGTAGTGCCTGTTTAGTGCCGTTTTTGCTAATCTACTTCCTATTGGTTTCTTATTTTTCGGATGAAGATCTTTTGCTTCTCCTACATCCATTGTTGTCACCATTTCAGTATTTCCCAACAATGAAATTTTCTCCTGAGCTTCCCTAAAAAAGGCATAGTCAGCCATTAGAGGATCTTCAATATCGTAAAAGAATGGAGCGACCTGTACGTAGTAAAAAGGGAAATTACCTTGCCCAAAAGCATCCCTCCAGCTTCCAATCATCTTATACATTAAGTGGGTATATTTATCGCGTTCATGTCGATTAGCTTCGCCCTGGTACCAGGCAACACCACTAATGGACAGATTTACAAAAGGGTGTATAATGGCATTGTACAACAAGTAAGGTCTCATTACTTTCTCAAATGAGAAACCACCATCAATCTTTTCCTTTGATCGTTTTGATTGAAGATAAGGCTGCAGGTAAGTTTCATCCAACAATGGATCAGAGGCTAAAACTTCCCTAGACACATAAGCTTGTGCAGAAGAAGCTCCGATTCCGGTAAAGATTATTCCCACAGGAATATCCAGCGTTTCATGAATCTCTTTCCCGAAGTAAAAAGCTACTGCAGAGAATTTATAGGCTGATTTTGGATTACAGACTTTCCATTCTCCGCGAATCGTATTAATGGGTTCATTGTTAAAATTCAAACCGGCATAAAACAATCTAATATTGGGATAATTGGCTTTTTTAAGTTCTTCCTCTGAATTTATTACTTCATCCATCCCGAATTGCATATTGGACTGCCCGCTGCAAAACCAAACATCACCAATTAATACATCCTGTAATTTCAGTTCCTGTTCACTGTCTGCAATACTAATCCAGTGTTTGGAATAATCTCCCGCCTTAGCTTTTGGAACAGGAACAATACCAATAAAATTTCCATTAGCATCAGTCGTTGTAACTACAGGAGCTGCAATCCAATCGGCGTTAATTTCCACCTGAGTTCCAGGAGAGGCAGTTCCCCACACTTTAAATGGCTTATTCTGCTGAACAACCATGTGATCTTTTAACACATCGCTAAATGATAAATCTTGTGCAAAGGAGAATAAGCTCAGCGCAAGAATAATCCCGGTTATGAATGTTTTTTTCATTAATGTTATTTTTGGTTAATAATTTTATCGTTTAAGTCTCTGAATAAAAGTTGCCAATCCAAAGTGAATTACACAACTTCGGAAACCATTTCTTTTTGATCTGAATCATCAACCTTTTCCAAAACCAGCGTTTCATGTGCAGACCCTATTCCCTCTTCCTTATTCACCGATTCAGTCTGTTTAGTAATATTTTTTGCCAATGGATACGACAATAGTTGTAGACCTGCAACGATGACCAATGCATATTTCAATGCAAAATCCTGAGACAAACCATAGGCAAGTGCTATAAACAGGACAAGTCCAAATGCCCTGCCAAGGAACAAACCAACTTCGTGGCTCAAAATGTAAGTGTATTCATTGCGCTTTTCAATCTTTACCACAGCGTCGATTGTCTGCAACATAATTGGGTAATAGGCTAAATCAAACAAGGGCTGAAAAATCACCTTACAAAGAATAAAAAGAACCACTCCAGTGGCTGAAAACAGGACACCATTGAACAGTGTTCCCAGGAAAAATACCAGCAGACCTGCTACAAAAATTTTTAATCGATCACCAGGTTTCGCAATTCGTCCCAGCACATAAACCAAGATAGCTGTTATTGCTCCGCTAATCCCCTGTATTAGGCCAAGTGCTCCTTCATCACCCACCAATTTCAATACAAGAATTGCCGGAGCTGTAACCAAAAAACCTTGCACCATTCCTTTTAATGATGAAAGAAGTAGTAATTTTTTCCAAAGGGACGTAAAGCGGAAATAGATGAAATCCTTTTTTACAGGGTTCTTAAACTTACCCCTCCACAGTACCAATACAGCAACAATTGTTAAAACAATCACTCCAATAGTTACCATTTGATAGGCTTGGGTGATATCTATAACAAAGCCCATAATTTCTTTTCCATCCATTTGACTAATGAAAGCTCCAATAACCAGAGGTACAGAAATGGATGCGATTGAAAAGAAGAAAGATTCTAGCCCAAAAAAGTAGTTGCGATTATCATCTGTTGTATTGTTTAAAGTTAGCAGGTACCTGTTTGTCCAGAAAAAACCGGAAGCTGCACCAAGCGCAAAACCAGTTACCCCAAGCTCAACTATCCCCAATGATTTTACCAGCATCATCGCAAACATAGACAGACCACTCACTAATATGCCCCCCGCATAAAGGGACTTCACATGGATGTATCTCAACAAAAAACCATTGACCAGTGAAGTAGTAACCACTCCAACGTACATAAAGAGCTGGTAAAATGCGACAGAAACAGGATCACTGGTATACCGCATTACATAAGCTCCGACAAATATTTCCACAACAGGAAGGATTAGCGCATAAAGCATGTTGGTCATCAACAAAACCCGCATGTTTTTTTCCTGCTGTTTAAAAAAAGCATACTCTTTTCTCAACTTATTCATAGCACCTAAAATTTATTTGAGGGAATTCAATATTTCCTGAATGGAAAATTCAGCCCCACAAATCACTTCATCACTTGCTCCGTAATAGATGGTTACCTTGTCTCCATCAACTAAATGGCCATTGGTGAAAACAACATTTCCGAAGAAACCTGTCTTTTCATAGTCTGCAATTGGCTCCATAATCGGGTCATTGCTTCGGGCAATTACCTTTGAAGGATTTTCTAAATCAAGAAGAAGAGCACCGAGGCAATAACGATTTTCGGAATTAGCACCGTGATAGATTTCCAGCCAGCCTTCTTTTGTTTTAATTGGAGAGGCTCCTGCACCAACTCTGGCTGAGTCCCACATTCCATCTCGTGTAGTGGCAATACATTGATGATTTCCCCAATGTAAACGATCAGGAGATTCGGCTACCCAAATATAATTTCCTCCCAGCTCCGGGCTGCTTGGGCGATGCAATGCGTAATATTTATCGTTGATTTTTTCTTCGAAAAGAGCACAATCTTTATTGTGCGGAGGAAAAATCATACCATGCCTTTCAAAATGCTTCCAGTCGCGGGTTTTCATCAATCCCACTCCAACGGCCACTGATGAAACCTCTGTGAATGTTAGGTAGAATCCATCTTCAGTCGTTGCAACCCGACAATCTTCAATCCCAAATGATTCTAATTCTCCTTGTCCAAAAATTGGCGGAAACTCCAGATCTTCTTGAAAATTTATCCCGTCAACACTTGATACAAGCCTCAAATAAGACATGGTTGTGAGGTAGTCTTTTCCTTTGTAACCAATTACCCTGGGATCGGAAGCATCCAGTTCAGGGTCATTTTCAGGAAACGAAACAACTTCTATTTTGCCTTCTTTATTATAAACAGGAAAACTGATCACATTTTCCTGTTGGGCTGGCCGTTCTGCCACACGCAGTAACAACCAGGTTTTATTATTGAATTGAAAAACTCCGGGATTAAGTAAACATGTGATCTCCATCCCTTCAATCCCAGGAGCCAGATCATTCGGACTCAATAACGGGTTCTGACTAAATCTTTTTGCTATATCCATTTAAAACAGTGTTATAATTTTTTGTAGGGCAATACTTAAATCTATGTGAGGTTAATAATTGAGGGACATTTTATCCATGAAAATTCAGGCGTCCTCAAATTGTCATTTATGCTACTGTACTTCTGCTACAGCTACCTCATGATCTGCAGCTCCATAGTACATGATGTATTTTCCTTTGAAATACACCAGATTTTCCAGGAAGCAATTGCCTGATTTCTTATTGGGAGACCAACGCCAAATATCATAGCTCTCGGTAGGCCAGATGAAAGGCTTCGTAGTGCGCATGATGACATGAATTGGATTCTGGGGATCTAAAAGAAGCTGTCCGCCTGCATAAAAAATACCGTCGCGATCAGGATTATCTCCCTTTCCGTTATAAATAAGTACAATTCCATCATCGGTTAAAAGCGCCTGTGGGCCCGGCTCGCAAAGGTATCCGTCATAATCATCTGTTCTGGGAGTAATAACCGGCATCAACACTTTCTGATCATCAGTCGCGTTTTCAGGAATTTGGTCATCAACAATTCTCCGACTGCGATTTAAATCTGTGCCGTCTGCCAAGTATTCAACAGGTTCCCAATTGATCAAATCGTCTGAGGTAGCGGCATAAATGTTACTTTCACCCCAGTACATCCAGTATTTCTCCCTGATTTTTACCGGATAAAAATGTTCGCCTTCCTGTTTACAAACAACAGCGCCTGACTTTGACCACAAATTGGCATATTTTCCATTGAGTGCTTTCCGGAAAATCGGTCCGTATTTTTTCCATTGTTTCAGGTCATCACTTACCGCACAACACAGAAGGGCAGTTGTTCCTTCGTAACTTGTATAATAAATGTAATACTTGCCTTCCCTTGACTCGATAACCCTAGGGTCCTCACAACCACCTTCCCATTCAACGGATTTGAATTCATCATTGTCCGGGTAGATAACAGGCTCGGGTTCACAAACGAAATTATAGCCATCCTCACTAATTGCAAGGCCGATACGTGATGTGCCATTGTACTTCCCAAGATCATCTTCAGCACGGAAAAGCAAATATACTTTACCATCCTTAACAATTGCTGCAGGGTTATAGGCATTTACATTTTGCCAATGCACTTCTTTTTTCCTGATTGGATCAAAGAACTTCGCATTCTTGTCAGGTTTCAAACAAGGATTAATATCTAGTCTTTTTACAAATGGACCTATCATCCAGTCGTATTCCATCTGACTGCTTTCTTCTGTTGCTTTTTGTACTGATTTACTTGCACAGGAATTAAACAGGAATATTGCTACGAGTCCCCAGAATAACAATGGTAATATTCGATTCTTCATTTGGTTTAGTTTAGGTATTGGAAGGTTGTTTTTATTTCGTTTATAAGCGAATTTTCAATTAGGAAATCTACCGGCAGTATTTCAACAATAAACTGCCGGCAGAACTATAAACACTCAGTAAATTCATTTCCGATTCTCGGTATATTTTGTCCATTTCCAATTTATCTAGCTTCCCAAGGATTATTTGTAATATCTCTGAGATATTCTTCATAATGCTTTCTTAATTAGATAATACATGAACATCCAAATACCCTATTTTAAAACAATTTTTTTTTTTAGTTATTCAATTGGTAGTCCTTTATATGCACGATAAGTTGCTGCTAAGTCCATACTGCGGACGAAATAATACTTTTTCCCATCATTGCGGGCTTTAACATTTTCAGCCAACTCTTTCATCATTTTAGGAGCATCGTGATGTGCTCCACCAATAAATACAGATAAGAATAGAGGCTCGCCCTCTGGTGCATTATCAAGTGCATGATTCAGGAATCGATCGCTACTGTGGGTCGTTCCGATGTGGAAAGTCTCATCATCCATGTGGTATTCATAGCGACCAATGCCTCGCCAATCAGTTCCCGCGTATCCACCATTGATGCAATATGGTTTTACTCTCCATGCAACAGGTTCGCCACCAATCATTTGTTTCATTGTAAGTAATCCTGCTTTATCCATGTAATGTTTGGTCCAGTCGCAATAGAAAGAAAAGCCTGCAAATCGTTCCGGGATTGGAGAACCATCTCCCATCATACCTGCTAATTCATGCATTTGCATTTTTTTCTCGTACCACTCAAACACACGTGGAGCAAGGTCTACAATGGCCGGGTTAATCACCCAGGTGGTTGGAATTGCATCTAAATCTTTCGTATGCATAATCGTATATGCCTCATAAACCATTGTATGCAACAGGTTGTCTCCGTCTGAAATATGCAGTGTAATATAAACGGCATTATCCTCAACCGGATAGGCTTTAGGAGTTCCTTTTTTCCCTTTCACTGAAGGGAAAGATGACATCACCGTCAGGTTTTCCACGGAAATATAGGGAACCATTATGTAACCGTAATCAGCAAATAATTTATCTGCTTTCAGTTCATCAGTCCACCCCATAATAGGTGTTCCTGCCGGGTATTTCTTCACTACAGTTTCGTAATAATGACACTCTTCCGGGATTTGAATGTCCAGAAAATAAGTAAACAATTTATTTGCAACTACATAGTCTTTATTCGCACCGCCCCAAGTGTCTTTTGGGTCAGTGGTCATATGCGACCAGGTAAAAGCAACCTGCTTGTTTGCTCCTTCAAAATAGTTGGCTACCAACCAATCCAGACAATCCATGTTAGAACTGAATTTTCCACGTAAATCTTCAATTACCTTGAAGTTGTATTTTTCTAACTGTTTTGCCATATCCGGCGAGACGATAATCCCATCAGTTTGGGCAGCAATAGTTGTTGCAGCCTCAATCGTTGCTTCTTCGAGCTTTGGATCCCAAATAATAATCCCTTTGATATACGAAAGAGCATGTTCCACCAAAGCCATAAAGCCCGGATTTACCTCTGAAGAATTAATTGAGAGATCTTTTTGTGGAATATCGCTGAATATTTCTTTCAACCACAGATCACCCATTTGGGCTTGCGGAGACCTTTTGGCATCATTCTGATACCAGCCTCCATGGTTATCATTACAGATGGTATTCTTCACATATATTTTTTCCTCACTGGTGCGGTTTACAATACCCTGCAATGCACATGCTGCTACTTGTCCTTCAACTTTGTCATCTTTTAAATCGACAACAATAAGGGATTTTGTTGGTACCTTAATCGTTGGATACAGGCGTGACGCTGGAACTTCAGAAGTTGGTTCTTCATAAATCGATTTTGTTTGTTCTGTTTTGACCTGACAAGAGGAAAAAACAATTGTCAAAAGAAGACTTAGAGATAGGAACAATGACTTGTTATTCATAGTTATTAGTTTATTTATTAGTGTTGGTTATTTTTATTTTTCTATTTGTTTACACTTACAGAATAGGGTCTATCTTCTTTCTCAATTCCCCTTTGCGTATTGGGCTGAGCACTCATTTTGAAAAGAAGTTTGCCACCATTCATTATATCATCATGGCTTATCCAGCTTTTTGAGTAAGCTTTTCCATTGAGTGTTGCTGAATCGATGTACATGTTATCTGCGCTATTGCCATCTGCAACGATGATGAATTTGTTTCCGTTTTCCAGCGTAAGAGTGATTTTATCAAATAAAGGAGTACCCAAAGCGTATTGAGCCACTCCGGGCGTAACACTATGAAATCCCATGGCGCTGAGAACATACCATGATGACATTGATCCACCATCTTCATCACCGGGGAATCCGTCAGGTCCAGAGTTAAAAAGCTTTGTCAAAGTTTCGCGAATAAGCTTTTGGCATTTCCAGGGTTGTCCCGCATAGTCATACAAATAAGGTACATGGAAACAAGGCTCATTTCCACCTTGATATTGTCCTTGTCCACCTGCTTCAACCTCCGCAATTTCATGGATTTTAAAACCATAACCTCCCGGAGGAGCAGAATCCGATGGCACTTCGAAAAGCTCATCAAGTTCTTTTATAAACTCTTCATCTCCACCGATTAAATCAATTAATCCTTGAGGGTCATGTTGAGCGGTCCATTTCCATTGCCACGGATTTCCTTCTACAAATGCGCCACCCCATTCATATGGATTGAAATTTTTATCCCAACTTCCATCCGCATGGCGCGCTTTCATAAAATGATCGGAAGGATCAAACACATTTTTGTAATTGTACATGTGCTTTTCAAACAGATCTTCATAGAATTTATTCCCGGTCATTTGCGCCAGTTTATAGGCACAAAAATCATCATAGGTATATTCCAGTGTTCTTGAAGTGCTTTCTGTTACCTTGGTTGAATTTTTAGGATATGGAATGAATCCCATGGCGAAATAGTCAGTGTGTCCAAATCGGCCGACACCCTTTGATGTTCGATAAAATATCCATTGGATTCATCAAGTCTGGAATGAGTTACTTCGTGATAATAATAGCTTAAAGCACTATCAGGATTGAAAGTGCGAATTCCTTTTGCCCAAGCATCTGCAAAGACAGAAATTGCATGGTTTCCGATCATTCCATTTGGAAGCCAACCAGTGAGAGGTTTGGACATTTCAAGCGATTTCAAATACTCTTTCTGTCCTTCCGTATTGATTATGTTTTGCAATGGAAGTTGAGATCTGAAATTATCCCAGAAAGTAGGGTGGGAGTGGTATTTCCCCTCATGCACTTTACCATTATAGTAGAAATGTGGGTTTCCATCCCGATCTATTTCATACAATTTTGAGGGACGCGTATTTGCCCGGAACAAGCATGAATAAAACGTTTTTTTCTGTTCCAACGTTCCGCCTTCAACCACAATCATATTTAATAATTCATTCCATTTTTTAAAAGAGGCATCTTTGACCTCGTTAAAGCTGAATGGCCCAATTTCTCTGTCAAACGTAATTTGTGCCTGCTCCAGACTAATGCGAGAAGTTGATACTTTAAACTGTACTTTGGCACCTTTCTTAAATTCTACATAAACGCCACTGCCCTGATTGCCAACTATATTCCCGGATGTTACAAATGGCTGATCAAATTGAGCAACAAAATAGTTGCGTCCATTACTGGTAATTGTTCGTTTTTCAGAATCAATTTTAAGGTTGCTTGCATTTCCTTTTATCACCAAAAAGGACTGATTGCTACGAGGATATTCCAATTTGAAATAGCCGCACCGATCGGTCGAGGTTATCTCTGTTGAAATGCCATCCTCAAATGTAACCTTGTAATAATGCGGTTTGGCAATTACTTTATTGGGATTGAAAGCAGCACCATATCGTTTGCCATTAGTGGTCAATTTGCCAACCATTGGGACAAATGAAAAACCACCCCTGCTTCCAAAACCATAGATGGTATCTAAATTATATGGATATCCTTCCGGTGCCCAAAAATTCATTCCCATAGGAATACCTACCATCGGAGAACAACGACCATGAGAAAACTCAAAAGTATTGTGAGATCCTTGCAATGTATTTACATATTGCACAAGATCCTGCTCTTGAGCACGTAAATAGCTAATTGAAAATATTATTGCGATTAATAGTATGTATCGTTTCATTCTGGTTGGTTTAATTGTGCTTGCTTAACGAGTAAGGCTTGTCTTGGTCGCCAGTTCCACGTTGTTTGTTTGGCTTACTGCTCATTTCAAAATGAAGTTCTCCACCATTCATAATATCATCGTGAGTAATCCAGTTTTTAGAGTAGGAATTGCCGTTCAAAGTCGCTGATTTGATATACACATTATCCGCACTGTTATCATCTGCAACAATGGTAAATTTCTTACCGCTCTCCAGGGTTATCGTGATTTTATTAAACAGAGGACTACCTAATGAATACTGAGCGACTCCCGGAGTTACCGTATAGAATCCCATTGCACTGAATACATACCACGATGACATTGCACCTCCATCTTCATCACCAGGAAATCCTTTGGGGCCTGAATTGTATAGTTTTGTCAACGACTCACGAAGAAGCTTTTGACCTTTCCAAGGTTGGCCAGCATGGTTGTATAGATAGATGTTGTGGAAGCAAGGCTCATTTCCCTGAGCATATTGTCCCTGACCTCCGGCAACCGCTTCATTGATCTCGTGGATCCAATAACCATAACCTCCATGCAAAACAGAATCAGAGCGAACAGAGAACAGCTCATCAAGGTTCTCGATGAATTCTTTCTCACCGCCCATCAGATCCATCATTCCCTGAGCATCCTGCTGAACTGCAAAGCGCCATTGCCATCCATTACCTTCAACAAAAGCTCCACCCCATTCGTAAGGATTGAAATCTATATCAAAATTACCTTCAACATCCCTTCCTTTAAAGAAATCATCAGATGGATCGAACACATTTTTATAGTTGAAAATGTGCTTGGCGAACAGATCTTCATAATATTTGTTGCCCGTCATTTGAGCCAGTTTATAGGCACAGAAATCGTCATAATTGTACTCAATAGTTTTGGAGGTAGTTTCCATGACCCGGTTTGTATTTTGTGGGTATGGAATGTAGCCCTGTGAAAAATAATTTTCGAAGCCCATTCTTCCATATCCTCTTTCATGATCAATGTTGTAGGCACTGTTGTTTATTGAATCGAGAACCGAATGAGTAATTTCGTGGTAATAATATTTCAGCGCTGTTTCAGGATCAAATGTGCGAATTCCTTTTGCCCACGCGTCAGCCAATACTGAAATTGCATGGTTGCCAATCATCACATGGCCACTTGGCCACCAACCGCTGAGCTCTTTTGTCTTCATCAAAGATTGCACATATTCTTTTTCTCCTTCTGTATTGATAATGTTTTGCAGAGCAAATAGCGAACGGTAGGCATCCCACAAAATAGGATTTGAGTGATATTTCCCATCATATATTTTGCCCCCGTAGAAATAATGAGGATTGCCTTCTTTATCTACTTCATATTCTTTCCCCGGACGAAGATTTGCACGGAACATGCATGAATAGAAGGTTTTTCGTTGCTCTTCGGTTCCACCTTCAACCAAGATTTTATTCAGTAAATCATTCCAGACAGTATAAGACTGCTCTTTTATTTCATTGAAACGTTTACTTCCAACTTCACGATCGAGCGTAACTTGTGCTTGCTCAGCGCTAATTTTAGATATAGAAGTTACAACTTCAACACTCGCACCATTTTTAAATTTTAGGTAAGCTCCAACCCCGTTTCCACTATCCATTTGCTTTTGATCCAAAATCACTTTCGATTGATTTTGTGTGGTCCCATATGCAACAAATGGTTGGTTGAATTGCATAATAAAATAAGTTTTATAACGAGCCTGTGAATGCCACGATTGATTAGTTACAAAACCTGTTATTCGTTGTTTTTCAGGATTGATACAAATATCGGTTTTCCCGCCGCCTCCATATAAAAGGAATGCTTCTTTTGACCGAGGAAAAGTAAATTTGAAATAGCCACAACGCTCTGTGGTTGTCATTTCTGTAGTTACCCCGTTTTCTGTAGCTACCTTGAAATAATGAGGACTACCTACTACCTGGTCAGGATCAAATCCGGATGAGAAATTCCCTTCTTGCAAATCTGCTCTGCTCACTAATGGAGTCAAAGAGAATCCGCCACCACCTGCACCTCTTACTGTTTTATTGATTATAGAAAATCCATTTGGCGACCAAAAATTCGCACCCTGAGGAAGTCCAACTAAAGGGGAGCAACGGCCATGTGAAAAATCAGAAGTATTATGTGAGCCTTGCAAGGTGTTTACATATTGCACAAGATCTTGTTGTGCGTATGAATATCCCACAAAAAATAGTGTTACTAACAGCGTTAAATATCTTTTCATAATTTACTTTTTTATTTTATTGGTTTAGGTTAAAAATCATCACTTCTAAAGGGGACTACCGGTTGTCCAAAGGCATCCCAAAGTTTTCCGGGACTACAGTTTTTGAAATTGTAACGAACAGCAATTGGCCTGGCAACATCGTACGTTGACAAGTACAACACGGTGGCATCGGGTCGCATGCGAACAGCTTTGGCCGGATGGAATACTTTATCGGCTCCGGCAAGTTCAAATCCCGGAATTTCTCCTTTAATAACAAAACCATAGTCGCCTCCGTCAAAAGAGACTTTAACGACTCCATTGTTAACTTCCATTGATTTGAATGTTGGGCCGATGGGTTTGATCGCATCTCCATAGCCATAGTCTTTGCTAAGTGCCCAATAAGCCAATCGTTTTGCAACCGGAACTTTTTGCGAGGGGTGAATATTGCTGGTTTCATAATCGTAAATAAGATCGTTGGTGCAGACCATTCCGACATTATCGATCATGGACATTACTTTTGCCTGCTGCTCGCGAAGTAATGCCCCATTGATATCGTTTTCACCATACTCATAGGGAACAATCTCAACATAGTAGAATGGTTTTTTATCTCCACCCCATATGTTGCGCCAATTATTTATCATGGCAACCATCTTGTCAGCGTAATTGCTACTACTGCTACCTCGGCCAACATTAGATTCACCCTGGTACCAGCAGAAACCTTTTATAGCGTAGTTATGCAGTGGATAGATCATCGCATTGTACTGAACTTCGAGAGTGTTGAAACCACTCATTTCTTTTCGACCAACTGATTCCGGATCGAAATCTTCAAAGTCTTTTTGCAGTTCTGCAGGAAACCAGGCTTCTATCCAGGTACCACCACAACTACTATTGATAATTCCGATCGGAATATTCAGCGCCTTGTGGAGATTAAGGCCATACAAATAGCTAATCGCACTAAATTTTTTCACAACAGAAGGTGATGCGGATTTCCAGTTTCCTGTAACATCTGATTTCTTTTCCAATGCTGCATCAATCTTCACAAAGAATAGCCTTATATTGGGATATTGAGCGCTTTCCACAATGATTTCCTGTGAGTGTTCAATTGGACAATCTCGCCCTCCTTGTACAGGAATATCCATGTTTGACTGTCCTGAACAGATCCAGACTTCACCTATCAAGATATTGTTCAGAGTAACTGCTTCTCCATCACTGATTGTCATGGTTTGAACATCAAAAGATGCGGCCGGAGTTTTTACTATAGCACTCCAGTTACCTTCTTTGTCAGCTTTAACTTTAACAGCATCACACCATGATGGTGCGATTTCAATTGTCGCTTTTGGTTCACTCCATCCCCAGATTTTTACATCGGTATTTTGTTGCAGAACCATATTGTCGCCAACCAATGCCGGTAACTTAACTTTTGCATTTACACTTACAATTGAGCAAAATATTAGAAGTATTAAAATCAGATTCTTTTTCATGCTGATGTGTTATTCCTAATTGTTGAGATTATTTGCCTTTATGGACATTCTGTCCTATCGAGTATCGTTGTTTTAATCAATGCTTAATTGTTAAAATTGATGGAATCCCTGTGATACAAAATCCAGGATTTCAGGTAAAGCGCTTCGCCAATATGCCCAGTTGTGGATACCATCACGAATACGGAATTCATGTTTGATTTCATTTTTATGCATGGCAATATGAAGCAAACTATTTCCTTCGTATGTAAAATCACCATCTCCGCAATCAATATACCAGCGCACAGCACCTTTCTGTTCTTCAGGCATATTTATTACCAGCTCCAGTGCACTGTGGGTCTTGTAATATTTTTTCAATTCAGAATCTGATATACCGGGATATTGTTTCTTCCATCTTTTGGCTGCATCTTCCTCCGAGATTGGCCCTGTTCCTGCACTGATAGGACAGGCTGCTGAAAACAATTCAGGGTGATGCATGGCATACATTAAAGTTCCGCCACCACCCATTGACAGACCGGCAACAGCCCGGTATCTTTTTTCTCCTTTGATTCGGTAGTTTTTCTCAACGTGTGGCATAAGCTCCTTAAAGAAGAAATCTTCATAATTCCAATCTCCTTTGGGGCTGTTAAAATATCCTCGTTGGCCCGTATTTGCATCGGGCATCACGATTATCATGGATGTTGATTTTCCATCAGCAATAGCTTTGTCAGCAATGTGCTTTACTTCTCCAAATTGCACCCAACCTGTTTGATCATCCCCACCTCCATGCAATAAATATAAAACAGGATAGCTTCTTTCTGAATATTCATAATCTGCTGGAAGATAGATGGCATATTTTCGTTCCATCTTTAAGATTTTACTTTCAACTGAAAGATTATCATAGACTTTACCTCCAGTTTGTGCAGATGCTGAAACTGAAAGTAAAAGCACAAGAAGTACCGTTAAACAATTAAGTTTTTTCATGATTTGTCGGTTTAGTTGGTTTAATAATAGTGGTTGTGATTATTTAGTTTTTTCAAAAACCCAAGGCATTAGCTCTGGTATTTTAAAAGTAGCGTCCCATGAATTATGTCCGACTCCCGGAAATTCCGTGTAGCGAACATCTGCTTTAAGTTTTCTTAGTGCTTCAACCATTCGCCGAGAATTCTCCACGGGAACCACATTGTCACTGGCTCCGTGTGCAATCCACATGGCAGTAAATGATGCATATTTAGGAACATCTTGCGTATAACCTCCTCCACAAATAGGCACTGCTGCAGCAAATGTTTTAGGTAACCTGGATAGCATGTCGTAGGTGCCAAATCCACCCATAGAAAGCCCCATCAAATATTGGCGGGATTTATCCACTTTCGAATTTTTCGTTAGTTGTTTGTGAAGACCAAGCAATAAGCTCATAGCAGCCGTGGGAGGGTCTTTATCCTCCTGTTTTAGAATTCTTCGGTAATCAGCCCACATGCTACTCTCAGGGCATTGTGGAAAAACCACAATTGCAGGATAATTTTTTCGGACATCAGGCTTTGTAAAGAACGAGCCAATGTGTACAAGCTGTTTGGCATTATCACTGCCACGTTCCCCAACACCGTGCAAAAACAGGATCAAAGGATACTTCTCTTTATTATTAGCTGCATATCCTTCCGGGTAGAGAATTCGATAAGGAAGTGTATCACCTTTTTCACTGATGAAATTGTTGGCTTGGTAAGCCTCCAAAAGTTCAGCGCTTTGTGACCAACTTTTAAAGGATGATCCAATAAACAAGAGTAAGGTGAATGCTAAAAAGATCGTTTTCATATTGAAATTGGGTTTAATTGTTTGATAGTTTTGCATTTACCAGTCTTAAGGTTTGAAATCCGAATTGTGGCATTGATAGGGTGGTAACCAATTTCCCATTTCCCTCTTTTTTAGCTTGAATTGAGTCAATAACTTTTCCGTTTAGGTCAACGAGTTCAATTTTATCAGCATTGCAATTCAAGGTGACTTTTTGTTTCTTATTATCAGATGAAGTGTTGTAAAAGCGAACAAGTAAATCTTTGCCATCAACAGTTGTTGCCGAAACATGCAAATTTTTGTCTTCAACATCTAACAAAGATCGCTGAGCAGGTTCATTGGAGGAGGTAATAATTTGTCCAATTAATGGCTCATTCCACTTGCTACTTTCTGATTCTATTTCGGCTTCTTCCCAATTATTCGCATGAGGAATCAGGGCGTATCTCATGTGCGTTGGTCCATGAATTCGATAATTCCTTCCCCATAGCGCTCTACCAACATATTGCACAGTTAAACCCAATGGAAGATCTTCAGTTTGAAGATAACTTGTTGTATGATCTGCCAGAAGTGCAACACCATAGTTGTCGCTTACATTTTCAACATCCACCCAGTTTAAAATCACATTGTGCTTAATGCTGTCCCAACTTGAATAGAGGGTGTTCTCCAATTGGCTTTCGCATACATCAAATGGACCATTCTTGTAAAGTTTATCAGTCATCCCTTTTAAAGGAAATTGCAGGAGCAGTTTGTAATTATCGTTGTAGAAAGCTTTAGCACGTACCTCGGCTTTGTAGTTTTTGCTTTGGTCGTATGCTCCAATACCAGGTTGTCCATCCCAATCAATGTGAAGTTCAAAATCTATTCGAGGACTGTTTTTTGCAAAAGTGATTAACTGATAGTAAGGCTGTCCGGCAATTTCATTTTCAACCTTTATTTGGGTAAAAAGCTCACCGTCTTCAATGATCGAGATTTTTGCGTTGGAATCAGATCCCTGGTGAAATTGTTTTTCCTGGTAAAAATATCCACGAAGATCGTTTAAATATTTTCCTTCTTCCACCAACTGTTTGTTCCCGTGTTTTTTATCAATTAGGCTGGTTATTGTTCCACCTTTTGAAGGATCAATTTTTGCAACATAGAAATCAGTTTCAACTTTTATTATTCTATCTGAAAGCTTATTTGCACTTGATTTGATGTTTTTACCTTTTTTCAGAAGAAATGTAGCATATCCCATTCCTGGAACAGTGGCTTCAAATTGAAAGATGGAATTTCCATTGGCATCCGTTGACAATTGGGATGGAAGCTCCTTGCCAAGCTTGTTTAGAACGCTTAAATCTTTACCTTTTAGGTTCTCAGGTAGAGAAATTGCAACCCAGTCAGTTCTAATTGAGCCTAAGGTATTGAAAACCCGGATAAATTTGTTGTTTGAATTTCCATTTGATGAAAACAGCTTGTCAATTTTTTCATCGGCAATCTGGTTTGAAGAGTTTGTCCATCGAGTTACATTGTTAGCCCATGTATGCCCGGGTCTTCCGTTGTAAGGTACAATCCAGCAATCGTGGTGTTGCGCGAGCATCAAAGTTCTCCATGCTTCGGCAAAGTCTTGAGCTGGCCAATTTTCACCTGTATACAAGTAATTTAACGAAGCCATTTTTTCTGCCATTATCATTCTGTTCTCACTTACTCGTACTTCTTGTGCAAGCTTTTGCAGAACTTGTGAACCCCAAACCAAGCCGGGTTTAACATCTTCTAAAGAAAAAGCCCAGTCGGTGTGTTCCACTTTATCTTTAACCATTTCGATGTATTCAGTCCACGTAGCGAAAATCGAAGGCTTGTAATATTCTTTAACCGCATTTCCCAGCCATGGTCCGTGTCTCCAACCAGCATCCTGAAAAGTCATACCAACAGGATATTTAACTCCATCATCAAAACTGGCGGCAATAAATTCTTCGGAGTTTGCATTTGAATTTGTTGCATAGCAATTGATTGTTGATAATCCCTCACATGCATATCTTGGCACAGCAGGCATCGAAGTACCGTCAGGGCCAATCCAATTAACAAGATCTTTTCCAAATGCACTTGTATATCCTCCCCAGCAGGTATTCGGATTTCTTAAAACCGCATATTTGTATCCAAAGTTTTTCAAAATTATTGGTAGGCTGCTGGTAAAGCAAGGTTCCTCAACTGAGTAAGTTGTAAATGTTGCATCAGGAAAGTATTCTATAATTTTTGCTATCCCATAACCGAACTGGCGGATAATACTTTCTCCGGAAATATTGTAACAATAGGGTTGAGCCCAGGTCGGATTGACAAATTCAATTCTTCCAAATCTTCCAGTATTCGCATAATATTCTTGAAGTGCTTTGAAGTTTTCAGCATCACTAACACTTACAGTATCCCAGGTTTCCGGTTCAATTTCAAGGCAGATTTTCCAATCAGGAATATCGGTAAGCTTATCTACCATGAAACGAGCCTGCCACTCGGGGTAATGTCCGTAAACACCTCCATGATAGCCATCAACAAACCATGTTTTTTGAGCATGTAATGTTGTTCCCCCAACTAGAAGAATAAAAAGCAAAAGAATTTTTTGATACAGCTTAGGTTTTTTCATTTTTTTAAAGTTGAAATCGTTAATGAATCTTTACCAGGGTGAATCTATGAGTCATTGGTCGGTTTATTTCGTAAATCGTTTTGACAATTGAATCCAAGCGGTATAACCATATAGATGATTTGTAATGGCCGCCATAAGTGATAGTGTTTCCAATAAATAGAGCTCGTTCACCTTTTTTTAAGGCAGGTATTGTCTGTTTAGCCTGTGACAATTCAGAAAGTACACAAGAAAATATGAAGAGAAAGAGTTCTTTAAAATTCATTTGTTGAATGTTTTTTATAAAAAATTATTCCATCACATCTCTAAGTTTTTCATTGAGAATTGCTTAGCTTATTCTAAAGTTACCATTCATTTTGCGTATTAACCAGTACATTAGCTGAGAAATATTCGTGTAAAACTGGTTCGTTAATTTTTATACGCTAATCGTCAATTGCCTGTTCTACAAGGTGTCGGAATTTCTTGCTTGTGCTATCATTTTTAATATTCAGTGTTTGTTTCATTAAAATCCCAATGAGATGCTCATTTGGATCAGCAAAATATTGAGTGTTGAAATATCCGCTCCATTCAATAGTTCCTTCGCTTCCTTTGTATCCCATTTTCATTCCTTTGTCACTAACTATTCCAAAGGCTAAACCGTAGTTAATGCCCCAGAAATCCAGAAAATTGACTACCTGGGCACTTTTAATCAAATTGACTGTAGTTCTGCTTAGCAGGCGAATTCCATTCAATTCTCCTTCGTTTAAATACATTTGCAAGAATGTTGCATAATCTTTTGCTGTACTCGATAGTCCACCGCCTCCTGAGAATAACATTTTAGCGCCATTAATCGGGTAATCTATATCGTAATGATCCGTTGTGTATTTTACCCAATCACCGTCTTTTTGCGTTTGAACGGGAACCAGGCGATTGCTTTTATTTACGGGCAGATAGAAATACGTATCATTCATTCCAAGAGGTTTGAATATTCTCTCGGTTAAAAACTTGTCGAATGGTATTCCGGATATTACCTCGATGAAATACCCCAGAACATCCAGTCCCATGCTATAGGTATATTTTTCACCCGGATTATGATGTAGAGGTAATTTTGACAGTTTTTTGATATTGTCCTTGATTAAAACCGGTTCGGTAGTAAATGCTTCGATGATTCCAGCTTTCTTGTATATTTTTTGAAATCGTTCGTCATCGATAAATCCATATCCAATTCCGGAAGTATGGGTTAATAAATGACGAATGGTAATTTCTTTGTCAGCAGGTTTGTATGTATATGAAGAGTCCGTTTCATTAAATGTATCCAAAACTTTGGGATTTTTAAATTCGGGGATGTATTTTGATATTGGATCGTCAAGATTAAAAAGACCCTCCTCCCACAGCATCATAACTGCGGTGGAAGTAATTGCTTTTGATTGTGACGCAATTCTAAAAATATCGTCTGTTTCAAAATTTCTTTGTGTTTTATTTTCGGCTTTTCCGAATGCTTTGAAGTAAACTATCTTGCCATTTCTTGCTATTAGAGAAACAGCTCCGGGAATTTCATCGGATTCAATTGCATTTTCGAGCAGGGTATCAATCCTTTTCAAACGTTCAGAACTCATTCCAACGCTTTCAGGGGTAGAAAGAGTAAGAGGCGGAGATTTTTGAATAGACTTTGTTTGGGCAAAAGCTAAAGATGTTGCCAAAACAAATAGGAGGAGTAGAGTTATATTTCGCATGAATTATAGTTGGTTGGTTATTCGTTAGTTAGGCTTAATTTCTCATGATGGTCTTTACTGCTTCATTTTTATTTGAATTTAATTGGTCAGCTATTTATTGTCAGGGAAAGGCGCAAATCGTCAGTATGAAAAATGATGTTGGCTATTTGTAAAACCTCTGGCAGGTGTGCACTCTGAGCGAACAATGTATTGAGTGACAACCTACCTGAGGAATTATTATCATTTATCTATTGAAATTCAAAGAACAACTTCTACCATCCCGTGTTTTGGACAAGATTCCTGTTGTTGGTCATCTCATCGTATGGGAATGGGAATACTAGGAATTTATCATTCCAACTACCTTGCGATGGGATTACATCATAGGTGACGTTGTAATTGCTTACATCTGCAGGATCAGTTCCTCTTCCTTTGTCAGGATCAATGAATCCACCAAGCCATGGATGACGTTTACCCCAGTCAGGACCTACTCCGGTCTCGGTTGGGTCTGTCCATGTTGATTTGTAATCTCCCCAACGAACGAGGTCAATGTAACGGTCACAACCTTCAGCACAAAGCTCAAAACGTCTTTCAGCTTTGATTCCATAATTAGAATCGTCTGCTGATAATGAAGGAGCTGGATCTAAACCGGCTCTATCACGCACCATATTCAATGCCTGTAACCCAGTGATGTTAGCAGTTCCTTCAGACGATTGTTGTACAGCCTCTGCATAAAGCAAAAGAATATCTGCATATCTCAACCACTTGAAATTAGTGTGATTACCTTCTGTTTTATTTCCGGCAGCCCAACGGTCTTGATCAATATCATCAGCCCAGTTGTAAAATTTCAGGCGGAAGAATCCCTGGTTACCATACAATCTTTTACCCGACATGATACCTCTTACAGCGCTATCTGAATATGGGAAGTCATAGTAAACTTCGTCATAAGTAGCCATTGAACCTCGTCTTCTGATTCCATTTCCATCGTGTTTGCAAAAAGCCTGACCAAAGTTTCCAGTTGGATTCAGGAAGCCCCAACTAGCACCATTAACAGAGTTGCCGGGTAGATATACTTCATCATTACGCCAACCTGTATAAGCATAGAACCACCAAGGTTCCGTATTGGTTACTGTTGTGGCATCGCCATCAACATCCGTTTCTAGCAGGTTTTCATCACAGAAGTCAGCTGCTGCCCTGAACAGTGTTGAATATTCATACTCATCACTTCCGTCAATCCAATTTTTTCCTTCAGCAAGTGCAATTGCTTTGGAGTCGGCAACATTAGGTCCATAGGTTCCAAGAGTTGTGGTTCCATTCCACAAAGCATACTTTCCTGAGTTAATTACCATAGCCAGGTATTTCTTGGCATTATCCCAATCTCCTTGCCATGCATAACCTTTTCCCATGAAACCGTAACAGGCTTCAGCTGTAAAGCGCCCACCAATGGCTTGTTGACCACCTAATCCACTTTTAGAAGGAAGACCTTTGGCAGCTTCTTCGTATTCGTTCATTACCCATGCCCAACTTTCTTCTTTTGACGTGTTCATAGGCTCGTATGGATATTCTGCAGAGCCATTAAGAGTGTGACTTACTAAGGGAGGAGTGCCCCATAACTGAACAAGGTACATCATCGCCCAGGCACGACAAGCTCTAGCCTCTGCAATTACTCGCTGTTTTAGTGGAGTATCTGCTGGAAGCTTCTCAACGATCGCATTACTTTTATAAATAATCTGGTAGAACTTGGAATACATCTCTTTATACATTTTATTGGATGAGTCATCAGTCATCATCATCATAGCCTGATATTGAGGACCATCACCTGAATCAGATCCACCACTCCAAAAATCTCCACCTTTGGTACTCATTCCAATAAAATAATCAGCACCCCAATCACCAATCATTAATTTAAAGTATGCATATACATTTGCAATTAACTGTTCTGCTTGCTCATCGTCAGCATTAGCATAGGTCGTTTCAAGATCCATTACACCTTTCTGTGGAATGTCAAGGTAACTTTCCGAACAAGAAAAGATTATCAAACCTGTAAATAATATAATTATATATTTTTTCATAATCATTCAATTTTAAGGGTTAGAACGTAATATTACAGCCAAATGACAAGGTCTTTGGCACTGGGAAAGCACCACCATCAAGCCCCATTGAATTATTTGAACTAATTGTTTCCGGATCCATTCCAGGATACTTAGTTATAGTCCAATAATTTTCAAGAGATACATACGCTCTGAAGTTTGCGATAGCAAATTTCTTAGTTAGGATTTCAGGAACTGTATAGCCCAGTTGAAGTTGTTTGATTTTAAAATAAGAGGAGTTAAACAAGAACATCGAAGAATGTAGCATGTTAGTATCTCCAAGATCAGGATAAGGCCATTTTGCATCTGCTCCTTTTACAGCATAACTGTCATTCCAGTATGTTGACAAGCGGTTCCAGTGAGGACGGCTTGATGTCAAATACTGTTGACCACCGTTTGTTCCGTTACCAAAAATTGTTAAATCAAAGTTCTTGTATTCTGCTGTTAGAGTAATACCGTAAGTGAAGTCAGGTATCGCGCTTCCAAAATATGATTTATCAGCTTCAGTAATCAGTTTGTCATCATTTACATCGCGGTAAATAGCACTTCCATCATCAGCAACACCTAAATAGTCCCAACCATAATAACTCCAGATAGATTGTCCTTCGTCAAAATAAGTTATATAAGCACCTTGAATTTGAGAACCACCAATACGTGCTACACCACCTAAATCAACCACTTCATTTTTAAGAGTTGCAAGGTTTGCATTAATGCCATATGAAAAATCACCGATTTTGTCTTTCCATCCTAATTCAAATTCAAAACCATGATTGTTAATCTTACCAACATTTTTGAAAACCTTAGTTGCTCCTGTTGCTAAAGTTGGAGTAGCTTCAACTAACAAACCAGTTGTGTTTTTATCGTAATAGTCAATTGCAACAGTCAAACGGTTTTTAAGCATTGCTGCGTCTATGCCAACATCAACCTGTTTTGATTTTTCCCATTGTAGAGCTGGATTTGCCAGTACATCTGAAGGTCTCAAAGAAGTGATAAGGTTGCCATTGATAGGGTATAAATCACCAGAACTCATTGTCGCTGCATAAGCATAACCGCTCAATACATTAACGTTACCATTGGTACCGTACGAAGTCCGTATTTTTAAGGATGACAAAACTTCCTTATTAATACCCTGCATAAATGCTTCGTTGGTAGGAGTCCATCCTAATGATACTGAAGGAAAATAACCCCAACGTGAAGTGGTGGATAATTTAGATGAATCGAATGCATCAGCACGGAAATTAACCTGCAAATTATATCGATTGTCATATGAATAATTGAAACGTCCGAAGTAACTGATACTTGAATTTTCACTAACGATACCGCCAATTGCATCGGTTGCACCAGTTGTTGAATAATCAAGATATCGGAAATTATAAGCCTCATTGGACAATTCATCTGTTCTGCCTTCGGTAAAATTCGCATAAGACTCTTGATACGACATACCAGCCATCAATGATAAATTGTGTTTGCCGATTGACTTCATGTAATTGGCAAAGTTTTCCCAGTTGTAAAAATGCCTTACAGTTGTTTTTGAATTCAAATCTATCTTAAGTTGTTTTCCAACTGCGGCATAGTAAGGAACACCATAATAACCGAAATCTTCTGAACCAATACGGTACCCAAATCGTGATGTAAACACAAGATCCTTAATTGGTGTTAAGTTTGCAGATGCAACACCTCGAATGTTGAATTTCTGAGTTTTATCCTCGTTCCTGTAAAGCGTAGTAAATGGATTTACAGAATCGGTTGTGTAACGAGGGATAGAATACAAATTTCCCTGGCTATCTTTCATAAACATATCAATACCCCAGGCAGTAATCAGTGACTGCATATACTCTGGTAAATTGTCTGCAGGGTAAGAAATAGGACTTAAAGGATCCTGGTGGTAAGGTGAACCACTCTCAGCTTGATAGTCCGATTTTTCTATTGAATTATTTGTTGAGATCTCTAACCACTCTTTGACCTTGTAAGACGCATTAACCTGGAACGTTAAACGTTTCATATAATCGCGATCACTTACATACATACCATCGTTGTTCAAGTAGGAAATTGACGTATAAACCGAACCTTTTTCATTTCCTCCTTCAAAACCGACTGTATGTCGTTGGAAGGTACCTGTTTTATATAATTCACTTAACCAGTCAGTATCGGTAACACCGTCCCACTGAGACATCAGTGTTTCGTACCCGGATGCATTCTGATAAGCAACATATTCCTCTGCATTCATATAATCTGCACCATGCGCTACCGAAGTTACACCATAGTTCAGGTTATAGAATATTTTTCCATCTTGTTTACTTCCTTGTTTGGTAGTGATAAGAATAACACCGTTACCGGCCTCAGCACCATAAATAGCAGCTGATGCAGCATCCTTTAGAATCTCAAGTGATGAAATCAAGTTCGGATCCAGGTAATCAATATTCGACACTTTTAAACCATCGACGATATACAACGGTTCAGATGCAGAAGTAGAGTTTGAACTAAAACCGCGCACACGAATGGAAGAACCAGCTCCTGGTGCACCTGATGAATTCATAACCACAACACCTGCTGCTTTACCCTGTAACGCTTGAGCTACAGTTTCAGCTGTACGTGATTGCAATTGATCTCCTTTTACCTGCGCTACAGAACCAGTTAAGTCACTTTTTTTCATGGTACCATAACCAATAGCAACCACCTCTTCAATACCTACAGTCTCTTCCTCCATCGTAACGCTGATTTTTGACTGACCGTTAACTGGTATTTCCTGAGTTCTCATTCCGATAAATGAAAAAATGACCGTGGCATCAACGGGTACTTGTCCCAGATTATAATTACCATCCATATCAGTAATTGCACCGTTGGTTGTACCTTTGATAACGACAGTAACTCCCGGTAAAGGAGCGCCGGAGGTATCGGTAACTATCCCGGATAGACTCTTTTGTTGCTGTGTCTTATCAAACGACCAAGTTACATCTGCCTTGGATATGATAACGACATTGTCTACGATTTTATATTTCACATTTGATGAGTCAAGTATCCTATCGAGTACATCTTCGATACTTGCATCTAAAACTTTAAGATTTACCTTTCGGTTGACATCAAAATCATCATTGCTGTAGAAGAATTGGACATCACTTTGAGATTTAATTTGATTAAAAACATCTTTAATCGTAACATCAACATAATCAAGATCAAACCTTGTCTGCTGCGAAAATGATTTCCCTGATGCAGCAAAAATTCCAATCAAAAATAAAAAGACTGTTAGTTTCATACACAACACAAGTTTGGGTGAAAAATTCCACCACCGCTTTCGCGGAAAGAATTGTTTTTTTTTCATAAGTTTGTATTTGAGTGTTAAACTTACTAATACCTTTGTGTTAGAAATGGTATTAGATTATTTAGGGGTCGGACTATGTTACCAGCATAATCCGGCCTTTTTTTATTTATCCATAATCTTAATTTGTTCTTTTTCAATTTTAAATTCGACTTTATTTATTTCCTGAATAATATTTAGCGTATAAGCGATTGATTTCTCTTTATTAATTACTCCTGAAAAGCGGTATGATTTTATTTTATCATTTTCAAAAGAAAATTTCACTTCATACCAGCGTTCCAGTTGATGCACCAAATCCAACAGCGGCTCGTTGTTAAAGTATATCTTTCCGCCTTTCCATGAGGTATAGTCATTTGGATTAACGTTTCGTCGGGTTATTTGTCCACTCGTCTCCGAGAATACCACTTGTTCTCCCGGAGTCATCATGACTAATTTTTTATCGGCAGAAAATTGAACTTTCCCTTCAATTAAGACGGTCTCAATCTTTGAGTCTTCTTTGTATGCTTTTACATTGAATTCAGTTCCATACACTTTTATCTGCGATTTTCCTGCGTGGACAATAAAAGGCAGTTTTTTATTCTTGGTAACAGAAAATAAGGCTTCTCCTTCCAGGATGATCTCTCTGTTGTTTTGATTGAAGGAGTGTTTGTATTTGATTTTTGATCCGGCATTTAGCCAAATGTTGGTTCCATCAAATAAAGTAATATTTGAGATTTGACCTTTTGGAGAAACGATGGTCGCATATTCGTTCTGGTAGGAATCTCGACTGTTTACAAACCAGAATGTGGCACTTGTGAGCAGGATTGAAAAAAGAAAAACAGCAGCATATTTTATGAATTCCAGTCTTCTGGTTTTTGTTTGAATCTGAAGATTTATTTCATTCCAAACGGTGTCAGCCGATCTAAATTTGGATGATTGTTTGACTTTCTCTCTAACGTCAAAAATATTTTGAGCTGCTTCAAAGTCTTTTCTATCAACTTCATTTTGTAGATCGGGATCTACCTTCTCTTCGTTATGAAGAATAGACGCCCAATGTTCCCATTTATTTTGTTCTTCTTGTTTCATTTTATCCTTTAGACACAGATTTTATCAGGTAGGGTGAATAGAAACTTAAAATTTTTATTCATTTTTTGATAGATGTCTTTAAAAGAGTAGTTGTCGCAGGATTATCTGTCTAATTTTCTGAATAATACAATAAGTTGGGCAATGAAATAATTTTTTAAGTTTTCCCTTAAAATTTTATAAGCAATTCCCATTTGTGTCTTTATCGTGTTTTTAGAAAGGTTCAAAGTATTTGCAATCTCTTTATAAGTCAAATTATCTAAATAAGCCATCATGAATATCTTTCTGCATTGTGGGGGTAGCAAATCGATCGACTCCGAAATTTTGACTGATAATTCTTCATCTGAAAATTTGAGATCTGGTTCTTCCAGGATAGCACCATCCATATTTTGAGAAGTTAAATCGTCAAATTTATGTTCTCTTTGCAATAGATTCAGACTTTTGTTTCGTACTGCATTCAGCAGATATTGTTTAAGGTTGGAATGAATATTCAATTCATCTCTTTTTTGCCATAGATTTATAAAAACCTCTTGCACGATGTCTTCAGCTTTTTGCTCATCTTTTAAATATTTCATGGCAACCAGACAGGCTAAAGCATAATTTCTTTTGAAAAAGTTCTCAAAAGAAGAAACATTAGTCAAAATCAAATTTGTCTGCGTCGAGTTATTCATTCGGTCTCTTCAAAGATTCACAATTTTATTAAATTTAATTGGATCTATGAAATCGTGATATTATCTGCAACTTTTAAAATTGAACAATAATCCTTCGTTCGAAAACCGTATAATTTAACTTTATTATTGAAAGAATCGGGTCATGCAGTATAACCATATAAATGAATGGTAATGGCAGCCATGTGTGACACTGTTTCCAATAAAAACTGCTCGTTCTCCTTTTTTTAAAATTGAAATACTATTTTGAGCCTGAATGGATAAAATCCCAATCCAGGCAATGACTACACGAATATACTTCTTCAAGTTCATGTTGTTTTTTCTAGGTTATTTTAAAGCAATAATTGTTCCTCTTACTCCCAATTATAGATTCGAACAAAATACGGTCGGTATCGGTCGGCACTTCCTGGATTATTGAAATTTGACCAGAAATCTGTTGGGTTAATATTGTAAGCAAGGACTAACTCACCTTCTTTTGACAAATGCGCGTGAATCGTAGAATTATAGGTGATAAACTCCGGATGGGTATATTTCTCCGGAATTTTATAGATTGTTCGCTTGTTTGTCCACGGTCCAATCGGGCTGGGGGCTTCCCAAATATAAATGTCCCTACCAAAAATAATCTCCTGGGAAACCAAATAATACTTTCCATCCTTCTCAAAGACATTAGGTACGGTAACATTTTGTAGGATGTAATGATCATCGCGGACTTGCGACCATCCACTCTTCGTAAGGTATTCCCAAGGACTTGTCAGGTCTCCAGCTTGAACCCTGGCTATTCGCAAATAAGAAGTTAAATAACCATTTTCATTCCCATACAAATAGGTATAACCATCGGAAGCGTCAAACAGTCCAGAGCTATAAGGCACGCTACTTTTATCAACGTCTTTAACAATCTTTTCAAGCGTAAGATCGGGCAATGAGAATACACCTACATCCGTTGAAACTTGCTTGAAGTCCCATGCACCGTTCCCTGTTGTTGTAATATGTCCCATCAACACTTGTAGTTTTCCATTATGTACGTGTGAGTCACCTGTCCAATACCAATCTTCATCATCAGCAGATCCGGCATATTTTGTCCAGGTTTCAGCTTGATTGCCCTGTCCCGGATTTAACTGGACAATATCATCAAGGGACATGTCCTGTTGAATGAATGCTGCGTTGCGCACAAAAGTGTTGTCAACTCTTGATCTGTTGCTCTCTATGTGCCCAAAAAAGCTATCTTGAAAGGTCCATAGAATATCACCATTTGGAAGTAAAACGGAATAGCATCCGTCTCCTCCATTCCAACCTTCATATCTGGTTAAGAAATCGTTGTATTCAGTAGCTTCGTAAACTTTAACATTGGAGTCCCATTCCCCATTGTTGGGAATTAAAACCAATGAAGAATTATAAATAATTTGAATATACCATTGTTTGACTAGCCCGGATTCGGAGATTACCCGATAAACGTATTTTCCATTATCCAACAAAAAATTCACTACTTCGCCAGAGGCAGGAGTTATTGTGGCGAAATCTGAAACGACAATAGTAGGTTTTAGTGTCGAAAGGTCAATTCCGTCATTTGCCCACAGTTTTATTTTAGCAGAGTCATTTTCAAAGCTAAATTCAGCTTCACCATCCTGAAATGATCCAATAGAAAAACTGACTATTTCTGCCTGATCACTTTTTTGTGCTTCTTCCTTTTTGCACGCTATACAAAAGGTGAAGCTTAATACTACTATCAGAATATAAAATTTCATTGTTAGGTTTATTTTTTAAGACAGTCACCTTCAAATTCATTCGCCACCTTTCAATGTGATCAATGAAATTCCAGATCTCAAGCTTCCGGGGTATCTCTATGGAAAAATTTTTCAAATTGTTTTGTGGAACAATAAGCCTGCCTTTAGTCAGGCAAGTATAATCCATGAGACACCCCGGTTAGTCTTTAAGTTTTCCTATGCCCTAAAAGGCACAGGGTTGATTGAATAATTAAGTTTTTCAAAGTAAAACTTCACTGATTTAGTTAATTTAAATACCCTTAACTAATCAGGTTAATTACAGGTTTCCATGATTACAAAATCATCTCCGGAAGCTTGCTTAACAATTATACTTTGGTCTTCGTTTGAAAAATGGAACTTTGCCTCTGTTATAACTGCATCATCCGGTAAGTTGAAGAAATCTTTAGGATAAATGTATTTTTGCCAGGTAGTTTCTCCAACCTTTTCCATCAGTGTTTTATCACTTATAACATCTACAACGGTAGAGTCATTTCCATCAGCATAAAAAACTTTTCCATAAAGATAAACCTTTGCAGCATCCTTTAATGGAGTTTCCACTGCACCGGCAACAGTTTCAAATTTCAAGGAAAAGATATCTCCCCAGCCATAGCTTGCGGGAACTGTTGATACCAAACTTACAGTTGTGTAATCTAACAATGGATTTGAACCACCCATAACTGTCAGCACTTTTGTTTTTGCGTTTGGTTCGTAATATTCGTCATGAAGACCTCTGTTTTTTCCACAAAAGAAGTACCCCATGAACAGCTTAATATTCTCGCTACCTGTGGTCAGATTGATTTTTACGTTTGCAGTGATGAGTTTTTCATCTTCATCGGTGATAATAAAGGTTGTTTGAGTATGAAAGACAACCCACTCAACTGGCCCTAAGTTGCCCATTAGTCCAATTTCACTTTGTAAAGCAGTTGACCAGGGAAGGGCGGTTGTTGGTTCAATCTCTGATTCTGGCATTAAAACCATTTTTTCATTTGAAATATCTCCTTTTGTATAACCAGTAGTGGTTATAAATAACTCGGCATTATCAGCAAGATTCCAGCTTTTTGGTGCCAGTACTGCAAAAGTCAATTGAGTATTGTCATCATTTTCCGGTACCAGTTTTATGTCGACTCCAATTTGAATGTCACTGTTAACCTGTGGATCATCAGGATAAATGATATTCTCAATGGTCATACACATTATTGCTAGTAATGGAAAGATGAAAATCATCATCAAGGCTCTATATTTTTTCAAGTATTTCATTTTTGTACTTTTTAAAATTAAACTTCATTAATATCCAAACTATTCAATATTCTTGAATGTGTATTTGTAACTCAATAAGTCACAGTCCAATTGGAATGGCATTATAAATTCTCCATTTTGGAAATACGCTACTACCTGGTTCGTGCCAAGGATGCGTAGTTCATTTGGGAAAACGTCATAATCCAGTTCACAGTCAACATCAAGTTCTTCACCACCTTCAAAACCGAAAGGAGAAAAAGGAACATCGCCATTAGAATAAGTTAATCCTGTAAGTTTGCCATCATTGTAATGCAATGTAAACTTTATCGTACTGAAGAAATCTAATTTATCAGAGACGTTGATCCCGTTGATATTCATTGGATCGTATTGTAAGACCTGCCTTATGCCATATTCGATGTCATAATTCAGCGGATAATCCATTGTCATCTTGTTTGAAATTTCTTCGTCACAGGCAAAGAGTGAAAAAATCAACAATACAATCGATATTTTTATTATTTTATTTTTCATAATTGAATGTTTTAAAAGTTTGTAATTAGTTTACGCATTTTCACCAACTACTTTAATTGTTAAGTATCTTATCAATTTCTACCCAAAAAAACTTGGGTCGATAAGTAGAGACATCCTCATGTTGTTTCACAAAATCTCCGTTGTTGATATTGTAACTAATCAATATCATTCCATCTTTTGTGAATTGAGGATGTGCCATAGCATTATAGGTAAATATATCAGGAGTGTTTTGTTCCTGAGTATTATAGATCAGTTGCTTATTGTACCATGGTCCTTGCGGACTATCTGCGATAAAAGTGTAAATCTCTCCAGATAAAAATTGTTTTTTCTGAGTCAACAGAACGTATTTCCCATTGAGTTTAAAAACATTAAATTGAGAAGAGACAGGAACGCTTGAAAGGCCTTCCAGTTTCACTGCATCAGAGGAATTCTGGCTCCAGCCGGAACCGTCAAAATATTCCCACTTGGTGTAGAGATCTTCCATGGTAGTTCGTGCAACTAATACATCTGAAATTGTATTCAATCCATTTTCAATGTCCACTTGGGCGTAGATGTATACATAGTCATCTTCTTTTAAGGCGGCCATTCCATAGTGGATATCTGGTGAACCTTGAAATGGAATATCGACCGTTTGAACGAGTTCAATATTGGGTAAATTATATTCCAATATATCTGTCTTTTCATACCGAAATCCCCACATTCCTGCTTCTCCCTGGTACATTAATGTTTGGAAAATGTACAGTTTGTTGTCATTTACAAAACCATGTCCGGGCCAGTACCATTTTTGACCTTCGTCGGTTACACCTGGTGGTACGGCAGCAGAAGTTTTATCTCCATTTGCATTGTATATTCCACTTACCTGACCCTCGTCATATAAGATATATGTATTCCGAAACATATGATCCTGCATGGAGCGTGCTCCATCGGTAACAGGTCCTATAAAGGAATCACCCATTAGAAAAATAGATCGACCATCTGGCAATGCAATGGAATATGTACCATCTCCACCTGTAACACTCCCTCTGTCAGGGATCAATGTGTGGGCAAAAATAGTATCCAGTCCATCTATCATTACATTTAGCGTGTATGTATTAATGGCCTTTTCATTCTTCATAAAGGAAATGGATATTGGGACCAGTTCCTGGTAGGGAAAATGAGTCAAGATGCATTTAGTATCATCATGACCAAGCTGTACAATTTTGTTTGACTTCTCTTCAGAAACCTGAAAATGATCAAATGTTACTGTATCAGTTAATAGTTCCCATGTAAGAATAACAGAATCTGCATTTGATGTGTACTTTACGCTTAATAAGGTACTATTCTCATTATCCTCGTTAAAAATATTTGGTCTCAAATTGGTACCATCATCATCCTTACAGGATATAAGCATCGATAATATTATACCTAGGAGAATCATTGATTTTATTTGTAAATTCATTAAGTAACTGTTTCAATAATTAATGCAAAATGCTTCAAATCTTTTTGCTATGTCAGGATGAACTCATCAAACAACCATGTTGCTGATAGTTGTACGTATTAATTTCGTACCAGATTTGGATTCAACCGCTTTTCTCTGATTGGATAAGGGAAATACAAATCGTCTTCAGCAAATTGGTGTCCTTCAGGATGAGCAGGTGCATTATACCCAATCATGTTCACCATATTTCTGGAAGTGACATTCAGTGCTCTTCTTGTCCTCAGCATGTCGAACCAAGTGTGTCCTTCAAAACAAAGTTCCCAGAATCTTTCTTTTAAAATGTCATCCACAGAAAGGAGCGAGGGTTTTGTCTCAACAGGATTTGCTCTGCTTCTTACTTCAAAATATGCGTCAATAGCCTCTGCATTGTTGGTATTACCACCATCTACTTGAGTTTTTGCTTCGGCTAGCGTTAGTAATACATCTGCATAAGTAATTAAAGGAAAATTTTTACCTGAGTTTCCTGATTGAGCAGCAGCGCTATCCCAAAATTTATAAATATACGGTTGTGCGAGTTGTACGATCGTACCAGGATCACCCAATGCTTCGTGTTGCGTGTAATAAAATCCTTTTTCTTCTAACCTTTTATCTCCTGGAGTATAGGAATCGTAGAATGCTTGTGCAGGTGCCAAAGCTCCTCCGTTTGCCCCGGCAGAAGAAATTGGTTTTTCTGGCTCAGGATAAGGTAGTAAGTTAAAATGTACTGGCGAACCTGCATATTGGCTTTGACGTTGAATCATCCAAATATATTCGCCTGTGTTTTCGTTCGCGGGATCTCTCAAAGCTGCATAGTTGTCAAACAGGTAATATTTTGAACTTGCTACAACAGCTTTTGCTTGATCAAATGCTTTCTGGTAATAGGTATTGCCTTTTTGAAGCGGATAACCAGCCATTGTTAAGTATACCTTGGCAAGCATGGATTTTACAGCTCCTTTAGCAACACGACCTTCTACACTAGTCCATGAGTTATTGACCATTAATGAATCTGCTTTTAGAAGATCCTTTTCTATTTGTGTATATACCGCATCCACAGATGATAGTTCGATTTCAGTATCTGCCAGACTTTTGGTGCTTTCCAGTTTTAATGGAATTTCTCCAAATAACCGAACTAGATTGAAGTAATTGTAAGCACGTAAAAAATAGGCTTCTCCCCATAGGACGTTTTTTGTATTGTCAGCAATGATTTCGGTGGTAACGTCCTTTATTCCTTCAAGTACACTGTTGCAGTTTTCAATGGCGACATAATGAGTTGACCATAGTTTTTGCGCATACCCATTATCTTCTTTTACATTTAAATTAACCGCCTGATTAAGATCTTGACTACTTGAAGTGTAAGGTCTAACGGCATATCCATGTAGATATTCTAAAAACAGATAGGTTTGAGTTCCTGGTCCAATGTCTGAAGAGAAACGGTCATCTAAGTATGTATAAAGCCCGTTTACTGCAGCTTGCACCTGTGCTTCTGATTGGTAGTAAAAATCAGGAGACAAAAATGTTTTTGGCTCTTCTGTTAAAAAGTCATCGCACGAAGTGCAAATAACGATTAATGCAATTAGCCAACTTATATTAAATATATATCTTTTCATAATTTCTGAAGATTTTAAAATGTAACATTGAGATTTGCAGAAACCGTAGTAGGCCTTGGATAAGAATAGAATTCTATTCCCTGACCTGAATCAGTTGAAAAAGCTCCAATTTCTGGATCGAATCCCGGGAAACTGGTAAATACGTATGCATTTTCAATATTAACTCCTACACTTAATCCTTTAATAAACCCGATCTTATTGAGAGTCTTAGAATTAAAATCATAAGTCAATGCAATATTTCTTATTCTGAGAAAATCACCATTATATAACATCCGGCTATCCTTCTCATTTTCTCCAAAATAAACATCAGAAGGGAGGCGAATCGCTGAAATCATAGAGTTTTGATTCTCAGGTGTCCATGCATCTAAAACTGAAACCATCGAGTTTCCATAAATCTGGCGGTTCTCCATCATTGTTGTTGTGATCCCCATCAATTTAGCTCCATAGCTAAGGTTTAAATCAACCATAAGAGATAATCCTTTGTAGCTAAGGGTATTTACCATATTGAAGTCCCCTTTTGGAAGTCCATTGCCAAAAGGCTGTCGGTCGTTATCATTAATTACACCGTCACCATCTACATCTTCATATTTTAAGTCTCCAGGTTTTTTGCCAAAAACGGCAGCTTCCTCGATCTCATCTAATCCCCAAGTTCCAATTCGCTTGTATACGTAGTAAGTCGCCCACTCTTCACCTTCTTTTGCAACGGTGTTATTACCAGTGTTAATTGTCTCGCCACCTACATCTTTAACAACTAATTTATTATTGGAAAAAATAAGATTTGTTGTCCAGTTGAAGTTTCTGGTAGCAATATTTCTTGATGTTAGAGTTACTTCAAGTCCTTCGTTTACGATCTCGCCAAGGTTGGTCCATGTACTTGCATAACCTGTTGTATATGGTACCTGTTTTGAGAACAATAAATCCTGAGTTGATTTATGATAGAGATCAACCAATAGTTCGAAACGGTTATCATAAAGTCCCATGTCCAACCCAAGGTTAAACTGTTTTGAAGTCTCCCATTTTAAATCTGCATTCCCAAGATTTCCAAGAATAACATATGGCTGCAGAACTTTATTGAAAATCAACGAATTATTGCTGTAAGAAGAAATAGTTCGGTAGTTTGGTATTGACGCATTTCCTACAGCGCCATAACTCAACCTTAATTTCATATTATTAAATACATTTTTAGCAGAACCGAAAAAGTCTTCATCAGAAATAACCCAAGCAGCAGAAGCAGATGGGAAATACCCATACTTATTATTTGCACCGAAATTGGATGCTCCGTCTGCCCTTAATGTTATTCCAAGATAGTACCTGTCTTTAAAACTATGGTTCATCCTAAAATAAAAGGAACTGATGGTATTTTGAGTCATGCCTGATGATGGTGCATGGTAGGTAGTACCTGCTCCTAAATTGTAATATTGGAAATAATCATCAAAGTAATCTTCTGAACCACTTGAGGAGCTTTCACTGCGATAATAGTACCAACTGGCACCTAACACAAAATTTGACTTTATCTGGTCGTCAAAGAAGCTGTTGCTGTAGGTGAAATAATCCTCATTCGACATTTTTCTGCTAACAGAATTATAGATATCAGCAAAACCGTTATTGGTTTCACTAACGTCTAACAGTCCAGCTTTTGCATACCTGATATTTCGTCCGTTAGTGGTTTGCATATCACCTTTGGCAGTAAAATAAAGGTTGTCATGCAACTTAAATGTTGATACTAAGTTGAATACCGTGAAATTTCTCTCCTGAATATTTTTTTGGTTCTGCAATAAACGAATCGGACTTTCTCCGGATTCTCCGAGTGGATAATCGCTCTTACGTCCCCATGTGCCATCTTCATATTGTACGGGAACAATAGGCGGCATTTCAATCATATTTCGGATTGGACCTTGACCAAAACCACCTTCCATGTCGTTACTTTTACGAGAACCTGTAGTGACCACAGCTTGTATATTCAGCCAATCATTAATTTCACTCTGTAAATTCACGGTTCCTGAAAAACGTTCTGAATACGTGTATTTAACCAATCCCCGGAAATCCTGATAACCTAAACTTGCATAAACAGCTGTTTTATCGTTTCTGGTTGAAAAGGCAAGATTATGGTCTTCTGTAATTGCATTTTGAGTAATTGCATCCTGCCAGTCAGTGTCGTATTTGGGTGAAGCAATTAAATTTCCTGCGTCATCTCTTAAAAAATTTCCAGATGCGTCCTTTGAATAGTAGAAAAGGTTTTCCATTGGATTAATCAAATGGGGCATCACTTTTCCACTATATCCATAAGCGCGTTTTTGGACTTCCATGAATCCGTCTGCATCCAAAACATCTATTTTTCGACCTAGATAACCCACACCTAATTTTCCGCTGTAGGTTAAAGTTCCCTGATCTTTCTTTCCACTTTTAGTCGTAATAATAACAACACCATTCGATCCTTGAGCCCCGTACATTGCTGTAGCGGCAGCGTCTTTCAATACGTCAATAGATTCGATATTCGAGGCATTGATAATTTGAGGATCCACACCAACAACACCGTCCAAAACGTATATCGGATTACTATCGGCATTAATCGATCCCATACCACGAATTCTTAATGAAGAAGCTCCACCTGGCTTACCCGAGAAGGATATATTTTTCACCCCGGCTACCTTTCCTGCAAGACTCTCCATAACGTTGAAGGCATTGGTTCTGTCAACCAGATCCTCACTCTTTACCGAACTAACAGCAGCTGTTAATTCTCGTTTGGTCAACGTACCATATCCTACGGCTACGACCTCCTCAATACCAACTGTTTCCTCTTCCAGTTTAACGTTTATATTAGACCTTCCACCAACAAGAATTTCTTGAGTCCTCATACCTACAAAAGAAATAATTAAGGTTGCATCTCCCGGGACATTGGAGATGGTGTAGTTTCCTTCAAAATCCGTAATTGTACCTTGAGTAGTACCTTTGATAATTACTGTAACTCCAGGTAGAGGTGCTCCGGAAACATCGGTTACTTTTCCGGAAACAGAGGTTTGTTGATTAACATTAGCGTTTGTCTGGTTTTCTTTTAATAATACAACCTGACGATCAGCAATTTTGTATACAACATCTGTTCCTTTGAATAAATTATCAAGCACATCTTCAATGGACATCTTCTTTAAATCGATGTTTACTTTTCTGTTTATCTCAACATCTTCGTTGGTATACAGAAAGTAATATCCACTTTGATCCTCTATGGAGCGAAGAGCTTCCCGGATCGTTGCATTTTGCAGTGTTAGGTCTAGCTTGGTTTGTTGAGAGTAGACACTGGCACTTAGATGCATGAATGTCGCTAAAAAAATAAGCAAGGTCAGTTTCATAATTCGTAACCATTTTTGAATTGGAGATGTGACTCTCCAATCATTAAACCATTTTTTTTTCATAGATTTGCGTTTCTAAGGTTAATTTTTTCCCATGCGAGGGATTAGTTATCTTAATTCATGCGCAGCATGAAGAATCACAGGAAAGTGTTCCCAGCACTTTCCTATTTTCACTGTCTGGTAATGAATACTTTGTTCTCGTTTATTTCATAGTTTATTGGTGTTGTTAATGAAATTAATTTTAGCATTTCTCTAAGACTTTCTGTCTTTATCGACATGTTATACTTCTTCGTGTATGATTCAATATCTTTAACTTCTATTTTTACATCGTACCAACGCTCCATTTTCTTTATGAGATCAGAGAATTCGGCATCTTCAAATCTTAATATGTTGTCTTTCCATGATGTATATAGCTCTGGATTAACTTTACGAAGATTTATGTTTTTTGTTTGCAGGTTTATTACTGCTTGTTCACTCGGATTTAATTCGGTCATCTTGCTGGATGTGAGGTTGTAAGCTTTTATCTTACCCTCTTCCAAGGTTGCGTAATATTCATTGTCTTGAGGATATGCGCATATGTTAAATCGAGTTCCCAATACTTCAACTCCATAATCACCAGTAACGACCACAAAAGGTTTTTTCTTATTTTTTGCGACATCAAAGAAAGCTTCTCCTTCGACATATACTTTTCGGATATTGGAATTAAACACGACAGGGAAGCGAAGTTTGGTCCCTGAGTTTAACCAAACTGTTGTTCCGTCATAAAGAGTAATTTCAGATTTCTCCCCAAAAGGAACATTAACTTCAGTGTAAATCTCTGAATAATTGTTGCTCGATTGATTCACGATAAACAGGGTACCAGCACCCAGTAGAAATGCTAATACAAAAACAGCAGCAATTTTTATTAATTGACTTGAAAATCCATAGAGTTTTTTGTTCCGGTTTCTATTGATTCTTTGCCATAAATGATCTATTCTTTGGCTTGGTACGTCTTCTTCAACTGGTTTTAAAGATAGAATGATAGATCTTGCCTGATCAAGTGTTTTTTCTTTTTCCGGGTGGTTTTTTATGAAATTATTCCATGATTCTTCAGAAGTTGTAGTAGGGGACAGGACCCACTTTCTGAAATCATCATCCAAAACAAAATCTTCTAATGTGAAATATTGATACGTTTCCATTTTAATTTGCTTTCAATATAGAAAGGCAGGCAAATGAAAAACATCATCAACTAAATTAGATTTTTTTCAAAAAAGTTTGATGAGTTTTTAAAAATGTGCAGTAGTACGGATGAGATGCTATCTTGCTTGAATAGTTTTTTCAGGGATTTGATGGATCTGTAAATTAGGTTTCTGGCGCCTTCAATCCCGGTTCCAAGTATTTCAGAAATTTCTTTATAATCCAGATCTTTTTCGAATTTTAAATAAATAGCCTCTTTTTGTCGTGGACTTAATTTCTTTATAGCCTCGGTCAGTCGTCTTTTTTTATTGTTTAAAGTTTCCTCCTGAATCAAATTAGTTTCCAGCGAGTAATTTAACTCAAAGAAAAAATCATCTATTTTGTTATCGCTGTACCGAAGTTCTCTTTTAAGTCGTCTAATTAGTTTTCTTCGAAATGATTTGATAAGATAAAATTGAATATTGTCTGTTGTTCCAATGGTTTTGCGATTTTTTATCAAATCAAGAAACAGGTCTTGAATTGCATCTTCTACAAGATCACTGTTGGTTGTAAATTTCAGACCATAGATATATAGTGATTTTACATGTTCTGAATATATAAGTGATAGACAAAAATCGTCACCATTTTTAAATTTATTCCATATGATTAAATCACTTTTAGGCATTAGCTCTGTCTCTTATTACATTTCAATTTCAGCATAAAATTAGAAAATCGCAATAAAAGGGCAAGTAAATATGCGAGAGATGGAACTTTTTGAAAAATATGTTGGATGGCAGTGAATGAGAATCGTTATGATGGTGGTGCACTTCTATTTCGTTCAGAATTAATTTATCATCGATAAAATATCAAAATAATGTCTGCATGATTAAAAAAGAAAAAGCCTTACAAGTTTTGTGCTTGTAAGGCTTTTGAAATTTCTTGGTGACTCAGCTGGGGCTCGAACCCAGGACCCCATCCTTAAAAGGGATGTGCTCTACCAGCTGAGCTACTGAGTCATCCTCGTATGTAGCCTTTTTGTTTAAAGGCGGTGCAAAGGTAAAAACTCTATTTTTAATTGCAAATTATCACAAAAAATAATCGGATTTTCTTCATTGTTACTTATTAACAACCCGATGTTAAATGCTTCTTTGCCGATCACTCTAAAAAAGAACTATTTTTGTTTTTGAAATAACGTAGATATGGATAAAAAGGTTGTAATAATTACCGGGGCATCTTCAGGAATAGGTAAAGCTTTGGCAATTGAGTTTGCAAAAAAGGGAGCCAGTTTAGTTTTAGCTGCTCGACGGCTAGAGCGTTTGGAGCAATTGAAAGAAGAGCTTCCTGATGTTGAAATACTCGCTGTAAAAGTTGATGTTAGCCAGGAAAAAGATTGCGAGCAATTGATTGAAGCTGCGGTTAAGGAGTTTGGGCAGATCGATATTTTGATTAATAATGCTGGTATTTCTATGCGTTCGATATTTGAAGAAACGGACCTAAATGTTATTAAACGATTAATGGATGTCAATTTCTGGGGAACTGTTTATTGTTCAAAATATGCTTTGCCGTATTTATTAAAAACCAAAGGATCACTGGTCGGAGTTATTTCAATCGCCGGTTATGTCGGGTTGCCCGGTCGTACCGGTTATTCTGCATCAAAATATGCGATCCGTGGTTTCCTGGATGCACTTCGAATAGAGAATCTTAAAAAAGGATTGCATGTACTGGTTGCAGCACCTGGATTTACGGCATCTGAGGTTCGAGAATCTGCGCTAATAGGAGATGGCTCTCAGCAAGGAAAAACTCCTCGCAATGAAGGTAGTATGATGACTGCTGAAGAATGTGCCAGATTAATTGGGAAGGCAGTTGAAAAAAGGAAGCGCCATTTAATACTAACTTTTGTGGAAGGAAAGGTTACTGTATTTCTTGGTAAATTCATGCCTAAATTATTGGACAAACTTACCTATAATCATATGGCCAAAGAACCGGATTCTCCATTTAAGTAATTTCTATGTTGATTAGCGAAACAAAAATTAGAGTTTACTACGAAGACACCGATAAGATGGGTGTTGTCTATTATGGAGTGTATCCACGTTACTACGAAATTGGACGAACAGAGATGATTCGTGAACTCGGCGTGACCTATAAGGAAATTGAGGATAGTAATATTCTGCTTCCGGCTCGAAGTCTTAAAATAAACTACCTAAAGTCTGCTTATTACGATGATTTATTAACCGTTCGTACAATTGTTGATCAAATACCCAAGGTGAAATTTCCAATAAAAACGGAAATATATAATCAAGCCGGGGAGCTAATTAATGAAGGTGAAGTGGTCCTTGTCTTTTTTGATGGTAATACAAATAAACCATGCAGAATACCTGACGCGTTTCTTTCTGCAATTGAAAAGAATTTTAATTCATAAAGTGTGAGGTGAGCGTTATTATAAGGCTTACCAGTACAAATACCAAAACCATTGCTCCCGCAATTTTATTAAACCACCAAAGCACTCTCAGGTTAAACTTGTGTTTAAACAGGTCGGCAAGACTTGTCAAAATGAACCACCAGAAATTGGCTCCCAGAAATACGCCTGAAAGCATAAATAAAGCCTGATAGGGTTTTGCGATATCCAAAACAATTCCTGAACCTGTGAAAACTGCCAGAAATACTAAAGCAACCAATGGATTCGTAAAGGTAACAAGAAACGTGGACATCATGTCCTGAAAGTGAGAGCTACCTTTTCGTCTATAATTCCGCAGGTCTTTAACCGGATTTTTCGTAAAAATAAAGATACCCAGTATCAAAAGCATCAATGTCCCAACAAGTTGAAATGTGAACTGGTATTGTTTAATGAAATTAATAACATATGAAAGACTAAATCCAGCTATAACGGCATAAATAGTATCCGATGTAGCGGCACCAATCCCTGAAAAGAAACCGGATAAACGGTTCTTATTCACAGTTCGCTGTAACACTAATACGCCAATCGGTCCAATCGGTACCGAGACCGCAAATCCAACGATAAATCCCTCAATAAATAGTGAAAGAAACATGATGCAAAATAAAGAAATTCATTGTTAGCGTTCAAAATTAATATATAAACTTATCGAATGAATAACGGTAATTTGATTTATTTGTACTTTTACTCTTCCACAAAAAATCCAGAAATGAAGAAAATCACTTTCGCATTATTTAGCTTACTATTTATTTCACAAGTTATGGCGCAAGATTTAACATTAAAACTTTGGCCAAATGGCGCGCCAAATAAAAATGAAGCACCGGGAAAGGAAGAGTATACCCACGACGGAATAACCCGGGTTGAGAATATAACAGAAGCAGAACTGTTTGTGTACCTTCCTGAAAAAGAAAAAAGCACAGGTGCAGCGGTTGTTATTTGCCCCGGTGGCGGTTATTGGATTGAGGCAATTGAACATGAGGGATTTGATATTGCTGAATATTTAAAATCGATTGGTGTCGCCGGTATCGTTTTAAAATATCGCTTACCCTATGGAAATCACGAAATACCTGTCACTGATGGATTGCAGGCCATGCGTGTGGTGCGGTCAAAAGCGAAGGAATGGAACCTTGATATAAATAAAATCGGCGTGGCAGGTTCATCGGCTGGTGGGCATTTGGCATCTACCATTGGAACTCATTTTGATATGGGAAATCCGGATGCTGATAATGAGCTGGCCAAATTGAGTAGCCGTCCTGATTTTATGCTCTTGTTGTATCCTGTGATCAGTTTCGACGAAAAAGTAGGTCACATGGGATCTCGCATCAATCTGATAGGCAAAACCAATGATTGGAATCTGGCAAAAAAATATTCCAACGAGTTATGGGTCGATAAAAACACACCACCAACCTTTTTCATCTTAGCAGATGATGATAAAGCGGTGCCACCACAAAATTCTATTGAGTTTTACATGGCATTAAAAAAGTACGATATTCCGGCAGAGTTACACATCTTTCATAAGGGAAGTCATGGTTTTGGGATGAAAAAAGATTCAAATTTGCCCGTAATACAGTGGCCCGAATTATTTAAAGAATGGCTACAATCAATGGAAATTACTAAGTAAAACTTATCTATGTTTTCAGATACTCTGCCAGTTCATGTTTTTCAATTTTGCCCACGTTGTGGATCAGCTAATTTTATTGCAACTGGTGATCGCTCTAAAAAGTGCAAGGAGTGCGACTTTCATTATTTCTTTAATACGTCGGCAGCTGCTGCTGGTTTGATTTTCAATGACGAAGGAAAACTACTTTTCACTCGTCGCGCCATTGAACCTCATTTTGGAATGCTGGATTTGCCCGGTGGTTTTATTGAACCTATGGAAACTGCAGAACAAGCGATTGCCCGGGAGATAAAAGAAGAATTGGGAGTGGGAGTGAAAAACCTTTCCTACTGGTGCTCATTTCCAAACGAATATCCATTTTCAGGCTTTTCTGTTTTTACACTCGATTTAATATTCAAAGTGGAACTCGAAACTATAGAAGGGTTGAAGGCAATGGATGATATTTCCGGATTTGAGTTTTACCATCCCCATGAAATTGATGTCGAAAAAATACCTTCTTATTCTATTCAGCAAGTAATTAAAAAGTTAATTCAAGATGAACAAAATAGCTAAAGGAATTGAATCATTGCGAACAGAAATGAAAGCTGCGGGAGTTCAGGCTTTTTATATTTCAGGAACAGATCCTCACCAAAGCGAATATGTTCCTGATCATTGGCAGGGTAGGGCGTTTATTTCTGGTTTTACCGGTTCTGCAGGAACCGTGTTAGTTTCACAAAATGAAGCTGCTCTGTGGACGGATTCACGCTATTTTTTACAAGCTGAAAGAGAATTGGAGGGCACAGGCATACAGTTAATGAAACTTGGTATGGCAGAAACTCCATCACCTGTTGAGTGGATTGGCAATCAATTGTTCAAGGGCGAAAAGTTGGGTGTTGATGCAAGTTGTCTATCAATTAATCAATTCAATAGCTTTCAAAAGGAGCTTTCAAAATTTCAAATTGAAGTATCTCCTGTTGAGGATTTGCTAATGAACGTTTGGGAGAATCGTCCGACAATTCCTGTTGACAAAATATTCGAGCACGATGAAAAATTTGTTGGTCAAACCCGGCGTGACAAGATTGAGCATCTTCGCCAAGAGATGAAAAAGAGTGGGGCAGACTATCTGCTGATTACGGCGTTAGATGATTTAGCATGGACATTAAACCTTCGTGGAACTGATGTCGATTTTAACCCGGTATTTCTTGGCTATGGAGTTATTGGCTTAGAAAAAGTTTGGCTTTTTGTTGATGAAGTTAAGCTGGAGAAACCTTTGAGAGAAAAGTTGACCTATGAGAAAATCCTTCTCAAACCATATAATGAAGTCAATTCATTTTTAAATGAAATCTCCGTTAGCTCGCAAATGCTCATTGATCCGTCAAAGACCAATCAGCAGTTGTTTAATAATTTATCAGATAAGTGTCATCCGGTTTATAGAAATTCAATTCCTACCGAGTTGAAAGCAAAAAAAATGGGTATAGAAATTGATCACATTCACCATGCCATGCGAAGAGATGGTGTGGCGATGGTTGAATTCCTATATTGGTTAAATCAAACCGTTGGAAACGAAGAAATTACTGAATTGGATGTTGCTCGGAAACTGCATGACTTTCGTTCGAAGCAAGCCAATTTCTTTGGCGACAGCTTTTTCCCAATTGTCGGTTATCGTGAGCATGGGGCGGTAGTTCATTATCATGTAACTGATGAAACTGCCAAGAATATTCAGCCAAATGGCTTTTTGCTAGTTGATTCGGGTGGTCAATACTTTGATGGGACTACCGATATTACCCGAACCATCGCTTTATCGGAACCTACGGAGCAGGAAAAGAAAGATTTCACCCTTGTTTTAAAAGGAATGATTGCCTTGGCAACTGCTAAGTTTCCTGAGGGAACCAAAGGGTGTAATTTAGATTTGTTGGCACGAAAAGCACTGTGGCAGCATGGTTTGAACTATGGTCATGGAACGGGCCATGGAGTTGGCTATTTTCTGAATGTGCATGAAGGTCCCATGAGTATTCGGCAGGAGTTTAACGAGTATGCTATTCAGTCGGGAATGGTGATTTCAAACGAACCTGGCTTATATCGGGATGGTGAATATGGCATTCGCATCGAGAATTTAATTGTTTGTGTGGAAAAGGGGGAGCTTGGTTTTGGGAAGTTCCTTGGGTTCGAAACGCTCACACTTTGTCCGATTGATCAAAAAGCAATAACTATTTCATTAATGGACTCCTTCGAAATTGATTGGCTTAATCAGTATCACCAACGGGTTTTCGATGAATTATCTCCATTGCTGGATGATAAGAAAAAGACCTTTCTGAAAGAGTTAACCCAGCCAATTCATTCTTGATTTTTACGATTCAAATGAAATAATAGCCGATGGGAAGTAACTCTGAAGGAGTGATCCATTAATAGCCCGGGGTGGAATCTAATGAAACCCCTGAGATAGAAGTTAAAATGTTATTATTAGGTGCATTTGCATAGATTAATTAAATGGAAATCAATTCATGCACCGCATCTTTGAACGTTTAGTAGTTTTTAGGTTTAGTCTTTCATCTCTTTTCCGATGAAAAGAAACAGAAACTAAAAATCGTTCATCCAACAATGCATCCAATACGATCGTATCTCAATCAATCAATCAATCTTACGATAATTTACCGCCCGAACACCCTTTTTAATAAATCGGTTACACGGGCTGCCGGATCTTGTCGGATATCTTTTTCAGCTTCGGCGATTTTTAGGAAAAGTCCGTCCAGTGCTTTTTGCGTGAGATAGGCGCTAAGGTCCGTTTCAACTTTTTCGAGATTTGCTATTTGGCCAACGAATGAACCAGCAACTTGATTCCACTTTCCCGTCATTTCATCCCATGATTGTTGTGCTGAAATATTGCCAACCAATTTTTTCTCCAGCGAAACTTTTATTTTAGGTGCGTAAAGGTTTGCCAACGCATCGTAGTTGGTTTTTTTCAGGTATTCAGTGGCAGCATAATCTCCTCCAGTTAAGATCCCTGCAGCATCCTGAATAGTCATCGATTTAATGCTGTTGATAATGATTGGTGCTGCCTCTTTGGCCGCATCCGATGCTGCGTGGTTAATGTTGGTAATTACTTTGTCAACCAATGCCTGCCCACCCGGAAGCTTGCTTAGGTTATTGGTTATTGCATCCGCCTCGGGAGGAAGTGAAATTTTTACAGCTTCGTCTTTTAAGTAGCCATCAACAACTGAAAGTTTAGCAACCGAACTGTCAGTTCCAACCACCAAAGCCTGTTTAAGTCCGGCAATAATTTCAGACTGACTGAGGGGTTGTTGCTCGTCGTAAATTGTTTTTGCTAGTTGCTGCATTTCGGCACAACTGGCGAACAATGTTAAAACCAGTGCGAATATGGATAATTTAAACTTCATCTTTTTTTCGACAAGATACAAGAAAATATTGTTTGCCCATTTTTGTTAGCGGGCAAATAACTGAATGACCATTTTTTACAATTTCGGCGAATTACCTATTGCGGGTTAGATAGTTCAAAGCTAACCATCCAATTAATTCCAAAAGGATCGGTAAGCATTCCAAAGTAGGAGCCCCAAAAGGTTTTATCCATTGGCATGCTTACTTCTCCGCCTTTCGCTAATGCACCAAAAATACGATCGGCTTCTTCTTTGCTTTCGGCATTCACTGAAATCGAAAAGTTGTTCCCTTCTTTATAATTTGCAGCCCATTCACCTCCGGTATCACTTCCCATGAGGGAGGTTTCTTTACTAATTGGGAGAGAGATATGCATAATACGATCTTTTTGATCTTCGGGAAGTGGCGGCATTCCTTCCTGGGGTGGCATTTCCCCATAAGTTCCAACATATGGAAATTCACCACCAAAAACCGATTGGTAAAAATTGAATGCCTCTCTGCAGTTCCCGTTAAAAGTCAGATAAATATTTACTGTGGCCATGATAAAAGTTTTAATGATCTAAGAATTATAAACATGCGATGCCTGAGGATTGTTTGAGATGGGAAATTGATAATAAAACTTTGAATTTAACAGTTAAGATCTTGGATAATTCGTAATTTAGTCACTTGTTGAAAAATGAAAATTAAATCACTAAATACCGATTGTCGCTAATTGATTATTTCGCTTTTATGAAAAAGACTTGTATTCGTAAAATTTTGCTCATCGTATTAGTCATCAACTTTGTTGCGTTAGTGATTGCCCTCACTAACTTTATCGCCAATAATCCATTAAAAGAATATCGCATCGTCCTCATCGTTAGTTTTATTGTGATTGCTTTCTTTGCCAGTAAAAGCTGCAAAGGAGTGCAAGAGGAGGAGAGTGCCGAATCTTGAGTTAGCAGTCTTAATATCTAGTCATCAAAATTTCATTTCACAGTATTTACCTGTCTGATTGAACAGTCGATTGGTTAATAACTGAAGGAAGGATTTATTGATTTACTGAATCACTGTAGTCCTAAATTGCTTATTCCGTTTTCCCGCCTCCGTTCTCCGTTCTTCCTTCTCCTTTCTCCGCGCTTTGCTCATTTAGAACCAAACCTAATTAGTCTTGTTAAAGAAAAAAGCGTTGATGCTCATGCGATTGCCAACACAAGAAAACAAAACGTATATGGAAAAGACCATATTTGAAATCACTAAAATGGATTGTCCATCGGAAGAAAACCTGATCCGAATGAAACTGGACGGAATTGCAGGTATTAAAAACCTTGAATTCGACATTCCGAATAGAAAATTAACTGTCTTTCACAGTGGCGAAATTGAGCAGATTGAAAAGTCCATTTACGAGCTCAATTTGGGTGGCAAAAAGCTGACAACCGATCACGCTGATCCGGTTGATTTTGAAGAGAATTCACAACAAAGGAAGCTTTTGTGGTCGGTACTGGCGATTAACTTCGCTTTCTTCATCATTGAAATGACAACCGGGCTGTTTTCAAAATCAATGGGATTGGTTGCGGATAGTCTGGATATGCTGGCCGACTCGTTTGTTTACGGTATCAGCCTTTTTGCGGTTGGTGGCACGTTGATACGAAAAAAGCGGATTGCAAGGCTCGCTGGATATTTTCAAATAACACTGGCCGTCATCGGGTTTGTGGAGGTGTTGAGGCGATTCTTCGGAGCGGAGGAATTACCCGATTTTACCACCATGATTGTCATCTCAATATTTGCACTTATTGCAAACGGCATTTGCCTTTATTTGCTGCAAAAATCCAAAAGCAAGGAGGCACATATGAAAGCCAGCATGATTTTCACCTCCAATGATGTGATTATTAACCTTGGAGTGATTGTAGCCGGTTTGCTGGTTAACTGGCTCAACTCAAACAAACCTGACTTGATTATCGGAACCATCGTTTTCGTGTTGGTTATACAGGGTGCAATTCGAATATTGAGACTCTGAAAATTTAAGCACAATGGCTACTCATGTATGATGAGATCGCGCTTCTCAATTGCTAATTCGAGGCGTAAAATCAATGGTTTTATTTGTTTCAGATTATCACTAACTTAGTAAGAGCCAACTTGAAACAAATCTAAAAACACAAAAAATGAAACGTAGATCTTTTATCAGAAACAGTGCTTTAAGCGGACTGGCACTTAGCATTCCCACGATTAGGAGTTTTGGGAACAATTTCTCACCCGATTATAAAATTCCTAGAAGAAAGCTCGGAAAAACAGGCGAAAAGCTTTCTATTATTGGATTTGGTGGAATCATGCTGAACGATAATCCTCAGGATTTTGCCAATGAACTTGTTGCCAAGGCATACGATTTAGGTGTTAATTATTACGATGTCGCACCGAATTATGGAAATGCGCAGGAGAAGCTCGGGCCAGCATTGAAAGCTTACCGTAAAAACTGTTTTCTTGCCTGTAAAACTCATGAGCGCGATGCGGTGGGTGCACAGAAAAACCTGGAAGAATCATTTCGATTATTGAAAACCGATTATTTCGATTTGTACCAATTACATGCGTTGACTTCTGTTGAGGAAGTTGAAAAAGTATTTGGCCCCGGAGGTGCAATGGAAACCGTTGTAAAAGCAAAAAAGGATGGTAAAATAAAACATGTTGGATTTTCGGCTCACTCGGTTGACGCAGCAATGCTCGCAATGAAAAACTACGATTTCGATTCCATTCTTTTTCCATTAAATTTTGCTTGTTGGAATGCCGGAAATTTTGGCCCACAGGTTTTTGATGAGGCAATAAGTCGTGGAATGGGTGTTCTTGCCCTAAAAGCCATGGCGCTTACCCGACTGAAAGAAGGTGAAGAAAAACTATTTAAAAATGTTTGGTATCGCCCTATCCAGGATGAGGAAATTATGAAAATGGCCTTAAAGTTTACGCTTTCAAAAGATATTACTGCGGCTGTTCCTCCAGGAAAGAATACCTTATTTTTAAAGGCTCTTGAGTTTATGAATAACTTTGAACCGATTACTGAAAAAGAAGAGAAAACCTTGGCAAAATTGTCAACAACCACGGAGCCGATTTTTATGCACGCATAAGCTGTAACTGAGAATTTCAGGCTTATTTATTTTACGGATGCTGGTTTTGGGGGTAAATCGAAAAACAATCACTCGTGTCTGAAGGACTGATTGATTGAATTACTGAAGGACTGATTGGAGAGCTAATAAGCTACTCCCGCTTTCCCTTTTTCATTCTCCCTTTTCCTTTCTCCAGTGCATACTCAGTGCCCAGCGCCCCATGCTCATTGCTCTATGCCCATTACCCAGCGCTCACTCTCTTTGAATTACCGAAGGATTGAAATACTGAGATACTGAATTACTGAATGACCGAATTACAGAATGACGTTTTCCTTGCTCCCTTCTCCCATCTCCGTGTTTCCCATTTTTAACCAATCAAAATCATTAGTTCGTAAAAATTATTCTGATAACTTTCGTAAATTGAAATTGCAAAAATTCTAAGCCGGTTTTTGCATTTTTACAGTTAGTGACACAACGAAAAAGCAGACCCCTTATCGTCTTGTAGATCAAGACTCTCTTTTAACACATCTACAAAACCAATGTAGATAATTACTAAAATATCAGGTTCCCGGTATTTAAAATCAGCATTCAATCATACCAGTTAACATTCAGGCAATGAAACGAAATTTTACTTCCTACCTGCTGTCGTTCATTTTGGCAATGCTAGTGGCAGTAACTGCCAGTTCGCAGGAAAACGATACCATAAACACCGTTAACAAGAGCGTCTTTATTGAATTTGGAGGTGCCGGTTTAGCTGTTACCTCGGCAAATTACGATTTTCGGTTTCGTAAAGGACGAACTGATGGACTGGGGATGCGAATTGGGATTGGCTGGGAGTCCTTACAAACGGAACCTTTTTTAGGTGAAGGATATACAAAAACCAAGCTGTTTTCCGTGCCTCTTGAAATAAATTACCTGTTGGGTAAAAGAAACACGAAATTTGAAATTGGTTTTTCCCTGACCTATGCCTCCGAAACTGAAAATAGAAAATTTCGTTTTTTCAATTCCGATTATACCTACACCGAAGAGTCGGGAAATTTTGTGGTCTCCTATCTGCCGGTTGGAATGCGGTTTCAGCCTAAAACCGATGGCTTTATGTTTAAATTCAACATGGGACCAATTATAAACTACTCAGCGCCCAATGTATTTTCCGATGACGAGTTTCAATATTGGATTGGATTGGCTGCCGGCTATGCGTTTCACTAATTGAAGGACTGAAATACTGAATCACTGATTGATTGAATTACCGAAATACTGAATGACTGATTGGAGAGCTAATAAGCTACCTCCGGTCTCCTTTCTCCTCTACACACTCAGCGCCCGGTGCTCAGTGCTCACCCTCTTTGAATTACCGAAGAATTGAATTACTGAAATACAGAATGACCGAATTACTGAACTACTGACCTTCCGGTCTCCAGTCTCCGTTTTCCTTTCTTCTGTCTTCGAGTTTCCTTTCCCCATTTATAACCAATCCAAATTAGCTGTACATAACTATTATTTCTGATCGTTTTTGTAAATTAGGAAACTGATTTTTGGTTACAACAACATGCCCTGACTAAAACAACTGAAACATACATCGATGCTAGCAATAAGAGCTAAAATCCATTTGATAGTTTTTAAATATAATATACCGGAGGGTTACAATATTTCCCTCACGAAGAAGTATTGTAAACCTTTAGTATACAGATAAACTAGTTACAGGCAATTTTAAAAACGAAAACAAATGAAAAGTTTTGGTGACAGATTATTTAAATCAATTTCAGATTCAAGAAGTTTGCTTTTTCTGCAAGGAGAAATGGCTCAATTGACATTTATCGCATATGAAAAATTCATTGAATTGGTAAATGAAGAGAAAGCAGAAAAAATACCAATAACTTATCCTGTTGGTTATAGAGCAGACAATACACCAATAAATTCAACAAGGGATTTCACAAAAGATGAATTGATTAATAGGTATAAGCATTTGAGTTTAATAAAATTACCTGTGGATGGAATTTATCAACTTGTAACAATTATGGATACTTTACAAAATGAAATATTTAGAAATATTTTAATGGAGTTTCCTAATAAAATATCAAACAAAAGAAAAGTTGATGTAGAAGTTGCGCTTGGCGCAAAATCTCTTGAAGAAATTAAAATTTCAATTGTAAATAATATCCTTAATGAATTAGCATATAAATCACCTAAAGATTATTCGGAAGAATTTAACAAATATGTAGGCGTAAATTTACTTGAACATCCTCCGTTTCATAAATATATTGAATTAAAAGCAACAAGAGACATCCATATCCATAATAGCGGAATTGCAAATGAGATTTATCTTACTAAGGCTGCAACACTTGCAAGAGTAAAAAATGGCGAGTTTCTACCTGTTGATATTCAATATTTTCTTCAAACTTATGAAGCATGCCTACAGTTGACCGAAATTCTTGAATTAGAATTAGATAAAATTTGGGTAAGCGAAGATTACAGAGCATATAAAAAGTCATTAGGGACAAAAGATGAGAAAACAGAGACGGTTGAAAAAGTTATAGCTGAAACTCAGGAAATAGTCCATGATGAAGAACAAAAAAATGAATAAAAAACTGCCTGTAACAAATTGTGAATTGCATTGCGGGGTTCGTGGTGTATCGTATGCTGGATTCTCGCAACATCGTTCCGTCCTGCCGGATAGGAACGAGCTCCGAAATCCGCAACGACAACTTACAAGTGACCGTCATGCAAAAACGACAAAATATGCGACTGTAGAACTTACTAATCTAAAATCATTTATAATGAATGGACAAAATAAAAATTTATTCTTGATAAAAATTGCATATTGGTTGGGTATCGGTGCAGATTTGCTATGGGCAATTGTACTTCTATCCCCTAAATTGTTCGGTACAATGGTAGGAATACCAAATTACAATCCCGATATACAAACAAGGCTTATAATGGCAATTGGTGGGACTTTGATGACAGGCTGGACTTTTCTTCTTTTATGGGCTGTTAAAGAACCAATTGAGCGAAGAGTTGTAATCCTTATAACAGCATTTCCTGTAGTATTTGGGCTGTTCATTGTGGCCCTTATTGGATACTTGGAAGGAAATACATCCAATATTTGGATTCTCGTCAAAACCTCAATACTGTTTATTGTAATGGTTACAAGCTATATACTAGCAAGAAAAATGAAAATGTATTGAGTGAAAAAGCACGAAAACACTACAATTTGTATATGGCAGGCGGGGTTCCTCTCGGTTTGACAAATCGAACCGGTACTGTCAATTCTTGCGAGTCAGACAGGATCTCTATTGGAAATCCCCCGTTAGCACAGCTTTGCAATCCTAGCGTTGTTTTTCAAATCTAAGACCTAAAGCTATTACTCTGCAACCCATACCCAGAATCCTGCTGACCTTTTACTTTCCCTGCAAGGTATTTTGTCGTCCAGTTTGTTTCTTCCCTTTCCAGTTTAAAATTTTCGGATTTCTGTTGGACAGGGCGCAATAAATTTGAAACAGGACACAAAAAAAGACGGCAGAAATGCGAAAAAATAAGACAGGATCTTGAAAATTGCAGCAGAAATGTCCAAAAATGAGACTGAAGTTTGAAAATTATGGCAGAAAGTGAAAAAAATACAACAGAGTGACTTTTCCTAAAATAGCTTGACAGAATCCCGTCTCCCTTTTTGACCTTTCCTAAAATAGCTTGACAGATTTATACTTAATTTAATAGGATGTAAATGCTTATTTTCTCATTTACTGGTTTTCAAATCTAATAAGATTTTAATTACTGCTTTTTTATGCGTCCTGTTTTTTAAATCCTGATAAATGATAAAGTTGTCTTTCACGTTTCTAAAAGCGAAGGCAAGTTAAACCTAAACTTCTGTTTTTGCCGTTCTGCTTTACTAACAGCTCACGGCTCGCAGAGCACAGCGCTCACTCTCTTTGAATTACTGAAGGATTGAATTACTGAAGGATTGAAATACTGAATGACCGAATTATCGATTGACGGTCTCCGTTCACCCGTCTCCTGTTTCCTTATTCCGTTCTCCTTTACTAAAAGCTAAAAGCTAATGGCTAATAGCTATCAGCTCACAGCTACCCAAGTATTTTTTCAATCAAATCCTTCCGCTTTAGCTTTTGCAGTTCCTGTTTGATTTGCTGGCGATATTCGCGTTTGTACCAAAAGAAGAACTTGCGCTGGGCCAGCTTTTCCTTTTTCGACTTGGCGGTAAACACGGGCTCCATGGTATAAGGATGAAATCCGGTGTAGAAAATCACGGTTGCCAAAGTCATTGGTGTGGGTGTGAAATCCTGCACCTGCTCCAGGCGGAAATCCAGTTTTTTTGTGTCGGCAGCCAGGTTGGCCATATCCACATTCTTACATCCCGGGTGACTCGAAATAAAGTACGGAATCAATTGCTGATTGAGTCCTTCCTGTTTATTGATCTCTTGAAAAACCTTGTTCAATTTAAAGAAAAGTGAAAACGAAGGTTTTCTCATGATGTTTAAAACATCATCGGAAGTATGCTCCGGCGCAACTTTTAAACGTCCCGAAACATGATGCTTGACAACCTCACGCAGGTAGGTCATATTATTCTTATTGACCTGTTCGTCTTTTGTTTTATGCAAGATCATATCGTAACGGATACCGCTGCCAATAAATGCCTTTTTGATCTTTGGGTTTTTGCGCACTTCCCGGTACAGGTCGAGCATCGGCTGGTGGTCAATATTCAGGTTTTTACACACATCCGGGAAAATACAGGACGGGCGTTTACACTTTCGGCAAATCTCCTCGTGGATGCCTTTCATCTTGTACATGTTTGCCGATGGGCCTCCCAGATCAGAAATATATCCTTTGAAGTCGGGCATTTGTGTTACCTGCTCCACTTCCTTTAGAACTGACTTTTGAGAACGACTGGCAATAAATTTTCCCTGGTGCGCCGAGATGGTGCAAAAAGTACAGCCGCCAAAACACCCACGGTGAATATTGATGGAGTGGCGAATCATCTCGTATGCAGGAATCGTTTCCTTGTTTTTATATTTTGGATGAGGAAGTCGTGTAAACGGCAAATCATAATAGCTGTCGATTTCCTTTTCCTCCAGAGGTGGCCATGGCGGGTTAACAACTACCTGCTGTTTCCCAATTTTTTGAACAATAACATTTGCCTCTGACTTATTGGATTCTTCCTCGATGTGCATAAAGTTTTTGGCAAACTTTTTCTTATCGCTCAGGCATTCTTCATGCGAATACAAATCCAAACTATTCCATTTCTTCTGGGTGGCAAACTTTTCGTTTTGATCAACCAGAAAAGCCGTTTGTGGAAGGTTGGTGATGCTTTTTGGATCAACACCTTTTTGTACTAAATGAGTATAATCAAGGATTGATTTTTCACCCATTCCATAGAAAAGCAAATCGGCCTGTGCTTCTTTTAAAATGGAAGGTTTTAATTGATCCTGCCAGTAATCGTAATGCGTTACCCTGCGCAAAGAAGCTTCAATTCCTCCGACTACCAATGGCACATCCGGATATAATTTCTTCAGGATGTTACAATAGACGGTGGCTGCGTAATCGGGGCGTTTGTCACTTTGTCCACCGGGAGTATAGGCATCGTTGGAACGTTTGCGTTTGTTGGCCGTGTAATGATTGACCATGGAGTCCATGTTGCCGGACGTTACCGCGAAATATAATCTTGGCTCACCCAACTTTTTGAAATCACGCAAGTCATCCTGCCAATTGGGCTGCGGAACAATAGCAACCCTGAGTCCTTCTGCTTCCAATATGCGTCCGATTACAGCTGCGCCAAACGAGGGATGATCTACATAGGCGTCACCTGTAAATAAAATCACATCCAGCTGATCCCAGCCTCGTTGTTCAACTTCCTTTTTTGTGGTTGGTAACCAGTCTGTTGGTTTATATTTCTGGTATAAAAAATTCATGCTTCGTCAATCAAATCAATATTCAGGTACAAAGGTATTTAGCTTTTATGAATTAAAAAGACTTTCGGGTCTTTTTTGTTTAAAAGTTTGCATATTTCTTCAAATGTTAAAAAAAACACTGGTTTCTGTAAATGGTATGTATTGGTTTTATATTTTTAACATCATATAGATTCGAAAAATATGGATATCGTAAAACCCAAGGATATTCTCAAGGCCAATCCTTACCTGGCGTTTCTGGGCGGTGAAAACCTCGCCAAATTTATCATGTATGTACTTCGTTTTAATAAGCTTAATAAAATCTACGGGCAAATTGCCGATAAGGAAGGTGTTGAGTTTATTGATGAATTGATAAAGATTCTGGAAATCAATTTTGAGTTTGATGAGGGAGAACTTCGGAAAATTCCAAAGCAAGGACCTTTTATAGTCGTCTCCAATCACCCCTTTGGCGGGCTGGATGGCATTTTGCTCATTAAAATTTTAAGCAAGATTCGTCCTGATGTAAAGGTGATGGCCAATTTTCTATTGAAGAAGATTGATCCGATCAGCCAGTTTTTTCTCGATGCAAATCCTCTGGAAGGCAGAAAAGACACATCTCCGGGGTTTGGAGAAATGAAGAATGCGATGAAGCATATTCAAGGTGGAGGTGCTCTGTGTATTTTTCCTGCGGGTGAAGTTTCTGGTTATGGTGCACACAACAAAATTACCGACAGGCAGTGGCAATATTCCATATTGAAATTCATTAAACGCTCGGAAGTTTCGGTAATCCCCGTTCATTTTATTGGAAAAAACAGCCGCTTGTTTCATTTGATTGGTCGTATTCATCCAAATTTGCAAACGGTGAAGCTTCCTTCAGAGTTTCTAAATAAGAAGAAGAAGGTCGTTAAAGTTCGGTTGGGTTCAGCCATTTCAGTTAAAGAGCAGGAAAGCTTTCCGGAGGTATATCAATTTGGTCGTTATTTGCGTGCCAAAACCTATAGTTTGGAAAGTCCCATTGAAGTGCGACGGTTCTTTAATTACTCGCTTAAGCGGCAGAAGAAAGTTGAGTTAATAGCACCACCGGTACCAAGCGAAAGTTTAGTGGCTGAGATTGGTGGACTTACTGAAAATCGCCTGGTATTTAAGTTGAAGAACTTTGCTATTTATTGCGCTCCTTCCAACGAAATTCCAAATATACTTACTGAAATTGGGCGTCAACGGGAAATTACTTTCCGCGAAGTAGGAGAGGGAACCAATCGCAGCATCGATCTGGATGAGTTTGATTTATACTATAACCAGCTTTTTATTTGGGATGATGCCGAACAACGACTGGTTGGAGCATACCGAATAGGTAAAGGGGCTGATATTTTGCACGAGTTTGGAGTTCGCGGTTTTTACACGCAGAGTTTATTTCGAATTAAGGAGGGCTTTGAACCTATTCTGGAGCAATCGCTGGAACTGGGGCGTTCCTTTATTATCAAGGAATATCAGCGTCAACCCATGTCCTTGTTTCTGCTTTGGAAAGGCATTCTCTATTTCTTGCTGAAAAATCCGGAGTATCGATATTTGATTGGTCCGGTTAGTATCAGCGATAATTATTCAAAAACCTCCAAAGAGTTAATCATAAAATTCATCATGTCGCAGCATTTTGACTGGGATCAGGCTAAAAACATCCGTCCACGAAAATCCTATAAATTCAAAAGTCAGGATCCAAATATGAATGTGATTCTGGAAAATATGGATGATATTAACAAACTGGATCGCTTTATTGGAGATGCTGATGAAATGAACAGCGGATTACCTGTCTTATTAAAAAAATACATTAAGCTGAATGCGAAGATCATTGGTTTCAATGTGGACCCGAAATTCAATAATTGCCTGGATGGACTGATTCTACTGGATGTTTATGATGTTCCTAAAAACACCATTGAATCCTTGTCAAAAGAAGCAAATGATGGCTCTATTTTAAAGCGGTTCTATTCGAGTCGGGAGTAAAAAGATGGACTGGAGATGTCTGTAAAGCCCATGAAGTCATCCTGAACCTGCTTCAGGATCTGACAAAAGGAAATGTGATCACAAAATATAAAGAGCTTTTTAACGCAATAAAATCACTATTTTTCGTTATTAGAAAAACGATTGAAGATGAGGCCGATTACACACAAAATATATCTTTCGATAATGGTAATCGCTGTCTTTTTCGTGGTTGCTTATCTTTCCTATTCAGGATTTTCTTACTACCAATTGCAACTTGAAGATCGCTTTTTTCACGATCAACATCAGTCACTAAAACCTAGTGGCTCGTGGGGACATGGATTTGGCATAATTGGCTCGCTAATGATGTTGGTTGGTGTTTCTCTTTATATGTTGAGAAAAAGAGTGAGACGATTTTCACGAATTGGCGTGCTAAAGTATTGGTTGGAGTTTCATATTTTCCTATGCACTTTGGGGCCTGCGTTGGTTCTTTTACACACTGCATTTAAGTTTGGCGGCTTGGTTGCCATTAGTTTTTGGAGTATGGTAGCGGTGGTTCTAAGTGGTGTGATTGGTCGTTATATATACCTCCAAATTCCACGGTCTATTGAAGGTCGTGAATTAAGCTTGAATGAATTGGATGAAAAGAAAGACGAACTTCATCGAGTATTAAAAGAAAAATACAATTTGGATGAATTGGTTTTACGAAAGTTGTTGGATGCAGTGAAAGAACGTCCGGATTCGGCTGATAAAAATATGGCAATGAGGTTTTGGGTGAAATTTAAGTTTGAAATGGCTCTTCAGCGTCGCATAAAATATGAATTAAAGACTCAGCAACTTTCAAAGGAAAACTCACGTGAGATAAAGAAGATTTTGGTATCAGAAATCAACCTAAATCGAAAGATTGATCGACTGAGGAACATGCAAAACCTTTTTCGTTATTGGCACGTTGCCCATTTGCCTTTTGCTCTGGTGATGCTTGTCATTATGCTGGTGCATGTTGCAGTTACTTTAGTCTTTGGCTACAAATGGATCTTTTAAACCATGGAAGTACTGATTGAAAATATCGTCATTTATTCAACGGTCGGACTACTGTTCTTGATGATCGTGTGGTTCTATTTGAGAAAGATGCGACGAAATTCACAAATTGTCGAAGAAAAAATAAAGCTGGCAAAAGAGGAGGGATTGCACGAGCCGGTTTCCCTTCATCCGGTGGTTGATCCAAATTCATGCATTCAAACAGGAGCCTGCATTACGGCTTGCCCGGAGAAAGATATTTTAGGAATTCGCAGCGGACAGGCAACTACAATTAATGCATCGCAATGTGTGGGGCATGGAGCCTGCTTCCATGCTTGTCCGACACATGCTATTAGTTTGTTTATTGGTACTGAAAAGCGTGGGGTGGATCTTCCTCATGTGAATGAATTTTTCGAAACCAATGTGCCCGGAATATACATTGCGGGTGAAATTGGAGGGATGGGATTAATTCGGAATGCCGTGGAACAGGGCAAGCAGGCTGTTGAAAATTTGTCAAAAACAATAGATAAAGAAGTGGAGGCCGATTGTGATTTGTTAATAGTTGGAGCTGGGCCAGCCGGAATTTCAGCAACATTGACGGCAAAGAAACTAAAGCTCTCGACCATTACTTTAGAGCAGGATTCGTTGGGAGGAACGGTTTATACTTTTCCACGAGCCAAAATTGTGATGACTTCGCCAATGGATTTGCCACTTTATGGCAAAGTGAAATTATTTGAAACCAGTAAGTCCGAACTGCTGGATTTATGGAATGATGTGTTAACGAAAAACGAAATATCAATCAAGGAACGTCAGAAAGTAGAATCAATCACCCGCGTGAACGGGCATTTTGAAACGATTACGAATACCGGAGATGTGTATCGGTCAAGGAAGGTTTTATTGAGCATAGGACGGAGAGGAACACCCCGTAAATTGGGTGTTACAGGCGAAGAGAGTATAAAAGTCGCTTATCGTTTACTGGAGCCGGAAAACATACTAAATAAGAAAATAGTGGTAGTAGGAGGGGGCGATTCGGCTGTTGAAGCAGCCTTGCTTTTGAAAGATCAAAATGAAGTTTGTCTGTCTTATCGAAAGGATGTTTTTAGCCGCTTAAAACCGAAGAATAGGCAGAAGATAGAATCAGCGATTCAAGCCAATGAGCTGAAGGTTTTATTTAATTCCAAACTTACAAAAATAGAAAGTGGCCAGGTGCATATAAACGTGGGCGGTGAAAATACGGAACTTGAAAATGATTTGGTGTATGTGTTTGCCGGAGGGGAACTACCGGTTCAGTTTCTGGAGAAAGCAGGAATCCGCATTACCAGGAAGTTTGGGGAAGCCGTTTTGAAACATTAGAAACGGATCGGGTATCGATTAAGGAATGTAATCATCAAATTCGTTAATTTAGTTAGTAAATCAAATTCGCAATTGAAAAACCTTTTTCAAATAATTTGCTTGTTATTGTGGTCATTGTCAACCATGGCACAGCTTTCTCCTGGTGATCTTACGCAGGCTCATCAGCATTTGGAAGGACTTTCCAATTGCACTGAATGCCACGTTTTAGGAGAAAAGGTAACTAATCAGAAATGCCTGGCTTGTCATACTGAAATTGATGCCTTAATTAAGAAAAGCAAGGGATATCATGCCTCAAATGAAGTTGAGGGCAAAGATTGTTTTGCATGTCACAGTGAGCATCATGGAAGGAAATTTCAGATAACCCGATTGGATACCAGCAATTTTAACCACGCCATAACCGGGTATATTTTAGAAGGTAAACATGCAAAAACAGATTGCATGAAATGTCACCAATCGGCGAATATCGATAATAAAATCTCCCAAAAGAAAGGCGACACATTTCTGGGATTGGAAACTAGCTGTCTTTCTTGCCATGATGACTACCACCAAAAAACCATGGATCAAAAATGTACTTCCTGCCATGGATTTGATTCTTTTGCTCCGGCGATTAAGTTTGACCATCAGCAAACGGAGTATCCTCTAATTGGTCAGCATCAGAAAGTGGATTGCAGTAAATGTCATAAAATTGGGCAACAAAATGGGCAGAAGTTTCAACAGTTTTCAGACTTGGAATTTGCCAACTGTACAGCATGTCATAAAGATGTGCACGACAATAAATTTGGTCAGGATTGCAGGCAGTGTCACAGCGAACAGTCGTTTCACCAGGTAGCGGGATTAGCAGATTTTAATCACAATCAAACGGGATATCCGCTAAAAGGAAAACATCAGAAGGTGGATTGTAGAAGATGTCACAAAGGATCGTATACGGAACCAATTGCTCATAACCGATGCTCAAGCTGCCATGCCGATTACCACAAAGGGCAATTCATTGAAAATGGCGTAAAGCCCGATTGTGAAGAGTGCCATACGGTAGATGGGTTTACTCCTTCATTCTTTACCGTTGAAAAGCATAATAAGGGTAATTTTAAGCTAGAAGCGTCACATCTGGCGACCCCATGTTTTGCCTGTCATCAAAAAGAAAATGAAAGATGGGAATTCAGAAATGTTGGCAAGCAATGTGTGGATTGCCATGAAAATATCCACCAGGGTTTTATTTCCGAAAAATACATTCCGGAGAATCGATGTGAAACCTGTCACAACATTGAAGCGTGGAACCAGGTGAGTTTCGATCACCGGAAAACGAATTTCAATTTAACAGGGAAACATGCTGAGACTAATTGCCGGGAGTGTCACTTTGCTCTGATTGATGAGATGAACTTCTCTCAAAAATTCAAAGACCTTTCTGTGAAATGTGAATCCTGCCACGCAGATGTACATCGTAAGCAATTTGAAGTGAAATCTCAAACCGAATGTGATCGTTGCCATAGCTTTGATAATTGGGAAATTGGGCAATTTGATCACGATAAAACCCGTTTCAAGTTGGAAGGGGCCCATGTTGAGGTGAACTGTGAAAAGTGTCATAAACCTGTTGACGATAAGCAGGGCACGTATGTGAAGTATAAACTTTTTAAGCAAATTAAATGCGCAAATTGTCATTCCTGATTATTTTAAGTTTATCCGTTTTTCAGTTGATGGGACAATCGCCTCATGGCGATGATTTTGAAATGGACTGTGCCAAATGTCACTCCGAAGAAAGCTGGGAATTGCTTCAAAAAGAAATGAGCTTTTTTCATTCTGAGACTGGTTTTGATTTGAAAGGGCAGCACCAGTTTGTTGATTGCAGAAGCTGCCATACCAATTTGAATTTTGCAGCTGCAAAAGACGAATGTGTCTCCTGCCATTTGGATATGCATCAAAATTCGGTGGGGACAGATTGCGAGCGCTGTCACACTCCGAATTCCTGGATTGTAAAGAATCCGATACAGATGCATCGACAAACACGCTTTCCTTTGATTGGGGCTCATGCAACTGCTGATTGTTTTTCATGTCATGAAGATGCCAGTTCCCTGCAATTTGAACCACTCAGTGTTGAATGTGTGGATTGTCATCAGGCAGATTATCTGGCGACTACATCTCCAAATCATCAGGAGTCTGGATATTCAACAGACTGTTTGGAGTGCCATGGTGTGAGGTCAGTTGGCTGGTCATCTGCGAATTTTGAACATGATTTCTTCCCACTGACAGGAGGACATTCCATTAGCTGTACCCAATGTCACACATCTGGTACCTTTGGCAAAATCGCCAGTGATTGTATTTCATGTCATCAGTCGGATTATAACTCAACAACGAGTCCGAATCATCAGCAACAAAATTTCTCCAATGATTGTGCAGAATGTCATAAGTTGAATCCGGGATGGAAGCCGGCCACTTTTGATCATGATAACCAGTATTTCCCAATTTATAGCGGGCGACATCGGAATGAGTGGAATGATTGTGCAGATTGCCATACGAACGCCGGGAATTACAGTGTTTTCAGTTGTATTACCTGCCATGAACACAGTCAGTCAAACACTGACGGAAGGCATAACGAAGTGAGAAATTACGTATACAATGGCGTTTCTTGTTTCGAATGTCATCCAAGCGGCCGCGCAGAAGATGATTAAAGTTAAAGGGATGAAAAAGATTGTTTTTACATTGATTTTGATAGTGCTTGTTGGCTTTGGCTTTGCCCAAACAGGAAAAGAGAAAGTAACTGGAAAGGTGTCTTATCTGACGGCTCAAAATATTTACGTTCGTTTTGATGGAACAAATAACGTGCAGGAAGGCGATACCATTTTTATAAATCAAGATGAGCAAATAAAACCTTTGTTGATTGTAGAATCGAAATCATCTATTTCATGCATGGGAAAGCCATTCCCGGGAATAGAGGTATCTGTTGGAGAAGAAGTGTTCGCACAGGCAGTGGCCGTTCAAAAATCCACTCCAAAAGAAGTTTCCATTGCTGAAGCGGAAAAACGTAGGGAAAACGAAACGGAGAAAAAAGAAAAAACTGAAAACCCATTTAAGGAAAAGATAAAAGGGAGAGTCTCGGCATCATCATATTCAGCATTCTCCAATGAAACTACGAACGATTATAACAGAATGAGGTACTCGTTTTCATTGAAAGCCGATCATATTAGTGATAGCCGTTTTTCCGCTGATGCATATATCAATTATAATCATCGGTTGGAAAAAGAAAATGGGGGGGAGGACAAGCTATTTGATGCACTTAAAATTTATAGTCTGGTTGTCAGGTATCAACCGGGAGATCGATCTTCATTATGGGTAGGACGAAAAATAAATCCGAACCTTTCAAATATTGGAGCAATTGACGGTGTGCAGTTTGAGACTGGGTTTAAGAATTTTAGTGTTGGCGCTGCCCTGGGCTTTCGCCCGGATTATGGAGATTATGGTTTTAATGCAAATTTACTGGAGTATGGAGCGTATTTTGCCCATGAATACCATTCTAAAACAGGAAGTGTAAGAAGTTCGCTGGCTTTTTTTGAACAGCAAAACAATGGAAATATTGATCGAAGGTTCCTATATTTTCAGCACAGCAATAACTTGCTGAATGATCTGTTCTTTTTTGTTTCCAGTGAAATTGATCTGTATAAATTGGAAAATGGCGTTTATTCCGGTTCTGCCAGCTTGACTAGTTTGTATCTTTCACTTCGATATAGGATTTTAAAACAACTGTCAGTTTATGCCTCCTATGATGCCCGCAAAAATGTTATTTACTTTGAAACTTTCAAGAATTTAGCTGACCGATTATTGGAGGAAGCAACCCGTCAGGGGGTGCATTTTCGAGTGAACTACCGTCCGGTAAAACTGGTGAATGTTGGTGCAAATGTGAGTTATCGCAACAGGGACGGTGATGCGCGTCCATCCAAAACTTTTCGGGGATTTGTATCTGTAAATCAAATTCCAGGTTTAAACTCCAGCGTAACATTTTCTGCGAACATGCTTCAAACCAGCTATCTGGATGGGAAGATTTTCGGAGCGACGTTTTATAAAGATTTATGGGATGGCAAATTATACAGTAGTGTCGGGTATCGCTATGTTGACTATGATTTTGTAAATTCTTCGACTATGAAACAGCACATTGCCGAACTCGACCTCACATGGAGAATTAGTAAAAAGTGGTCAGTGTCGGGCAGTTATGAAGGTAGTTTCGAGAACTCTTCTCTCTATAACACGGTGTATCTGAATTTAGTTAAACGTTTTTAATTGAATCAGGGATTTCAATATCAAGGCAACAAAATCCCAGCCGTAAATGTTGTTTCGATAGTTAATGTTTTGTTTTGCAATAATCTAGTATTCTTATATGAATCCCGAATATTATAGAATTGTGACAATAATAATGGTTTCGTTTGCGGCGATCTACTTCATTTTTGAGATTGTGCTAAACGTAAATGACATCGATAACGATACCTCAAATGTTTTTCTTTTGGAATGGTCAAAGGGGCGATTGGTGTTTATTCCTTTTGCACTTGGAGCAATTGGAGGCCATCTTTTTTTGGGAACCAAAAATGATTTTTTTCAAATGAGCAGCAGCTTGTATCCGGTGATAATCCTTTTTGGGGTGGCTGCATTAATGGTCGTTTTGACCTACCTGGTTTCATTTAAAAAATCAAAATTTCTGCTGAGCACGCTCTTGTTAGCTGGGTTTTTATATGGGCATTTATTTTGGTCAATGAATTATCAAAGCTAATTGTTATGAAAGCCTTTTTACAGCGAAACCGAAGGACAATTCGAATAATACGCACCATAGCAGGTATCTTGTTTGGTTTGATGATTATTATTGATATTGTTTTAGTCAATTTGGAAGGGAAGGGTTTTCCTACATTTAGCAAGGTGATCAGAGATAATCGTACTGAATTGATCTGGTTCAGCTTCTTTTATGGAGGGCTGATGGCTAAAGTATTTTTTAACAGACGGGTTGATATAAAGGCAAAAGAACTTTCCGGTTTCATTGCGTTTATGATGATGGTTATTTTGCTCTTTGCATTGGGGCAGCTTATTCCGGTTGAACTTGGTACCGGATACCAGGTTTTGCTGATGGTTTGCGGGGGAGTGTTGGCTTATCGGGTTTGGCCACAATATTCTTAATGTTTATCGTTTTATACTTATGTAGATACATGCAGGTTTGTGATTGTTTTAGTTATATTTGAATAGTTGTTTAATGTAAAAGATAAAAAGGGGAAATTATGAGATCAAGTTTGATATTTATTTTAGCAATTGGGTTGATGACATCTTGTATTCGCAAACCAAAAGAAACGGTTCAACCTATTGATACGGCAACACTCGTGGATCAACATCAGGTGAAAGTTTTGGAGGTTTTACAGGCAAATCAATACACCTATTTGCGTGTTGCTGAAAATGGATCTGATTATTGGGTAGCTGTAACAAAGCTTGATGCAAAGGAAGGCGAAAATTACTATTATAAAGGTGCGATGGAGATGAAGAACTTTAAAAGTAAAGATCTTGATCGCGAATTTGAATCGGTTTTATTTATCAGCGAATTTAGTGATGTCCCTATTGCTGAAAAAGGTTCGATGATGGGAATGGATCCCCATGCTCATGCTGGCAAAAAGTCAGTAGAGGTGAAGGATGATATTGACATAGCACCAGCTGAAGGCGGAATCTCAATTGCAGATTTATACAATAGCAAAAGTGATTATAGCGGTAAAAAGGTGCTCGTTCGTGGTAAAGTTGTGAAAGTGAACAAAGGGATCATGAGTCGCAATTGGGTGCATATTCAAGATGGCAGCGGTGATGAAAGCCACTATGATTTAACAGTGACAACTCAAGCTGATGTGAATGTAAATGACATTGTAACATTTGAGGGAATTGTAGCCATCGATAAAGATTTTGGAGCTGGTTATTTCTATGATTTAATTGTTGAGGAAGCAGAGTTGAAATAAAAAACTACACTGATCATTTAATTATCAATTTCTGATATTCTGAATTATTTCCTGTTTGCATTTTAATGAAGTAAATGCCTGCAGGAAGATCATTTATATCAATATTTCTATTGTTTTTTACATGAAGGACTAAGTTGCCATTTGAGGAATATATCTCAAGTTGAAATGACTTTTGATTGCTCGTTTCAATACGGATATAATCAGTGGCCGGATTTGGGAATACTCGGAATTTATTGCTTTCAATTGAAGGAGAAGATGTTGGGCACATTAATTGATTGATCTTCCCCCAGATTTCATTATGAAAATCTATCGGAACATTTTCCTGACTTCTAAGAGTCCCCTGCCTAATCATTATTAGTTTCTCTTTAGGTGAAATAGCAATAAACTGGCCTTGTGCTCCGGCGGCAAGAATCAAATCGTCAGGTGCATTTGGTGCAATTGATCCGGGAAAAGAGTCCGCAACTCCCGGAGGAATATATGATTCTTTGCCGTTTAGCCACCATAAATAGCCATAAGACGGATTCATTTCCTGCGAGCTGTTTGTCATCGCCCCAAAGTATTCTTCATCTTTTAACACTGAGTCAATTTGCCAAACTCCCCGATTTAGAATGAGCAATCCGTAGCGAGCCATGTCTCGCGCTGTGCTGAAATAAAAATTGTTATAACCAACCGGAACCCAAAGTCCCTTCATGCCTGTTTTATTATTGATCGCTTCATAAGTAAATATATTCAGCCCTTTGCCTGTTGCATTTTCAACGACATTCCGAAGTAATGAATAGGGAGCATTGTGATAAAACCAGCGGGTTCCCGGATCAGCTTTATAAGTGAGACATTCCGGATCGGTACAAAACATATCAGTTTCGTTCAGCCCTGTGCTCATCGTAAGTTGGTGTTTGATTTTTATAGCACGCTCTTGTTCCGAACTCATGCTTGTCCATCCATTTCCAAGGTAGGTGGAAGATGATTCGTCAATGTCCAAGTATCCTTCTTGTTGAGCAATTCCTACCAACATGGACGTAAGGCTTTTTCCTGCAGAAAACCACACCCAGCTGCTGTCTTTTGTATAGGTGCCAAAATATTTTTCAAGGACAATCTTCCCATCTTTCAGAAGCATGAATGATTTGGTAGAGTTGTTTTCCAGAAGCTGATAAAGTTCATCAACTTCGGAGTTGCACCATCCCAAATCTTCGAGAGAAAGAGTTTGCCATTCATCACCATTTTGGGGAGGAAAATAGATCTCTTGTGGATATGAAACAGTAACAAGCTGAGCAACAAATACAATGGTTAAAATCAATCTCATAAATGTAAAAATAGAACTTTTATTATTGAACAATTACATGCGCAGATTATATCTCTAAAATTCCAAAAGTGATATATTGTATTTTTATGAATGATTACGGAACTTTAATCGTATGGAAAAAAAGGTGATTCAAATTGTATGTGATGACTATCAAAACAAATTTGGAGATGAATTGATTATTCAACAAAAAAGACCTGTTGGAGGTGGATGTATAAGTCATTCCTTAAAGTTATTGACCAATCAGGGAGAGTATTTTCTTAAGTGGAATAGGTTTGTTGAACCCGATCTTTTCATTCGTGAGGCCGAATCGTTAAATGAAATGGCTTCGGTAACCAATGCTTATTTAACAGTTCCAAAAGTGGTGCTTTCCAGGGATGTTGATAACCATCCGGGATATATTTTAATGAATTTTCTACCTTCCGGACATACTTCAAATGAGGATGAAAACTTGGGCATTGGTCTTGCTTTGCTGCACAAAAAATCGGCTGATCGTTTCGGATTTTACAATGACAACTACTGTGGTTCTACACTGCAATTAAATGGTTGGACTGATAGTTGGATTGAGTTTTTTGGGCAAAAGAGAATATTATTTCTAATTCAGGAAATTCAGAAGAATAGACATTTGTCTGAAAAAGAGCTGAATACCTACCACCGTTTGATTGATCGCTTACCGAACTTAATTGGTGAAGACCATAAACCATCGCTTATTCATGGCGATTTATGGTCGGGTAATTACATGTATACAACCAATGGTCCGGCAATTATCGATCCTGCAACTTATTATGCGGATCGGGAAATGGAATTTTCAATTATGACCATGTTTGGTGGATTTTCGCAAACGACATGGAATGCTTATCAGTATACTTTTCCATTTGAAAAAGGTTGGGAAGAACGGGTGCAATTATACCAAATTTATCATGTGTTAAATCACTATCATTTATTCGGCGGTTCATACGGAAATCAGGCCTTTTCAATCGCAAAAAAGTTCGTGTAACATATCTCTAAATCCGTAGAATATTCGTATTATTGATAGGAAGCAATAAATTAGATGGATTTGTACACAGAGATTCTTGAAATCCCGCATTTAGCCAGAACTTGTTTCGAAAAAAACAAAGGTTTGGTTCTGCCTGAGAAAATTCCATATATCGGTATGGGATCATCTTATTATGCAGCAATTTCGCTGCGCTATCAAGGAGTTAAAATATATCCGGAACTGGCTTCAGAATATTTCAATTACCTGGAGAAAACAAAGCAATTTGAACGAGCAGTTTTAATTTCCCAGTCAGGGATGAGTTCCGAGACTTTGTGGTGTGCTGATCGTTTTGAGCAGTTTGTTTCCATTACAAACGATACGGCATCTTCTTTGGCAAAGCATCCAAAAACCGATTTTGTTGTTGATGTTGGTGCAGGGGTTGAAATTTTTTCTTCCACAAAAACATTTATTAATACCCTAGTTGTATTGTATACTGGCCTTGGCATAAGTCCACAACCTGCTTTTGATGTCTTGAATGAGAAGTTTTCCAGCTTGATTGCTGAGGGAGAAATGCTTGGGAGAAAATTATATCGCTTGTCTAAACGAAGCAGATATAAAGGGTTTTTTATAATTGGGAGTGGCCCAAATCTAGGAACAGCTTTACAAGCTGCCCTGGTAATGACGGAAAGTACCAAAATCCCATTTACCGGTATGTCATTGTCTCAATATGATCATGGCCCGAAGGAATCAGCCGCAAAGTCTGTGGTTGTTTTCATTAATCCGGACGGAAAACAAAATGAGCGTGTTCAGAAACTTCGACAGAAGATTGAGCAGGTGGGTGCAGCCTGTTTTGAGATAAATGAGAATAGGCTACCAGAAAAACTAAGTCCTTTTACGGTATCAATTCCATTGTTTGTTGCTGCTGCCTGGATGGCTCGCAGACAACGAATTAGCAATCCTTTCGAAATTGGAAGTAAAGTTACAAGGGTAACATCTTAAATTTCCACCAATTGGTTTTTTATTGCATACATGACCAATTGAGCCGTGTTTTTGCATTCACTTTTTTCGAGAATATTAGCTCTGTGTTTATCAACCGTACGTTTTGATATAAACAGCTGATCCGCAATTTCCTGGTTTGAAAATCCCTGACAGATTAGTATAAGAATTTCGGTTTCCCGTTCAGATAGTAGGTTTTGTTTTTCAGCACTGGATGGACGGGTTTTTAAACTGCTAACAAGTGTCTGTAGTAATTCAGAAGAAAAATAACTTCCCCCTTCAAAAACAGTTTCCAGGGCAGATTTCACCTCGGTGATATCTGAATCTTTTAAAACAAATCCTTTTACACCGGCATCAACCATTTTGTAATAATAGTCTTCTTCACCATACATTGATAAAGTAATGATTTTTATATCGGGATAAGTTGAGGTAGCCTGTTTGGCTGCGTCAAAACCGTTCATTACGGGCATTTCAATGTCCAATAATACCAGATCAGGCAGCTGAATTTTCAGTAGATCAAGAAACTCTTCACCATTTGCAGCTTCAGCAATTACCTGGTAGTTTGGCAGGTTGTTTATTAACATCCGCAATCCGTTCCTAAACAAGGTGTGATCGTCAACTATAATTATGGATCGTTTATTATTATTCATCGTTCGTGTTTACTTTAATGTATACCATTGTTCCTTTTCCTTGTTCTGTCTCAACCTGAATATCTCCCTTTAGCGAATTAATTCTTGAAAAAATATTTGAAAATCCCATACCGCCACTGCTCGGTTGTTCCATGAGTATCTTTTTATCAAATCCTTTTCCATCATCATGATACGAGATTCTTAGTTTGTCTTCCAACTGATTGAGACTAATCTGTATTTGTTTTGCACCAGAATGTTTAATCGTATTGTTGATCAGTTCACAAACCACCCGATATAACACCACTTCGATATTTTGGTTGAAACGATCATTTCCCAAATTTGAATCCAAAGAAATGTGAATCGCTTTCGTAGTATTTATTTTATTGGTAAAGTTTCTTAGTGCCCGAATTAATCCAAAGTTATTTAATACGTGTGGGCTTAAATTATCCGAGATTTCTTTCAGTGATTTTATAGCTTCATTAATAACCATTTCGGTGTTTGTTACAATCTCTTTTGAATTTTTATCATGTTCGATTTGGGCAAGCGCCGAAACAGACATTTTTACGGTAGAAAGTAGTGGCCCCAAACCGTCATGAAGGTCTTTGGCAAAGCGTTTACGTTCTTTTTCTTCAGCTTGTATAATTGCATTTAAGAACATTTTTTCGGTAAGCCTTCTGGAATCTTCTACCCTTTTCATGTACTTAAAAATACGTTGAATCATAAATACCCCAATTGCAAAAGACAAGGAAATAATCACCCCTATCCATACGTAAAAGTCGCCAAGCTCCTGCCGGTTAAGGTTACTGATGAATGGAAGAAATTCAGCCAATCCTCGTATTGCCATTAAAACAAATCCAATGGTGAGTAGTATCCACGAAAAGTTAAACTTGGTTACCTTAGTAAGCTTAATTGCGACCCCGACAGCAAAAAATTGAAGGATAATTGTGACGACCAATAAAACCTGAAGAATCATAACTATTGAGTTAGTGGTGTTTGCAAAGGTACAAACGGTAAAGGGCTTTTCAAATCAAAAAAACACGACAAAAGCTGGCGAGCTGTCTGATCATTTTTCCTATTTTTAACAAAAAGAATTTCATGTCGCAGCTCCAGGTTTATAAAGCATCTGCCGGTTCCGGAAAAACCTTTCGATTAGCAGTTGAATATCTTAAAATTATTCTTTCAGGAGAATGGAATTATAAGAATGTTTTGGCGGTTACTTTTACCAATAAAGCAACTGCTGAGATGAAGCAACGCGTTGTTCAGGAGCTTTATGAACTGGCCAATGGTAAAAAAACTGCTTATTTGGACGTACTTGTAGATGAGCTGAATTTACAAGAGATGGAAATTGCAAACCGGGCAAAGAAAAGCTTGAAGCATATTCTGCATGACTATTCCAGGTTTTCGGTTAGCACAATCGATAGCTTTTTTCAACGGGTAATTAAGGCTTTTAATCGAGAGCTGGGCATTAATACAGCCTATCAGGTTGATCTTGAGGAAGATTTAATTCTGGAAGAAGCTGTTGACCAGCTTTTGTTGTCAATTGATGAAAATCCTGATTTATTGGAATGGCTGAAGCAATTTGCCCGAGATAAAATTTTGGAAGGTGATGGTTGGAATCTGAAAAGGGATATTTTAAACTTGGGGAGGCAGATTTATAATGAAACTTTTAAAGACCAGAACGAGCAACTTTATCAAAAATTAAATGACCGGGTTTTTATCCGGAATTATCGGAGAGAACTTCAGCAGATTATTTTTCAGTTTGAAAATAAATTAAAGCATTTAGGACAAGCCGGACTAAACGTGATGAGTAATGCCGGGCTAACTGTTGCTGATTTTAAGTATGGGAAAAGTGGTGCGGCAAACACTTTCAATATATTGCTGCAAGGACAATTTAAAATAGGGGCCAGACTTTTAGCTGTTGTTGAGGATGTTGGTAATTTATATAAGCAACCTGATAAAAATAGCGTTGAACCAACAGCATTGAAACTCCATCCTTTATTGGTTGAAGCGGTGGATTTCTACCAAAAGAAATTGTCGGAATACAATACAGCAAAATTGATTAATAAGCAACTTTATACACTGGCGATTCTTGTTGATTTGCAGTCAACTATGAGAAAGCTGGTTCGGGAAAAAGGTGTTATTCTGATTTCAGAGTCGGGTTATTTATTGAAAGAAATTATTTCAGATGCCGATGCCCCCTTTATATATGAGAAAACAGGTGTCTTCTATAATCACTTCATGATTGATGAGTTTCAGGACACTTCAGGTTTGCAATGGAATAACTTTCTTCCTCTAATTAATAATTCCTTGTCTGAAGATAACTTTAGCTTGCTGGTTGGAGATGTGAAGCAAGCTATTTATAGATGGCGAAATGGTGACTGGCGACTGCTTGCCGGTAAAATCAATGATCATTTTCCGTTCAATGGAGTGAATGACCAGGTTTTAGATAAAAATTGGCGAAGCGATGGAAACATTATCCGATTTAATAACCGGATTTTTCAAGTAGTTCCGGAAGTTATGGATAATCACTTTGCTGGAGAAACTGAGCAGGCTTTTGAGGATGACACTGAATTCCCAACATTTGAAAATATTTATAAGGAAAGCATTCAGAAAATCGGGAAGGCCGAATTAGCCGATAAAGGATTTGTTCAAATGCGCTTCTTGGTGAAAGAAAAGGATTTGGCTGATGCTACAGACGAAAAAGTGTTAGGGGAGTTAATTGACACTATAAAAGGAGTTCAGAGCAAAGGAGCGAGAGCCAATGAAATTGCGATTCTGGTGCGAAAAAAGGATGAGGCCAAGATTATTGCTGATCGTTTGCTGGAAGAGAAAAAGCTCGCTGACTCTAGTTTCAATTTTAATGTTTTGTCCAGTGAGTCACTTTATGTGAAAAGTTCGTCTTTAGTTAGTTTTCTAATTGCTTTGTTGGAATTGGTTTTAACTCCTGAGGATGATTTATTGATAGCCACAGCAAATTATTTGTTTTATAATGATATTCAACCACTAGTGAAAAAAGTTGGCTTTGAGCCAAACTTCAGTTCATATACAAGTGAAGGTCAACTAGAGATGCTGTTTAAAGAGGTCTATCAACCGACAAATGATGAGCAGTTTGAAGAGGCGAAGTCTGAGGAAAATGAATTTACGACATTTCTGAAAAGCGACTTTTATCAGGAGGAATTATCCTTCCGAAATGTTCAGGAAGTCATTTTTCGATTGTGTGATATTTTCAACTTGTTTGAGTTGAAGGATGAACAAGCTTATCTTCAGGCTTTTATTGATCAGGTGGGAGGTTTTATGAAATCAAAATCAGCTGGTCTTTCTTCATTCTTGGAATGGTGGAACGTGCAGGGACAAAAGAAAACGATCGCAGTGTCGGAAGATTTTGACGCCATCAGAATACAAACCATTCATAAAGCAAAAGGGCTTGAATATAAATATGTGATGATCCCGTTTTGCGATTGGCAAATTGGAATTTCATCGGCTCAGCATGCTCCAATAATTTGGTGCAAACCAACAACCGAACCTTTTAAGCAATTGGAATTGGTTCCCGTAAAGTATGAAGCATCCATGGCCGATTCAGAGTTTAAGCGAGAATATTTTGAGGAAAAGATCAGTTCGTATATCGATAGCTTGAATATGCTCTATGTGGCATTTACCCGTGCCAGATCAGTACTTTATACATGGTCGGTTTACACAGGGAAAATGAATACGGTTGGAGACTTACTCCGGCATAGTGTCACTGTTGAGGGTGGTGGATCAACTATGGTTAGTGGTTTGGATGTTAATCTGGTCGAGAATTTTGACGAAGAAAATGAATTGTTTCAATATGGCGAACTGTCAATTGAGAGTGACCAAAGAAACGAAAATGACGGTGGTATCTTTCTTGATGAATTTCGTTTCACCGATTTCAATAAGTTTCTTCATCTAAAAAAGCGCAATGAAAATTTCTTTATTGAGCAGAAGGACTATGAAGTTAAGATCAATTTGGGAAAAATTATTCACGAAGTTTTAGCGAAAATTAGAAATACCGAAGAATTACCTTTTGCAGTAAAGGAGCTGATATTGCAGGGAGTCGTTAGTGAAAAGCAAGGTGAAGAAATACGCAATCAGCTTGAAACAATGATTAAAGACCCGGCTATTAATCATTGGTTTGATGGAAGCTTTGAGGTCGTGAATGAGCGATCAATTTTGACGGGGCAAAAAGGAATTAAGCGGCCAGATCGGATTATGATTGGGGAAAGTGAAACGATAGTTGTTGATTATAAGTCTGGTGATACTGAATTGGAAAAATATACTTACCAACTCAGATCTTATATTCGAGCATTGAAAGCTTGTGGTTTTAAAAATGTTAGCGGATGTATCTGGTATACCAAGTCGAATAAACGAGTCAAAATTGATGGATAATCTTTGCTTGTTTTTAAGAAATTGACTTGTTACTTCTTGTCAAAAATGTAATTTTGCTTCAAAAAAATACAGTCATGATACAAAGAATACAAACAGTTTACATACTAATTTCTGCCATTCTTATTGGTTTATTATTTGCATTGCCCTTCGCTGAAATAGCAAGTGACAATCAATTTTTCTTATTTGATATCAGAGGTATTGTTCGAAATAATGAAATTGTCGATAGTGGCATCCCCATTGCCGTTTTTGTTGGAATTATTCTACTAATACACCTGGTAGCAATCTTTCTTTATAAAAAGAGAATTCGTCAAATACGTTTTCTGGTATTTGCGATTTTATTGCTGGTAGGTTTGTTTGGTATGTTCTACTTCTTCACTTTTTATAGTTTTAGCGGAGCTGATGTAAGTTTTAATGTTACAGTTTCTTTTCCTTTGGTAGCCATTGTTTTAGATTATTTAGCTATTCGAAATATTGGTAAGGACGAAGCATTGGTTCGTTCAATTGATCGAATACGCTAGTCATTAACTTGTTAACAGAAATAAGTGTTTTAGCGTGTTAACTTGGCTGACATCTACCACTTTTTCACAATTATTTTTTTTGTGAATTTTTTAACCGTTAAAGTTTTATAATTTACTAGGTTCAAGTTACACATCCTCAGATATATTCGATAAGGAGGGTACAAAATTGTTTTTCTTATAGTTTTTTAAATCATTATTGTTATTTTTGGGGTTCATCGGAAAAAAACGATAAGAATTTTAACTTTTTTAAATATAAAACTGATAAACTTGTAAGTTATGAAGCGATTTTTTTTAGTGATTGCATTTTGTTTTGGGATGGTAGCTGGTTTTGCGCAAGATGCAATTGATGCTGTTCAATTAAAAAATGATGGAAATGAAGCCTTAAGGGCAAAAGATTATAAAAAGGCCCTTGAATTGTTTGACAAAGCTGTTGCGAATTGGGGCGATAATGAAGCTGATAATGCAATGATTTATAACGCAGGATACTGTGCTTATAAAGTGAAGGCGTATGACAAGGCTGTTAAGTATTTTGATATGTCGATAGCAACTAACTATAAAACTTCAACTGCATTGTTGTATAAAGCGAATGCGCAATTGAAGTTAGGAAATGAGGAAGCCTATGTTGCAACTTTGAATGATGGGTTGGCGAAAAGCCCGAATGATGCTAAATTTAAAGATCGTTTGACTAAATATTATTTGAAGGAAGGTAATGCATTTTATAAAAAAGGTGCAGCAATTCTTTCTCAGGCAGCAGCTGACGTAACAGCTGGGAAATACAAAACAACAGACGACCAGTACAAGCAAGCTACTGCAAATGCAAAAGTAGAATTTAAGAAGGCATTGCCATTGTTTGAAAAAGCATTGGAAATTGATCCTACTGATGCTACTGCTAAGCAATTGAAAGATGCCTGCACGCAAGCAATTAATGGATAGAACTCAATCAAATTATATGAAAAAAGCTGCTCAAGGGAGCAGCTTTTTTTTGTGAGTGATTATTGAACTCCTTTTACTTTTGTTTCGATTTTGTAGACTGATTTGCGAGCGGTAATAAAAAGTATATTCCTTTTTTTTCCACCAAAACATACATTGGCAGGGCGCTCAGGTACTTCGATTACACCCACTTTACTGCCGGATTTATCAAAGATGGATACTCCATTGTTGGTTAGATACACATTCCCTTTTTTATCAATGGTCATCCCGTCCGATCCTTCAGGTGCAAAAAAGGTTTTGTCAGTAAGAGTCCCATCAGCCTGAATATTGTATTTCCAGGTTTTGCCATCATTGATGTCAGCAACATATAAGTTTTTGCCATCAGGTGATCCGATGATGCCATTCGGCATTTTATAGCCATCAGCAACTCTGATCAAATTTCCGTCGGTCGTATAGCAATATACCGCTCGCTCGTCTTGCACTTGCTTTTGCCCCTCCGGCCACCAAGGACGATGATAATAGCTGTCAGTAAAATATATATTGCCATTTGGATGTTGCCAAAGATCGTTGGGGCCATTTAGATGCATATCCTTGTAATTATCTACCAATACCGTTTTTGTACCGTTCATGTCAATTTTGATAAGCTTATTTCGATAGTCGGCACACGAAATTAATTCTCCGTCAATTCCAAAGTATAAGCCGTTTGATCGTTCTCCATCGACATCAAATTCAGTGATTTCGTCATTTTCATTCCAAATGTAAATGCGATCATTCGGTTGGTCTGTGAAAAATATGCGGCCGTCCGGAGCCACAGCTGGACCTTCAGTAAATGAGAAGCCAGTTTGAATCATAGTTATTTCAGCATCCTTTTTCAGTATGTTTTTTAAAGAGCTGTTTGATTGTGAGATAGCTGTTCCGGAGACAAATATTAGAAAAAATGAAAACAGGTAATGTACTTTTATTTTTTTCATGATTAATTGGAATAGTTTGTTAAGGTTTGAGTGCTAAGGTATTAAAATTTAATTTTTAACAGATCAATTTTTAACTTTGTTCGATCAAAAAATGGTCATAAAGGCTACATGAAGAATCTGGTTTTAGTTATATTCTTTGCTGTTGTGGCGGTGTTTTACGCTTCAGGACAGAGTGAGCGAGAGTTTTACTTGTGGAACACTTCAGCCGTAAACGTTGGGTTGTCGGAGAAAATGAATTTGAAAGTCAGCACAAAAACTCATTACCTGGTAACAAACGAAATGCGTGATATGAGTTATGTGGACTTGAGTGTATCCAGAAAAATGAATAGCTGGATGAAGTTGGGAGTTGCGTTTCGTGGAGCACAGCTTGTTTCTTCAGTTGAAAAGGTAATGGAGTACCGGCCTCAAAGTTTCGTTAATTTTTCTCTGGAGAAAAATGGGATAAAATATCATTCAACCAATCGCCTGGAGTATCGGTTTTTTAATAGCCAAGATGGGCATTTCAGATATTATCACAATCTCTTTGTTGATTTTCCAGCGTTATTTGGTGTGGTACCAAAAACCTATGTTGGAGAAGAAGTATTTACCAAATTGAATAGTGTTGGTATGCATCTGGGACGAATTTATGGAGGAATGCATATTTGGGAAAATAACTGGTTTGGTTTGGATATGTATTACGCATGGCAGAAATTAAAACGTGACGATTGGATTACCGCTGACATACTTGGATTGAATATGACCTTTTCTATTTAACAGACAGACTTCCCTTAAAATTTGTAATAGGCTTTAAGCGAAAGATTAAAATTTCTGGGCATTCCCGGATAATAGTATCTGGGTAAACTACCTCCAAAAGAAGAGGCATTTATTGCATACATTGATGCATACTTCTCATTGGTTATATTATTCACAACTACGCCAAAATCAAATAACACTTTGCCATATTGTTTTTGATATCTTCCTATGAAATTGAGAACAGAAGAAGATTCGCTATATATAGAATTATCATCACGTAAAGGCATACTGCCTGTGTATCGGTGATTTAGGGATAATGTATATTTGCGTTTAACCAGAAATGATAACGCTGAGTTGCAGCTAAAGCGAGGTGAGCCGGTTAGTTCGTTACCGGAGTAGTCCTCGTCACCATCTATAAAGTCTACAAAATAATATGGCGAAAAGCTCCCGCTGTGCGAAATGTCTGCCTTAATTTCAGACGAATTTAAGAAATTTGATTTTAATGAATATTCAAATCCCGGGTGGGCGGTTTGCCCTGCATTTATTCCCAAATAGGCATCTTCCGAAACGCGTCTGGCCACTAATAAATTTCTGATATCCATATAATAAGCAGAAATGTCATAATACATTCCGGGGAAAAGTGTTCCGCGACTCCCCAGTTCATAACTCCAGCCACTTTCCGGTTGTATGTCATTGTTTCGCTGTCCATCTGGAAGCAGTGTTTCTTCCAAGCTTGGTGGCGAGAAACCATGGCTTATTGTTGTGTAAATTCGCTGGTTGATTGTTAACGGATAGCTTACTGCCAATCGGGGTGAAACAATCGTTTTAAATTGATGCTGGCCGGATTGATCTCCATCAGTTAGATAGTTGTCCGTATACTTGTAGTTTGTCGTATTTAAGTTAGTTCCAAACGAGGCAATCAATTTTTGATTAGCTGTCAAAGTTATCTGCACGAAATTATTGAGATAGTTCCGGTTTTCCCGGTTTTTGGAAAGTAGCAAACCTTGTTGTCGATCATTATTTTCAAATGTGAGCCAATTGTACTTTTCAAAAAAGCTTTCATTTCCTATGGTGAATTTCCACTCCGCTTTCTGATTAATAAGCAGTTTTTCGAAGATAAACCGTCCGCCCCAATAGTAACTATCTTCCTTCAATATATTAAAAGGGCGCAGTTCGTAGTTTTTGTATTGATTCGCAAAAAGACTGATTTGGCTACTTTTGTTTCTTTTCCATTCAGATGAAACTGAAAAACCACCCAACAGCTTTTGATAATCTTCAAAACCTTCTGTTGCAGCCCAGTTGGCAGCGGCTTTTTCCGGGCTATTCTGATAAGTGTCTTTATCGATGGAACTTGGAATATAGGCCATCATTCCTGTATGATTGATGAGTAAGTTGAAATGATGTTTATCCTTGTCAAGTCGTCCGATATAGCTGAGGTTTGATCGATCCGTTTGATTATTATCACGAAACCCATCTGATGTGAAATTCTCGTAATACAATCCATGTTTAAAAGCGTCCCGATCAAGCTGTAATGAAATTCGTTGCCTTGATGTATTAAATGAGCCATAACTTGCAGAACCTTCAGCCACATCACCTTGCTGCCGTCTTGCAGCAAAAAGCAGCGTGCCGCCTAATCCGCTCCCATAATAACCAGATGCAGGCCCTTTGATTATTTCAACCTTTGAAAAGGTAAGTAAATTCAGATCTTCGATGCTTGTTTCACCGACTCCATTGGTAAGCGGAATTCCTTCAAAATATGCCCTTATCTTGTTGGTCGAGTAGGGTGATCGGCTGCCAATTCCACGAATTGTTAAACGGTTTGTGTTCATCGTGCCACTTTGCATATAAACCCCGGACGTTTGATTGATTAATTGATCAATAGAAACTTCTGAATTCAATTGAATTTGTTGCAGGGTGATAAGCGATATTGCACCTGGCGTTTCCAGTAATTTCTTTTCAAACCTAAAGGCACTTACTGTTATCTCATCAATAGTAACAGAGTCTGATACTGATTTCTCAGTTAGATCTTGCCCTATTGCCGAATTGAAAAGGCATAAACAAAAAAGCAGAACCGGGAAAAGTTTTTTCATAGCATTTCCAAATCGGTTATTTTATCTTTTTGGGCTTACAAAGTTTATCTTCTTTCTTCGCAGTTGCCTCACATTTTTTGCAATAATACTTCGGATTCTCAGGAGTTTTATAGTCTTTCTTTTTGCAAGCTGTCTTACTCATTTTATTTGAAATGTTGTTCTCTGTGGCTTAGAACAACATTTACCGGATATTTGTTTTTCAGGTGAGCTGCCAACTGCTCTGCTGAGTATACTGAACGGTGCTGACCGCCAGTGCATCCGAAGCTTACACTAAGATGTGAAAAACCTCTTGAAAGATATTTTTCTACAGATTGATCAACTAAAGAAAAAACTGGTAGAAGAAACGAGCTGACGCCTGATTTTTCTTCCAGGAAGTCAATTACTGGTTGGTCTCTACCTGTAAGTTGTTTGTATTCTTCATACCGTCCGGGGTTATGAATGGACCTACAGTCAAACACATATCCTCCACCATTGCCAGAGGTGTCTTCCGGAATTCCTTTTTTATAAGAGAAGCTGGTAATTGTAACAGTTAAAGAGCCTTTCTGTGTGCTAATGGATTTGAGAAACTCTGATTGACAAACCTTTTTTAGTACATTGAAAAGTTCGGGTAACTCAATTGGGATATTATTGTTCTCAAGTAGCCATGCCAGGTTGTATAACGCAAATGGAATACTTTTAAGGAAATGCTCTTTCTTTTCATAGAATCCACGAAATCCATAAGCGCCCATCGCTTGCATGATCCGAATAAGAACGTAACCGGTGAAATATGCTTTAAATTCCTCCCGGTCAGTTTCCTGGTAGTTTTCTAGTTCATCCAGATAAAACTCGAGTAATTCATTTCTTACCGCTTGAGGAATATCTGCTTTTGCATCATACAATAAAGACGCAAGGTCATATTGAAGCGCACCTTTTCGTCCTCCTTGGTAATCAATAAAATAGACTTTCCCTCCTTTTAGCATGATGTTGCGGGATTGAAAATCTCGGAATAGGAAAAAGTCCTTATCGGCTGCCAGCAAGTAGTCACTAAAAGCTTGAAAATCGTCTTCTAAAGCTTGCTCGTCAAATGCAATTTTTGCGAGCTTAAGAAAGTAGTATTTGAAGTAATTCAAATCCCACATCATGGATTGCTTGTCAAAGGCAGAACGAGGATAACAAACCTCGTAATTCAAATCCTTACCAGCCAATATTTGAATACGCGGAAGTTCTTTGAGTACTTTTTTGTATTCATTCACAATGGTGGGAGAAAACTCCTCCAGTTCGCGTGTTTTACTTAAAAAGTCAAATAAGGTAGTCGAGCCTAAATCCTCCTGCAAATAGCATGTTTTGGTTTGGTTAACTTCAAATATTTCGGGTACAGGAATGTTATTCTTTTTAAAATGAGTTGAAAACTCAATGAAAGCAATATTTTCTTTAATGTCTTGGTTGTAAGCACCAATTGCTTTATGATGATTGCTTTTTATTCTGCAATATTCGCGATATGAGCCAGAAGGTGGCAGTAACTCAAATGCAGTCATTTCTTCATTAAAATGACTTTCATAAAGTTTAATTAATTCTTCTTTTATTTTTAGTTCCAAAACGGTCCGTATTTTTGATGAGAAACAAAGATAAAAGAAAAATACAGGCTTTACAGAAAACATTTTTGGACTATTGTGATAATACCTGAGTGTTTTTCTATATTTATCAAAAAATAAGGACTTCATTATGAAAGTGTTTTATCACCGATTAATTGCGACTTTTCATGTACTATTGGTAACATTCGGTTTTGTATTTGTTGTGTCACTGATATTGAGTTTCACTACAATTCCTTATTATGCTTACCATTGGCTGGGAACAAGTGTGTCTGAGATTGCTGAAAAACCTGAATATATTGTTTTGTTGGGAGGTGGTGGAATGCCAAGCGAATCGAACTTAATGCGGATATATTATACGGCACATGCCGCTGAAATATTTCCTGAAAGTAAAGTGATTGTTAGCATACCCGGAAAGTTGTGGGATGAGAAAAGTACACCTGTTTTGGTCGGAAAGGAACTGCAGGTTCATGGCGTGGATTCAGCTCGCATCGTATTTGAAGCCAATGGCACCAATACTCGTTCTCAAGCATTGAATTTGCGGATGTTTAATGGAGAGGTGATGGTAAATAAATCGATCTTGTTGGTGTCTTCTCCCGAACATCTGAGAAGGGCTGTGTTGAGTTTTCAGAAGGCCGGATTTGAACGGGTAAATGCTTTGCCTGCGTTTGAAAATGCATTGGAAGCCAATTTGGTATTTACGGATGACAAATTGGGTGGAAATAGGTTTTTGGTTCCTGATGTTGGAAGTAACATTTCAATTCGGTACCAATTCTGGAATCACTTGAAATATGAAATTATGGTTGCCAGAGAAATAGTGGCAATGTCTTATTATAAATTGCGGGCATGGATATAGTTTTTGAGAAATCGGGAGGGTGTGAAGGTGTGAAGGTGTGAAAATGAGAGAGTGAGAGAATAAAACATCCAGCGTCTAGCGTCAAACTTTGTTTACTTTTCAAATCGTTTACCCCACCAAGCTTTAAGGCGCTCCTTTATTTTTAGCTCGCCAGCATTGTTTTGAGGAGTGTAAAAACGCACTTTTTTAATTTTCTCTGGAAGGAAATCCTGTTCAACAAAATTACCGCTGTACGCATGGGCATATTTATAATCTTTCGAATAGCCCAAATCTTTCATCAATTTGGTTGGTGCATTTCTAATGTGCAAAGGAACTGGAAGGTTGCCGGTTTCCTTCACTAATTGTTGAGCTTTATTAATGGCTTCGTAAGCCGAATTACTTTTCGGAGAAGTTGCCAAATAGATTGTGCACTCGGACAAAATTATTCTTGACTCTGGTGGACCAATTTGATGCACGGCATCAAAAGTACTTTGAGCCAGTAACAAGGCGTTTGGATTTGCCAGCCCAATATCCTCCGCAGCCAGAATAACAAGCCTTCTGGAAATGAATTTCACATCCTCACCACCTTCAATCATGCGAGCCAGCCAATAGACCGCACCATCCGGATCTCCTCCGCGAATACTTTTAATAAATGCAGAAATGATGTCGTAATGCATTTCCCCGTTTTTGTCGTAGATCGCCAGGTTATTTTGCAGGCGTTCAGTTACAATCTCGTTGGTTATTACTATCTTTTCTTTTTCCTCCGCATGAACGACCAACTCCAATACATTTAGCAATTTACGGGCATCTCCACCTGAAAAACGAAGCAATGATTCATGTTCCTTGAATACGATTTTTTTCTCTTTAAGATCGATATCTTTATTAACGGCCAGATCAAGGATTTTCAATAAACTATCTTTCTCCAAATGTTTAAGTACGTATACTTGACAGCGGGAGAGGAGGGGCGAAATTACCTCAAAGGATGGATTTTCTGTAGTAGCGCCTATTAAGGTCACTAAGCCTTGTTCCACAGCACCCAACAACGAATCCTGTTGAGCTTTGCTAAAACGGTGAATCTCGTCAATAAACAGGATTGGGTTGGGGTTATTGAAAAACTGCTGCTTTTTTGCTTTGTCAATAACTTCGCGCACATCTTTCACGCCCGAACTTATGGCGCTAAGAATATAAAACGGTCTTTCGAGCGTATTGGCAATAATCTTTGCTAAAGTTGTCTTTCCAACGCCGGGAGGGCCCCATAAAATAAGGGATGAAATATTACCGGATTCGATCATTTTGCGCAAAACAGCACCTACTCCGACCAGATGTTCCTGTCCAATGTAATCGTCCAGTGTTTTTGGACGAAGCCGTTCTGCTAATGGAATCGAACTCATTGTTAGATATTTCTATTTCTACTTTCCTTGTATAGCTTATTAAACCGGATATAAACCGGAGTAAAAGGAATAAGGATAAAAAGGGTAAGAAGATGGTTGATGTGAAGTAGCATTAGCGTTATCAATGTTAAAAACATCAGTACAACCAAAAAAATAATTATTGGTCGGTACCAGGCCATGCTTTTCATCAGCTCATCATTGGTCATTTCTTTAACTTTTTTCATATCAGTTACAGTAACGTTTAATAATATTATATGCATCTTGAATTCCAAGCTCTCCGGCCCGGCTTAAATCGATCGCTCCACCTTCAACATCATCCAGGTAAATTTTTGTCAATCCACGATTAAAATATGCTTCTGCAAAATCTGGCTGATATTCAATTGCTTTATTTAGATGAGTGATTGCTTCCTGATAACGTTCTAATTTACAAAGAATGTAGGCTTGATTAAAATATGCGAAAGGAAATTTTGGATTGATTGAAATACAAACCTGGTAATCATTCAATATATCTTGGTAGTCAGTTATAATTTTAACCTGCTTTTTCTGATCTTGCTGAGAGCTACCAACTGGAATTGTAATGTCTTCAGAATAGTCTGGTAACGATTCAAGTAGCTCGACCATTTTTACCCGGCAATTTGCACGACTAAAGTGTGCCAGCGTATTTTTTTCGTCGAGCTCAATTGCTTTGTTAAAGTCAATCAAAGCATCGTTATATTCGTTTGTGAGTAATTTAAAAATACCTCTACTCAGGTAGTTTTCAGTTACTTTGTTTTGTTCAATTTTGGCATTGAAATACAGAATGTTGTTATTGAATTCGCTTTGATATTGTTTTTCTTCCTGGTTGGAAATGGTCATGGTAGGGGTGTAGTTGTTGAAACTGTTCAGGCGTTCCAAAGCCAGGTTGTAATATTGCAGTCGATCAAAATCAACAATACTCGAACTGAAGGAGGATATTACAAAGATGTCTTGCAAATCAATAACAATGTTTCGGTTTTGAATTCGGCCATCTTCCGATTCTTCGGTATCATCTGTTGGTAAATTACGGGTGTCCGCCAATGAAAGCCTGAACCTGCGACGATCACGTTGTTCCTTTGTCTCTTCCTGTGGTTCTTTTTTCTGTGTTGAAGGACGGTTTTGCGTTTGAGCTGGTGGCTTCTGTTGTGTGTTTTGCGCTTGTTGTTGGTTTTGGGTATTCTGATTTTGTGTGTTTGATCCAGCTTGTTGTTGTTGTTGTTGTTGTTGTTGTTGTTGTTGTTGTTGTTGTTGTTGTTGTTGTGCTAACGCATCTTCGTCAATCATACGTTGCCTGATGTCCAATTTAGGATCCAGCTTAGCTGCATATTCATAGTCTTTTTCAAAGCCGGGGATTTTTAGTATTTCCTTAGCAATTCCCCTGTTGAAATAGGCATTCGGCAGCGTTGGATTCAGATCAAGTGCCATGTTGTAATCCATAATAGCACCTTCATAATCTTCCAGCTTTTGCTTCACAATTCCCCGGTTGTTGAATGCGTATGCATTTTGCGGATCAAGTTTAAGTGTCTGGTCAAAATCGCGCAAGGCAGCCGCGTAGTCTTCCAATTCAAAACGTGCTAATCCTCTCAGTAAATAAGCATTGGCAAAGTGCGGGCGAATGATAATTGCCCGATTTAAATCACGAATACCTTCTTTGGTATCGCCTTTCAAAATATTTGCATTGCTTCGGTTTATCAAAGCATTTATAAACTGAGGATTGATCTCCAATGCTTTGTTGTAGTCAGCTATTGCACCTTCAACGTCTTTTTGTGAAAACTTGGCAATACCCCGATTGTTATAAATTGCCGGGTTTGACGGATCTAAATCCAATGCTTTGTTATAATCTGAAATTGCTTCTTCATAGTTGTTCAACTCTAGGAAAGCCAAGCCTCTGTACATGAAAGCATCAGGATAATAGGGTTTTATGCTGATAGCTTTGTTGTAATCCTCAATGGCACCACGAAAATCTTCCAGCTGATGTTTAGCAGCTCCACGATAAAAATAAGGCTCCGGTAATTGCGGTTTAAATTTGATGACAATGTTGAAATTCTCAATGGCTCCAACATAGTTTCCAATTTGAATGCGGGTACGCCCCACACGCATATAGTGACTTATATTTAACTGGGCATGTGCGACACTGCCAATCAGTAACAAAATGAGAGCTAGTTTAATTTTCATGAGGCGCAATTTACAAAGAGCAAAAATAATATTTTAGCTGGGATGGATTAGTTTTTCGTAATTTTATTGAAATTTTGATTTTTTAACAAAAATTGAACCAATGACAGAACGATGCAATTGGAGTACTTCAAACTCCCTAATGATAAAGTACCATGATGAAGAGTGGGGTGTACCTCTACATGATGATCAAAAGTTATTTGAATTTTTTGTATTGGAAGGTTTTCAAGCGGGCCTAAGTTGGCAAATCGTTTTAAATAAACGGGAAAATTTCAGGAAGGCATTTGATAATTTTGATCCTGTAAAAGTTGCTGCATACGATGAGAAAAAGTACAACGAACTGATTAGTGATGCAGGAATAATCAGAAATAAAGCTAAAATAGCTGCGTGCATCAATAATGCTCAACGTTTTTTGGAGGTGCAAAAAGAGTTTGGAAGCTTTGATAAATACATTTGGTCATTTGTAGATTATAAGCCGATTGTAAATAAGTTCACTTCTCTGGATCAATTGCCTGCAAAAACTCCCTTGTCAGATACTATTTCAGCAGACTTAAAAAAGAGAGGTTTTAAGTTTGTAGGCTCAACGGTGATTTATGCACATATGCAGGCCACTGGGATGGTTAATGATCATTTAGTTTCCTGCTTTCGTCATTTAGAAGTGAATGATCTGATATAGCATAAAGTTTTTAGCATCAATTTTTTGGGAGGTGCAATCAATAAAAAACAACTTAATATCCTGCAGCTTGTCCGTCTTTTCTACTTTCTGAGGCGCCCCTGTAGACTTTGTTCTTTGCATCCCACATGATGGCTTGGTAACCACCATAATAGCCTCCGAATCCAACCTTGTGTCCTCTCGAAACTAATTCGTGGACGGTTTCAAAAGGGATACCTGATTCAACTTTTATTTCGCCTGAATTCGAATGATTTTCACCTGTCGGAGTAGATGAGCCGGTATGTTCCCATCTTGGAGCATCACCAGCTTCTTGTAGGTTCATACCGAAGTCAATTAAATTCATAATGATTTGCGTGTGGCCCTGTGGTTGAAAATCTCCCCCCATGACACCGAAGCTCACAAATGGTTCTCCGTTTTTTGTAATGAATGCAGGAATGATCGTGTGAAATGGTCTTTTACCCGGCTCGTAAGTGTTTGCCTGTCCTCTCTTTAAACTGAACAATTCGCCCCGATCCTGCAGCATAAAACCAAGTTTAGGTGGCACCATGCCAGAACCCATGCCCCTGTAATTACTTTGAATTAGGGAAACCATATTCCCATATTGATCAGCAGTTGTTAGATAAATAGTTTCTCCAGTACTAATTTCTCCGGCATTGTACTTTCCTGCGCGGTTGGTTATAAGCATCTTTCTCTCTTTTGTATATTGGTCTGAGATTAATTCAGATACGGGTACCTTCGCAAAATCCATATCTGCATAATATTTTGCCCGATCTTCAAAAGCAAGTTTTTTAGCCTCGGTAAACAAATGGAGATGTTGAGTGCTTCCAAAATCGATTTCTGAAAGATCAAATTCTTCAAGAATCTGCAACATTTGCAAGGCAGCTATTCCCTGACCATTGGGTGGGAGCTCCCAAATATCATATCCCCGATAGTTAATAGATACTGGTTCAACCCATTCTGAATGGTGATTACCGAAATCTGACTTTGATAAAAATCCACCTTGACTTTGTATAAAATCCGCAATTGTGCTGGCTATTTCACCTTTATAAAAGCCATCTCGTCCTTTATTTGCAATAAGTCGATAAGTTTCAGCAAGGTAAGGATTCTTGTAAATTTCCCCTTCCTTTGGGAGAGTTCCTCCATTTTGATTGATATAGGTGTCAATTACATTGGGAAACTTTTTATGAACTCTCGTGCCAATTTCAAGGTAATAACTAATGAGTTGTGTTAGCGGAAATCCTTTCTCGGCATATTCAATTGCAGGTTCCAGAAGTTCGCTCATTTTTAAAGAACCAAACTTTTTGTTTAGCTCAAACCAGCCGTCAACGGCACCTGGAACACTTATAGGAAGTGGGCCGTATGCAGGAATCTTATCCATCCCTTTTTCTTCAAAATATTCAAGCGTAAGTTTTTGAGGTGAGCGTCCACTTGCATTTAATCCATAAAGTTTTTGGGTTTTAGCATCCCAAATAATCGCGAACAAATCGCCACCAATGCCACTTCCGGTCGGTTCCATTAGTCCAAGTGCTGCGTTGGCTGCAATGGCTGCGTCAACTGCATTTCCGCCTTTTTTGAGAATATCCAGCCCTATTTGTGTTGCCAATGGATGACTGGTTGCTACCATTCCATTTTGGGCAATAACTTCTGATCGGGTTGCAAAAAGTTTTCCGTTGATTCTGTCTTGAGCAAAAAGACTAATTGTTAGAAAGATAACAGTAACGATGGGCAGAATTATTCGCTTCATATTGCAGATTTAGTTAGTGCGATTGAATGTACTATGCTTTTTTTGAAAAAGCAACTTGTTCGCTTCCTGCCATTCCAATAAGTTGAATCTTAGCTCTGCTTGTTTTCTGATTATATAAATCTTTCGAGAGCTTCCATAAAAAGCTTTGGTTGCTCGGCATGAAGCCAATGTCCTGCGTTGGGGATCGTGGAAATCTGAACTTCAGGATAAATTTCTTTGATTTTAATAATGTCCGTATCTGTAATGTATTCAGAATCGGCTCCTTTGATAAATAAAGTGGGATAATTGAAAATGGGCATTCTGTCTTCAAACCATCGATAATTTACGCCACTAATTATCTCATCGAGGTAATCAAATAATACATCAACATTAATTCGGCAGTCGAATTTTTTAGTTTCCTTGTTTCTGTAAACGTTCTTTAATAAGAATAAAACCAGGTTGTCGACATCAAGCTTCAGCTTCAAAAAATCAGCTATTTCTTCCCGACTTTCAAATTGCTGGTTCCTCACTTCTTTTAAGGATTCCAAAATATATTGATGCAAATAATATTGGCTTTTTTCTTCCAGTTCAAAATAGTTTTTTGGTGAAATGTCAGCTACGATTAATTTATTGACTTTTTCGGGATAATCTGCAGCAAATGCCATCGCCGTTTTTCCGCCCATGGAGTGCCCGACAATTGTCGCTTTTTCGATATGATGCTCCTCAAAAAAGGAGGCCAAATCTTCAGTCATATCTTCGTAGGTGTGAGAGTCGGCATTCGGAGATCGACCATGATTGCGTTGATCAACCATGTAAACATGAAAATTTTGCCCCAATTTTTTTCCAACCGTCAGCCAGTTGTCAGATGATCCGTACAGACCATGGACAATCACAATGGTTGATTTATTTTCTTTACCTTCTTCCCGAAAAAAGAGTTTCATGTTAAGGTATATTTGGGGTATTGTAAAATTGCTGTGACTCAAACAATCCTTTATTTATTCAATCCTTCAGTCCTTGAATCTTTCAATCCCTCATCAGGGTTTTATACATTCAAGGTATTCATGAATCGTATTTCGAAGTCCTAGGTAAAGAGCATCAGCAATTAACGCATGGCCAATTGAAACTTCCTCAATGTAAGGAATCTTATCAATCAGGTATTTCAAATTCTTTAAACTGAGGTCGTGCCCTGCGTTGATTCCCAATCCTAATTCCTTGGCAAATTCGGCAGCTTCAACAAACGGAGCTATTGCCTTTTCAGGGTTTGTCGGATAAATAGTTGCGTAGGGTTCTGTGTAGAGCTCAATTCGATCGGCCCCAGCCAATTTTGCTCCTTCAATCGCTTTTAAGTCGGGATCAACAAAAACAGAAGTGCGAATTCCAGCCTGATGTAATCTGGAGATAACATCTCTTAAAAAATCAGCGTGCTCCCAGGTATTCCACCCATGATCCGAAGTTAATTGTCCTGGCCCATCGGGAACCAATGTTGCCTGATCAGCATTCACTTCAGTCACCAAATTTAAAAAATCTTCACTGGGGTATCCTTCAATATTTAACTCGGTGCGAATGTGTGGTTTAATGTCATAAACATCTTGCCTGCGAATATGTCTTTCATCAGGGCGGGGATGAACAGTAATGCCTTCAGCACCAAATTTTTGACAGTTGATAGCAGCCTCCATAACGTTCGGGATATTACCTCCACGAGAGTTTCTTAATGTTGCTATTTTATTTATATTTACACTAAGTCTGGTCATGTTCTCATAAATTGGGCTGCAAGTTACAACTTAGAATTGAAACAATCGTAAACGAATTGAAAAGTTTTGATAGCAAAACAACTCATATCAGAAGTGATTCCATCTCTAAGACTCAATGATACCGGGCAAAAGGCGTTGAATTGGATGGAGGTTTTCCGGATATCACATTTGCCGGTGGTGAATGAACATGAGTATATCGGTTTGATTGCAGATAAAAGTATTTATGATCTGAATCTGACAGAAAAAATCATGGATGATTGCCGGGAACATATGATGACCCCTCACGTCCACACTAATCAGCATATTTACGAAGTTGTATCAGTCATTTCAGAATTGAAAATTAGTATCGTTCCTGTACTTGATTTGCATCATCAGTACATGGGGGTAATTACGGTATCAGATTTGGCACAAAAATTTGCAGACCTGGTAGCCGTTCATGAGCCCGGCGGCGTTATTCTTTTGGAGCTTACGCCACTTGAATACTCACTTGCCGAGATTGCGCAAATTGTGGAAGGGAATGATGCCAAGATTTTGAGTTTGTATGTCTATCGCGATAAAGATTCAAAAAAAATGATCGTCACCCTAAAAGTTAATAAGATTGATTTGTCACCAATCATCCAAACCTTTGTCAGGTACGATTATTCCATTGCTGCTGTATTTATGGATGAATCGATCCTTAATAATATGTATGATGACCGACTGAATCAGTTGTTAAAGTACATGGACATTTAGAAGAAAAATATGATAATTGCCATTTTTGGAACAAGTATAGATCCCGGTTTTTCTACCGATTTAGGCCGAATCTTTTTAGCACTAAAAGAACGGAAAATTAAAGTTTTTATGTATCGTCCGTTTTACGACTTTGTAAAAAGGAACTGCCATATTCAACCGGATTTGGATGGATTTTTTACTTCTGGTGATGATTTGCCGGATCGTGTGCGTTTGCTTTTTAGTATTGGTGGAGACGGAACTTTTCTAAAATCTGTAATGTCTTTAAAAAATAAATCAATTCCGGTTGTTGGGATTAATCTGGGACGGCTTGGTTTCTTGTCTGACATTTCTCGCGATGGAATGGACGATGCTATCGACTTGATCTTAAATGAAAAATACGAGATCGAAAAACGATCAGTATTAAAAGTTGAAGGGCAAAACGGACTATTTGGTGATTTCAACTATGCTTTAAACGAAATTACGGTAACTAAATTAGATACATCAGCGATGATCAATATTCACACTTATGTGGATGATGAATTTTTAAATACCTACTGGGCTGATGGAATCATTATTTCAACGCCAACCGGATCAACAGCATATTCCTTGAGTGTTGGAGGGCCAATTCTTACTCCCGATTCACAAAATTTTGTGATTAGCCCAATTGCTCCGCACAACCTGACCGTTCGTCCAATTGTGGTGCCTGATCATTATCGCTTAAAATTGCGTGTAGAAGGTCGCGGTACTCAGTTTTTGGCCTCTTTGGATTCTCGGTCAAAAGCGATGAACTTTCCTGGCGAATTGATGATTTATAAAGCTGACTTTCATGTTAAAACATTAAAGCTTGAAGAGCACAGCTTTTTCAGTACCTTGCGCAATAAATTGATGTGGGGCGCTGACAAGAGAAATTAATCAATTCTGCTTAACAATTTTTAACCTCTATTTCGGTTTTATAATAGGCAGTCGGTACGATGTTTTGAGAATTATATTACTTTTGTAGCTCTTGAAAGGTGTTATGTTTAGGAATATAATTTATTATTTCAGAATTAATTGCCGGGCTGTCTTTTGTAAAAATGGTTTCACGAAAAAAGATAGTCAATGAAACAAATAGTGCTTATTGCATTTAGTTTGCTGGTTTTTAGTCAGACACGTGCACAGGAGTCTGCTGATATTGGAATCTGGGCAGGCGTTGGTAGTTATTTTGGAGACATGACACAAATTGAAATGCAACGTTCTTTGAAGCCAGCAATTGGTGGATTTGTAAGATACAATTTCAATCCGCGAGCAAGTTTGCGGGGAGGATTTTTGACAGGTGATATTCGAGGTGATGGTGAATTTGAAGGAAAAGCCTGGTTGTTTCAGAAAGCAGTAACTGACTTATATCTAATGGGTGAGTTTAACTTCTTTAAATATACAATCGGTGACCCGAAGAATAGTATCACAACCTATTTGTTAGGTGGAATTGGAGGAAGTATCTATAAATACAATTACATGCCAAGTATGTTGTATCGTAGGGTTGGATATCTGAATGAAATACCGGGCTCAGTGGTAACTTTGCCAAATGCAGCCGATCCTGTTCAGAATTTATTCATTCCGTATGAGGAAAACCTGTTTGCTTTTAATACGAATTTAGGATTCGGATTCAAGTTTAATATTGGAGAACGGATGGGTGTTGGATTTGAAGGGCAACTAAGGAAATATTACAACGATAAGCTGGATAATTTGGATGATCCAAGAAAAAGTTATGTCAGGGATGAAGTTGATCCAACAATGTTAAATTGGACAATGTACACCGAAAAATGGCATAACAACGATTGGACTGTTTATTGGGGAGTTCATGTGACCTATAAATTTTACATGAAGAACAAATCATGCCCCGTTTATGAAAGTATAAATTAGATTAATGTCGATTACAAAAGATAATATCATTGCAAGTAAGTTACCAAGCCACATAGCCATCATTATGGATGGAAATGGGCGCTGGGCAGCCCAGCACGGCAACGAGCGGATTTTCGGCCATGAGCATGGCGTTGAATCAGTTCGTTCTGTTGTGGAAGGAGCAGGCGAGGTTGGTGTTAAATATCTAACCCTTTATGCTTTTTCAACTGAAAACTGGAGTCGACCAAAAGAAGAGATTGATGCATTGATGGGGTTGTTGGTGCAGGCAATCAATGATGAAACAGACAAGCTTAAAGAGAAAAATGTGAGGTTGCAGATGATTGGTGATTACGAGAGCTTGCCTGCCGATGTCCAGAAAAAACTGGATTGGTCAATCAATGAATTGAAAGAATGTGATGGATTAACATTAATACTTGCTTTAAGCTACAGCGCACGCTGGGAGATTAGTGAAGCAATGAAAAAAATAGGCCGTAAAATACAAAGCGGCGAATTGAAACCGGAAGAAATTACCAAAGAACTAATTGATAAACACCTTGCCACCGCAGGAATACCAGACCCAGAGTTGCTTATTCGAACCAGTGGGGAAAGTAGGATAAGCAATTTTTTATTATGGCAGATCGCTTACTCAGAACTTTTTTTCACGCCAAAATTATGGCCTGACTTTAGAAAAGAAGATTTATTTGAAGCTATCTGTGATTTTCAAAGTAGAGAACGTCGGTTTGGTAAAACCAGTCAACAATTAGTGAGCTAAACAATTCGTAGAAAATGCGTAAACTGAAACTTTTTTTTATTCTGATCTTAGTAAGTGTGGGTGCCTTTGCGCAGGTTGCAGACAGTACTAATTTCTCAATTTATTATTCTAGTCCGAAGAAATATGAGATAGCCGGTATTAAAGTAGTGGGAATCCGCTATTTGGATACTGATGTTTTGATTCAAATTTCAGGACTGAGTGTTGGAGATGAAGTTAGTGTTCCCGGAGATGAAATCTCTGGTGCCATTAAAAAACTTTGGAGCCACCAAATGTTTTCCGATGTGAAAATTGAGGCGCAAAAAATTGTAGGGGACAAAATCTGGTTAAATATCCATTTGCAGGAGATGCCCCGATTGGCCGATGTAAACTTTTATGGGGTCAGTAAATCAGAAAAAGATGATATAACGGAAAAGGTTCTTTTATTGAAAGGAAGTCAGGTTACTGAAAACCAACTTAATAATGCAGAGCGTATTATTAAAGGCATCTTTCTTGAAAAAGGTTTCTTGAATACCGATGTGAATATTGTACAAAAGGATGATACTATACAGGATAATAGTGTGATTCTTGATATTTATGTTGATAAGAAAGAGAAAGTTAAAGTTGAGGAAATAGTTTACCATGGTGTCGAAAAAGTAAAACCTAAAATGCTCGACCGTGCCATGAAGAAAACGAATGCCCGTAAGCTGAGAAACTTCTTTCAAACCAAAAAGTTCCTGGAAGATAAGTTTGACGAGGACAAAATCAACGTCGTTAAAAAATACAATGAAAAAGGATACCGGGATGCTACGATCGTTGCAGATTCTGTGACGAGTTTGGAAGACGATCGTGTACGTATTGATATATGGGTAGATGAAGGAAATAAGTATTATTTCAGAGATATTGATTGGATCGGAAACACAGTATATCCTGAATCATTTCTTGAAGCTGTTTTAGGAATTAAGAAAGGTGATGTGTTTGATCAGAAATTGCTTGATAAACGTTTGAATGAGGACGATGATGCCGTAAGTAATTTATACCTGGATAAGGGTTATCTGTTTTTTAACTTGAACCCTGTTGAGGTAAATGTGACCACAGACTCGATCGATTACGAGATGAGACTTTTTGAAGGAAGTCAGGCAACCATTAACAAGGTAATTATTGAAGGAAATACCAAAACACATGAGCATGTTGCAAGAAGGGAACTTCGCACATTGCCAGGTGACTTATTCAGCAAAACTAATATTATTCGTTCTGTGAGGGAGCTTTCTCAACTTGGACACTTTGATCCGGAAGCAATTAACCCTGTGCCAATACCACACCCTGAGGATGGAACGGTAGATATTAAGTACGAATTACAGGAAAAAGCAAACGACCAGATTGAGCTATCAGGTGGTTGGGGAGCAAATATGTTTGTTGGTACTGTCGGTTTGAAATTCTCAAATTTCTCAGTGCGAAATATCATGAATAAAGAAGCCTGGAGGCCTTTACCAACAGGTGATGGACAGACTTTAAGTGTGAGGGCGCAAACAAGTGGTAAGTTTTATCAATCATATAGTTTCTCATTTGTTGAACCATGGTTGGGTGGAAAGAAACCGAATTCGTTCTCACTTTCATTCTCACATTCAAAAGTAAATTATTCAGCAAATAATTATTATAACAACTATTCCAGTCCTTATGGCTCTGGTTACGGTTATTCTCCTTATGGCAGCTCATATGGCTATGGAGGTTATGGTGGTGGCTATGGTGGTTATTCCCCATATGGTTACTCTCCTTATGGCTATGGTGGCTATTCACCTTACGGTTATGGTGGTTATGATCCGGGAGATTATTACCAGTATGACACTGGTGATCCGGAACAAGACCAAATACAGATTACAACTGCGGTAGCTTTAGGTTATGGTTATCGTTTATCTTGGCCTGATGACTACTTTACTGTATATCATGAAGCATCATTGGAACACTATAAACTGCAAAACATGGCCAGTTACTATTACTTTTTAAGTGATGGCGAAAATAGTAGTGGTAATGGTGGTTTTAACAACTTAAGTTTCAAAACCGTTTTTGGAAGAAACTCAGTTGATAATCCTTTGTATTCAAGAACTGGTTCAGAGTTTTCATTGGCACTTCAATTTACGCCTCCATTCTCATTATTTAATGACATTGATTATAGTGATCCGGATATCTCAAATCAGGAAAAATATAAATGGATTGAATACCACAAATGGAAATTTAAGGGAGCATTATTTACTCCTGTTTCTAAAAATAATAACCTGGTACTTCATACCAAAGTTGAGTATGGTTTCTTAGGATATTTTGATAAGAACCGTCGTTCACCATTCGAAAAATTCCGTGTTGGTGGATCCGGTATGTCAGGATATAATTTTTACGGGGCAGATATCGTTTCATTGAGAGGTTATAAGGATTATAGTCTGAGCCGGACAACTGGCTCTGACATGTATAACAAATTGACGATGGAATTACGTTATCCGGTAACATTGAAACCTTCAGCTACGATTTATGTGCTTGGATTCATGGAAGCTGGTAATGCCTGGGATGAATTTCAAGATTACAATCCTTTTGATTTGAAACGTTCTGCTGGTTTAGGTGTTCGCATCTTCCTGCCAATGTTTGGGCTGATGGGAATCGATTGGGGATATGGATTTGATGAAGTTAACGGAGATGCATCGGTTGGAGGAAGTCAATTCCACTTCGTTATCGGCCAGCAGTTCTGATAGTTATAAATTTGGCTTAGTATTTGTTTAAACTGAAATCAGTAAAAACTTTTAAAATAAATGCCATGAAGAGAATAGTATTAATCGCAGCGTTGTTTTTTGCCGTTTCAATAGCAATGGCACAAAAGTATGCATTTGTTGACACCGAATATATATTAGATAATATTCCTGCTTACAATGCAGCACAGGAGCAGTTGGATCAAATTTCCCGACAATATCAGAAAGAGCTTGAAACAATGCATGCTGAGATTGAGCAGATGTATAATGATTTTCAGGCTGAAGCAGTATTGCTCTCAGAAGATATGAAAAGGAAACGTGAAGATGTTATTATCTCCAAAGAGAAAGAATACAAAGGACTTCAACGGAAATATTTTGGACCTGATGGAGACTTGTTTAAAAAGCGTCAGGGATTGGTGAAACCAATTCAGGATGACATTTTTAATGCAGTGCAGGAGATTGCTAATGATGGCAGTTACGCTGTTATTTTTGATAAAGCCGGAGGGCTTACAATGCTTTATACAAACCCCAAATTCGATCTTAGTGATCAGGTGCTTGAAAAGCTTGGTTATAAGAATTAATGTTCTATATTTGTCACACAAAATTTAAAATCCGAGAAAGATCATGAAACGTGCTTTAAAAATTTGCTTATTAGCCATATTCGTAGTTGCTGCCGGTTTTACAGGTGCTCAAGCACAAAAATTTGCGCATATTGATTCACAAGCATTAATTGCAGTGATGCCAGAAACAGCAACCGCACAAACTGCAGTTGAAAAAGAAGCTGGTAATATGGAAGAGTTGATGGGAACTATGCAAACAGAGTATCAAACAAAACTTGCCGAGTTTACTCAAAAAGGAGATTCATTGTCAGAGATTGTACGTCAGGCAAAAATTGAAGACCTACAAAATTTGGAACAGCGTATTCGTAATTTTCAACAAACTGCATCTCAAAAATTGCAACAAAAGCAAGGTGAGTTAATGCAGCCAATATTGAAAAAAGCAAATGATGCGATTGAAGCAGTTGCAAAAGAACAAGGTGTAACTTATGTTTTCGATGCAAATGCATTGCTTTATAAAGCTACAGAAAGTACTGATTTGCTTCCTTTGGTAAAAGCAAAATTAGGAATTCAATAATACTGAAATTATGTTTCAAGGGAAGCCATTTGTCATTTGACAGATGGCTTTTTTTTACCTTTGTGTAAAATGTAATTCATGTCGAAGATAAAGCCTATAGGAGTTTTTGATTCTGGTTATGGCGGATTAACCGTTTTAAAGGAAATTGTTAAGGCATTGCCGGATTACGATTTTGTTTACCTTGGAGATAATGCACGCACTCCATATGGAACGAGATCGTTTGATGTCGTATATGAATATACTCTGGAAGCAGTTAAGCGGTTATTTGAAATGGATTGCCACCTGGTGATTCTTGCCTGTAATACTGCATCCGCAAAAGCGTTGAGAAACATTCAACAAAAGGATTTGCCTCTAATTGCTCCAGATAGGAGAGTGCTTGGAGTGATTCGACCTAGTATTGAAGCAGCAGCTGAAATGACAAATAATGGTCATGTTGGCGTCCTTGGAACCAATGGAACGGTGTCATCTGAATCGTATCCTGTTGAGCTTCAAAAATGGTCCGAAGGCAAAGTGAAAGTAACTACTCAGCAAGCGTGTCCGATGTGGGTTCCAATTGTTGAAAACAATGAAATTGGAACTCCTGGAGCCAACTATTTTGTGGAAAAGAATATCAGGCAGCTTTTTGATTCAGATTCTGAAATAGACAGCCTGATATTGGGATGTACGCATTACCCTCTTTTAATTGATAGTATCCGAGATTTTTTGCCAAATCAGTCAATAAAAATTATTGAGCAAGGGAAAATTGTTGCAGGGAAATTACAGGATTACCTTCAGCGACATCCCGAGATAGATGCAAATTGCACGAAAAACGGAACTATTCAATATTTTACTACAGAGCAGCCCGAGTTGTTTGATTCTCGTGCCCAGCAGTTTTTAGAAGAAGAGATCAAGTCAATAAAAATGCATTTTTGACTTTTACCAAAGATTCTCAGGGTAAACTCCAGCCTCAGTTAATTTTTGAATTTGTGCTACTACGTACTCTTTGTCTTCGGGGTAGGTTACTCCAAACCAGGGTGAATCTGCCTGAATAACTTTTGATTGTGCTTCACCAGTCTTTATAAGTTCAAAAACTACTGAAGGAATGTAAAACTCAGACTTTGGCAGGTGGATCTGTTCATTCAGAAAAGTCTTAAACTGATTTTCCAGATGGGCAAATAGGGTCGGGTGAAAACCCCAGAAGTTCATGGACACCTTTTCATTTTCTTCCAAACTTGTTTTACTTTCATCTTTATCGGTGAAGTAAATTCCACTGTCTTCACGTGCAATCTTGGTGCGTTCGGTGATTTCGATTAAATTGTCGTTACCATCTGTTTTGCAAACACCACGTGATACTGTCCCGAAGTCTGACAAAGTATTTTTTAGTTGGTATCCAACCATTCCATATTGGTTTGCAGATACTTCATTTTTGAAAAAATCGGCAATTGCCTGAAAAGCTGCGGCTCCATAAAAATCGTCAGCATTAATAGCAGCAAAAGGCTCATTAATCACATCTTTTGCCATTAAGATAGCATGGCCAGTTCCCCACGGTTTTTCACGCCCTTCTGGTAAGGTATATCCATCAGGTAATTTATCTAACTCCTGGTAAACATACTCTACCTCAATTTTACCGCTCAATCGCTCATCAAAAATAGCCTTAAACTCATCTGCAAAGCTTTTTCTGATCACAAAAACCACCTTTCCAAAACCAGCCCTTATCGCGTCAAAAACTGAGTACTCAATGATTGTTTCTCCATTTGGGCCAACAGGCTCTATTTGTTTAAGTCCGCCGTAACGACTTCCCATTCCTGCAGCTAATATTAATAGGGTTGGTTTCATATCTATATCGATTTTTGTAATTTCTAATTTTAAATTCAGGCTATCTATTCTTTATACCAGCCAGCATACATCCCGTATGAGTTGGCAATTCTGTTAATTTCTCCTTCCAGTAGTTCGGTACTGATGGATTTTACTTTTTTAGCGGGAATACCTGCATACACGCTTCCAGATTCAACTTTCGTACCCTTTGTTACAACAGACCCAGCTGCAATAATGGTATTACTTTCTATAACTGCATCGTCAAGCACAACTGCATTCATTCCAATCATCACATTATCCTTTATGGTACATCCATGAACAATTGCACCATGGGCAATGGTTACGTTGCTGCCAATATTTGTAGGTGATTTTTTATAGGTAGCATGAATAACTGCGCAATCCTGTATATTGGTATTATTTCCGATTTTTATGTAGTGAACATCACCGCGTAAAACTGCACTGTACCAAACACTGCAATCTTTTCCCATGATAACATCTCCGATAACTACCGAATTTTCCGCCAAAAAGCAGTTCTCGCCAATCTCAGGAGTTTTCCCGTTTAGTGTTTTTATAATAGCCATTATCTGTATTCTTTATAAATTATTCGCAAAGATATTAAAAGCTTTAAATAATGTAAATGAGTCATGGAAACCTTATTAATAAATGGTTATTTTTGTTTGTTTAGGTTGTTGGATCATTTAGTAAAAAATGAATTCAAAATTATAATTCGTTATTTTTGGAATCGATTTCAGGGAAAATTATCAACGAAATTGTAGGTAATAAAAATATATGTTACATGAAAGATGCTAAAGTAATTGAACTTGAAGAGGTAGCCATTCGGTTTTCCGGTGATTCAGGAGATGGTATGCAGTTGACAGGAACTTTATTTTCTGATGCTTCTGCTTTGTTTGGAAATGATATTTCAACCTTCCCCGATTACCCATCAGAAATACGTGCCCCTCAAGGTACCGTAGGTGGAGTATCAGGGTTTCAGGTGCAGTTTGGACACAAGCAAATTAATACTCCGGGTGATTATGCCCATGTATTGGTTGCGATGAATCCAGCAGCTGTAAAGGCTAATTCAACATTTATGAAGCCAGGGGGAACGATTATTTATGATGTGGACTCCTTCACCGAAAAGAATCTTGAAAAGGCAAAATTTACAACCGATGATCCTTTTGCGGAATGTAATTTGGAAGATTTTTTTAAGATTCCTGTTCCGATTACAAATTTAACACGTGAAAGTCTTAAAGAATATGGATTGGATAACAAATCAGTACTCCGAAGCAAGAATATGTTTGCTTTAGGATTGGTTTGTTGGATGTTTGGTCGTCCACTTGACTATATCGAGAATTTTATAAAAACTAAATTTGCCAAAAAACCGATTGTTGTTGAAACCAACCTAAAGGTATTACACGATGGTTATAATTATGGAATGAACATGCAGCACATGACGCCGCAATACATTGTTCATCCTGCTGCTATCGAAAAAGGTATTTATCGCAACGTTAATGGTAACCATGCAACAGCTTGGGGATTTTTAGCTGCGGCAGAAAAAGCGGGCTTGGAGCTTTTCCTTGGGTCATATCCTATCACTCCTGCTACAGATATTCTTTCAGCACTTTCAGAACGTAAGGATTTAGGGGTTAAAACCTTTCAGGCAGAAGATGAGATTGCCGGTATTTGTACTGCTATTGGAGCCGCTTTTGCTGGTGATTTAGCAATCACAAATACATCCGGTCCTGGTTTTGCATTGAAGTCGGAAGCACTTGGTTTATCTGTTATGACTGAGCTTCCATTAGTTGTTGTGAATGTACAACGTGGTGGTCCTTCTACTGGTCTTCCTACGAAGACTGAGCAGTCTGATTTGCTTCAAACATTATACGGAAGAAATGGTGAAAGCCCTGTGGTTGTATTAGCTGCAAGTACTCCTTCAGATTGTTTCTACTATGCATATTTATCCGCAAAAATAGCTCTGGAACGTATGGTTCCGGTTGTATTACTTACTGATGGTTTCTTAGGAAATGGTAGCGAACCATGGCGTGTTCCATCAATGGATGAACTGCCATCAATCACTCCAAGAGTTGCAAAGAACAGTGAAGGTTTTAATGCCTATGCACGCGATCCTGAGACTTTAGCTCGTGAATGGGCATTCCCTGGAATGGAAGGTTTCCAACACCGTATTGGTGGGTTGGAGAAAAATATTCAGGGAACGGTGAGTCACGATCCGGAAAATCACCAAAGAAACTGTGAGATCAGAGCTGAAAAAGTAGAGAGGGTTTCAAATATGATTCCTGAATTGGAAGTTTGTGGCGATGAAGATGGTGATTTATTAGTTGTTGGTTGGGGTGGTACTTATGGACACATGATCAGCGTGGTTCGTGAGATGCGTAAAGAAGGTAAGAAAGTGAGTTTGGCTCATTTCAACTTCATTAAGCCTCTTCCTAAAAATACAAAAGAAGTTTTCAGTAAATTCAAAAAGATTGTGGTTTGCGAACTCAACCTTGGACAATTTGCTTCATACTTGCGCGATAAGTTGCCTGAGTTTACGTACCACCAGGTAAATAAAGTAAAAGGACTTCCTTTTACAGTGCTTGAATTGAAAGAGAACTTTGAAAAATTATTGGAGGACTAATCATGACAGAATTTACATATACAGCAAAAGATTTTAAGAGCGAAAACGAAGTTCGCTGGTGTCCGGGATGTGGTGATTATGCCATTATGAATTCCGTGCAGCGTGCAATGGCCGAATTGAATATTCCACACGAGAAGTTTGCCGTTATTTCCGGTATTGGTTGTTCATCGCGTTTCCCATATTATATGAGTACCTATGGATTTCATACTATTCATGGTCGTGCAAGTGCAATCGCATCAGGTGTTAAAACTGCGAACCCAGATTTAAATGTATGGGTGATCACTGGTGATGGTGATGCAATGGCAATTGGAGGAAACCATTTTATTCACTTGGTTCGTCGTAATATCGATTTAAACGTCGTTCTTTTCAATAATAAAATTTACGGTCTTACGAAGGGACAATATTCCCCAACATCTGACAGAGGTAAGGTGACAAAAACTTCACCTTTCGGAACCATCGAAGATTCGTTTGTACCTGGTCAATTAGTGATTGGCGCCCGTGGAACATTCTTTGCCCGAGCAGTTGACTCCAATGTGAAGCATACGCAGCAGGTAATGATTGAAGCCACAAAGCATAAAGGTACATCGTTGGTTGAAGTACTTCAAAACTGTGTGATTTACAATCAAGGAATTCATGCTGAGATTGCAGATCCAAAGTTCAGAGCAGAACGTCAATTATTCCTGGAGCATGGCAAGCCAATGATTTTTGGACAAGAGAATGAAAAGGGAATCGTGATGGAGAAGGGCAGATTAAAAGCTGTTACTATTGGTCAGGATGGCTACAAGATGGATGATGTTTTGGTGCATGATGCCAAAGAACTTGACCCTAGTTTGCATCTTTCTCTGATAAATATGTCGTTGCCTGATTTGCCAGTAGCTATGGGTGTTATCAGGAGTGTTGACGCCCCTATTTATGATGAAGAAATGACCAAGCAGATCGAGGCTGTTCAGGCAAATCGCAAGGTTTCAAAAGTTGAGGATTTATTGAAGTCAGGGAATACCTGGGAAGTTAATGATGAAAATAGCAGCGAACCGGTACCATTTTTTAAGAGGATTAAATGCCCATTGGATTAAGTTTGTTTTTGAACATATCTATATAACAAAAGGAGGCGAGTGCCTCCTTTTGTATTGTATGCGGTATTTTGGTCGTTTTTTTTATTCAGGTTTTCGTTATTCGGACATTACCGGAACAATAACCTTATTCTTATTTACGCTGAATTTATAAAGGCCTGTTTCAGGATTCCACTCTTTTATTACCGGAACAATTCGTGTTTTCCTGGGACTCACTTTCTCCTGGTCATAGTGAATATGGTACACATAGTACAATTGACCGTCCAGTCCAGTAAATAAATCTCCATGGCCGGAACCATTTTCGCCAACGATTGAACGATGAATGATTGGGCTGTCTTTTTGTTTTACCCAAGGACCGTAGGGGGAATCAGCAACTGCATAGCCAACAGAATAGTCAATATTCATGAAATGGTTGGCTGAATAGAAAAGATAGTATTTATCCTTTAATTTGATAACTGTCGGGCCTTCCATGATTGGAGCTGACTTATAATTAGGAGTTGCTTCCCATGGCTCTGTTTGATCGAAGCATTTTGTTAGCGTTTCTGGCTTGATTTTACCTTTTCCCATATCAAATTCTGCTACCCATAAGTAGTTTCCATCGTTAAATCGAACGTGATAGAGGTAATATTTGCCATCATCATCTTTGAAAACAAATGAGTCAATATTTTTCTCTGAGCCATCAATTGGGGCAACTTCCTTTTGTCTGTATGGACCCAATAACGAATTTGATTCAGTCAATACGGTTTGTTCATTAGCCGTATGTGTAAAATAATAAGTATGATCTACCTTGAAAATTTGTGGTGCCCAAAAGCCCCGGTCACCATATGTATGATCCCCCTTTGTCAATATCATATATACTGATTCATTAGCCCCGGCAGGTGGAGCCCATGTTTTCAGATCAGTAGATTCCAGAACAGAAAAACCAGATGGTCCCCCTCTTTGTCCTCCTGTACCAGTCAAATAGTAGGTGCCATTTTCAACATAGATTGTTGGGTCTGCAAAAAATAGTTCTTGCTTTTCCTGCGCTGTCAGATTCATTGCGCAGAACAAAATGATGGAATAGATAATAAGAGATTTCATTTTATTAATTCTTTATAGTTCTTATTTATTGAAGTTTCATATTCAGTGTTCGAGCCTATTTGGATTTTGGAGTGCTCATCAACTGTCGCATCTAGTTATTAGTCCTTTTAATAAATACAGTTAAAATTTTAAAAGCACTCACTAAATTGCATTAAAGACAATCAAAATAACGATGAACCTTAACCGTTGAGATAATTATTATAAAGATGAATTTAAATATTCCGATACTTTTCTTTGTTTCTTTTTCTTTCGTGGGAACAAAAAATAGTCAGTTGTCCTGTTTTTTTGTTTTAACGCAGTTTACGTTTCCACAAAATGCGTGCTATAAAAACAAACAAGCTGGCAAGAAAATCGAGTGCAACACATATAAAGATTACAACACTTGCAAAAAACATATCAGAGTCATCGATAAATGCGAAAGCTGCATCCGACAAAAAGAGACCCATAATCAGGGCACCAACTCCCAAAATGATGAGTAGTTCTTTTTTTTCTTCCTTGGTACGCTTGTAAATTCTAACAATCCAAATTAATCCATATGCAATTAGTAGCTGAAAAACTATATTTAAGGAAAATCCTACGATAGCCGATGCCGGTTCTGTATTTTGTGAATGGTTGAATAAAATTATGGGGATTATCACAAGGGTAATAATAAGTACTACTGCAGTTATTAATCCTACACTTAGATATAACATACGATGCCAAAGAATTTTCTTTTCCATGGTTAATTTCTCCAGTTTTTTATCAATGAATGAATTTAGGAGCAGAGTTTGCCGTACTTATTTTACAATTTCACTTTCTGCATATTTAATTTGTTTTTTCAATGCTTCGATAGCAACACTCGTACATTTAAGTTTCAATTTTTCTAAATTTTCTGTGTTAGAATTTTCAGCAAACAGGTTATTGTATGAAAAATAGTCATGATGACCATTTAGTAAAAACGAGAATGCATTTTCACCCTTATTGTTTAATACGAAAATATGAATGCCAAATACATTCACACTTTCAGACTGTTGTGGCGGGAAAAGAATTTCCAACATAACGTAGTAGTTCGGGTTTGATTCATTTTCTTTAATTGCACTAGCTAGTTTGCTCATGTCGTTGTTGAAAAAATCAAATTGAGATTGACCTTGTAATTCCCCGGGGGCGATGATATTTTCTTTATACTCAGCACTCAGTTTTAGTTTAGATTGAAGCAATTCTGAAAAGGATTTAGCTGATGTTTGTGACCAAGTGGTGGAATCTGGTGTTCGAATGATGGTTGGATAAACAACAAACTTCGATTGCTTATAGGTTTTAATAAAAGTGCTCGATAATTCGCTTTCAGGTCTAAACCCGGGATTAACCAGAACATCGGAGAGGATTTCTTTAATTTGTTCAGATAATTCTTTGTGATCTTCTAAGTATTCTTGGGCTGAGTCGGCAATTGAAACAGGGTCCAGTATGCCTTCATAAATATTGAATTGATCAATTGTACCAAACCAGGTTGCGTCATTTCTATATCCTGACTTACACAAATAAGCAAACTGGTTGCTCAGATTGCCTATAGTGTTATAGGGGAACTGATCAATGGTGTTCGTGCTAACTAAAAGTCCATCGATATAAAATTTGATCTCATGATTATCAAAAGTGCTAACCACATGATGATATTTTGAATCTTTCAGTTCATTAGCTTTCACATCCGTACCAACTGCCCATGGCGTTTGTGAGTTCTTACAGGAGATGGCAGTTACGCTATTGCCGCCATTGGTGAGGGACTGAAAAATATAGTCTGTTCCAAAGTCGCCCACAGAGTTTCCAAAATAGGAAAACATGGTAAAAAACGCATTCAGGTGGCCTGCTCCAAGATAAACTTCGAGAGATAAAGATTTAAAGTTGTTGATATTAATCTTATCAGCTGGGAGAACGATGAATTGGCCCTCAGAAAAAGTCACATATTCTCCATTAATAATCTCGCCGCCATTTTTTATACCATTGGCTTCTCCAACGATATCATTAGCAGTTCCGTCGTCAAAAGTGTAGGAATGTTTCAATACGGGGGTTTGTGCCTGAATTTCCATTGAGAAAAGAGCCAATAAACAAAAAACAAGAATTGCATTCAGACAGAAGATGTGTACGATTGAAGTTACGGGTTTGAACCTCAACCAATGTTGAAGTAAATTTTTCATAACATTTTGGATTTGATCTATATACAAGTTACGAAAACTAACTGTTTTTTTTCGTGATTAATCTCACAGGTATATAAACCAACATGAAGTCTGTATATTTGGGTGTTTTCGAGGCGTTAACGCTTTCCTCTCCAATGAATTGCTTATATAATTTGACTTGCCAAATTACTGTCGCATATCACTATCAATCTGATGAATTACTTGCAACTACTATTTATTTCTCTAAAATTCCTTTTTCTACACTATTCTCAATTAGCTTTTCTGCATAATTCCACAACTTGGTCGAACCCTCTTTTATTACTTTCTTCTTTTCGTAGACAGTATGATATTTCACGCCGTATTCTTTCCATGTTCCTCCATTATTCGACGTATTTTGCAGGAGCGGTTCAAGTCTGTCCATCGACCTTGCAAATTTTGCCTCATTAGAAATCCCGTCTTCAAATTCAGTCCAGATTTCGATAAATTCTTTTGCTTGTTTTTCAGGTAGAATACCAAAAATACGCTTGGCGGATTTTAACTCTTCTTCGGTGTTATCGTGATTCTTATCTTGGTCGTATATAAAAGTGTCTCCAGCATCTATTTCCACGATATCGTGTATTAATACCATCTTTATAACCTTTGACAAATCAATTTCTTTATCGGAATATTCACTTAAAACAATTGCCATCATTGCTAAATGCCAACTGTGTTCTGCATCATTTTCGTTCCGGTCACTACTAAATAACTTTGTCCGTCTCTGGATGTACTTTATTTTATCAATTTCCTTAATAAATTCTATCTGCTTCAATAAATCCTCGGTAGTCATGTCCTTATCGTTTTTACTTTGTTGCTATTGGTCATTTTACTCGTACGCAGTCAGCCCCGCCTGCGATATGAAAACTTGTTAGCGTTTCGTAATTTATCTTCTTCTTATTTTTCCTTTTTCGATTTTATTAATTCTTCAATTTTGTCAAATGATTCTCCCCAACCTTTCACCATGAACGGTTTCATATCATTGAAGGTTTTTCTTTCTATTTCCTTTGATTCCCCAAAAATTTCCCATTTAACAGTCATCTTTACTTTATTTTCTAAATCTTGAACAAAATTGACCGACAAAAGCAAACTGTCGGGATAGGTTTCTGAAAATGGGGCTTTAATAAAATTTCCATCTTTGTCACAAAAGTACTGCACATAAACCAATTCTTTATTTGGATTAATCGTTTTATAGTGTAATTTTCCATACTTTGTTAATCCGTCTGGTGTTGTCATTTGCCAATGTGCACTTTCTCCTTCTTTTACGTCAGCATTTAGAAACGACATATCTGCTCCTGCGGGTCCCATCCAACTCGTGTATATTTCCGGGGTAATCCACATATTAAACAAAGTATTTGCATCCGTTTCAAATGTATGGCTGATGACAAATGTGTCTTCACGATTTTGATTTTCTATACTTTTTGTTTCCATTTCATCATTTTGTTTTTTTTGTCCTGAATCTTTGTTTGTTTTATCCATACAAGCACAAAGTATGAAACTTGACAAGATTAAAATTCCAGTTATTCTTCTCATTTGAATTTTGTTATTAGTTCTTATATCTGTCATTTCAAGCTGACGTAAAACGGTAGTTAATCAATAACCTAATTTTATGCCGTTTAGTTTTCAATATATTACCTTTTTAAAAGCATATTATCCGAATAATTCTTTCAATTAGGGTGGTGTCTAGGTAGTCTGACGGTGGTGGTATGAGGTCGTTGCGGATTTCGAAGATCGTTCCAGTCTGAGAGGACATAAACTGCATAATGTGAATCGGCAGTTGGCATACCACTAAACCCCCTCCTGCCATATAGAATTTGTTATGTAGCGATTTTCATTCATAATTCAATTAGTCCATTTGTATATAAAATGATAACAGTTACAAAAGGAAGCAAAAATGTCAAAATCCATAAGAAAAGAATTAAGATTTTTCCTCCAACTTTAATGTCTTTATCCGGTTGCTTTTGAATGACCTGTTTCATAACATCAATCACTCGATTTTCTGCAGGAATTGGAAAATATCGTTTAGGTTTCAACATGTTAGAAATGGCTTTGATATTCAATGCGATCTCGTCTCGAAGTGTCCAATATTCTACATTTGATAGGGCGCTAAAATCTCTGTCAATATCAAATCCTTTATTTTTGATGTAAACTTTGAATTTCCTCATTTCTGTCTGGTTCTTAATTTGCAGCAATAGAAAAAACGGAATTACTAATAAGATGTAAGATTCCTGTTTTAATGCAATCAGACTTATTACGATTATTGAAATCCAGATAAAAACAATATTTATTTTCTCATTTCTTTGGAAAAACATACTTTTTAAAATTTGTCCACCGTCTAAAGGCAATACTGGCAGCAGATTAAACAAATTAAGAAATACAAATATTTCTCCAGTTCTCCATAAAAAATCGTTTTCCGTTACTAATCCTGCACCGGTCAAACAAGAGCCTATTAAAACACCAGGTAATGGTCCTGCAAGTGAAATTATTGTTTTTTGTTTTTGTGAAATTTCTTCTTTCTGTCCAGACGCAAGTGCGCCGATTAATGGTATGAAAAATATACTCAAGTCTTTGTATTTATAAAATCTCATTGCAAAGAAATGACCGAGCTCGTGAATTAAAATAACTCCTGTCAGTACGAGTATATATTGTAAGTCCCACTTGAAGATGAAATAAAAAGCAGCTATAAATAACACAAAACTGATTAATGATTTCCTAGTCGATTGTTTTCTCTCGTCAGGAATTGGCTTTTCTGGGAATTCAGGTTCAGTATTAAATGTTTGATTTTTTTTTCTCTTTTTGACTTCGTTTTCGGCAGCCAAAATAGCCTCACTGTCCAAACTGTCAGGATTTTCTTTTATGATTTCTTCCAGTTGAGAATCAGTTTTTATATCCATTATTTTTTTCCAATTATATGCTGTCATGCTCTTCTTTTAAATTGCTACATAAGGTATCTGTAATGGCACATTTGTGCTATTTATATTCGTTACAAAATGTGTCATTTATAATATTATAGTATTGTAAGTAGTACATGGGGTAGTTCGTATTATTTTCATGATTTTGGGTGTTGTTGATTTTTTAACTGACCCAATTTACAAAAATGATCAGAAAATATAATTATGTCTAGCTAATTTGGATGAATAATAAAAAGCTTTCGAGTGGATATATAATGAAGGTTTACTATAAAGTGTATTTTACGTTGCCAAAAATCGATTTGTTGAACGATCTGATTTGCTCCGTTTACCCTGGCACCAACTCAGCTGCGGCAACTATTCATTTCCCGAAATGGAAAACTTATTTAGTTTGCATTTCAATTCATTTCGCAAACTCTCCAATGCATTTTTATTGCACAAAAACACGTTCCGCTCGCATTCCGACGACGTTTTTATGAGAAAAAAACTGGTTTTAGTGCGCGCAAAACCGGTTTTTGTCAGAATAAAATGGGTTTTTGAGCAAAATAAGCGAGTTGTTGTGCTCCCAAACATGCAGTTGATGCAAGTTAAACCGGAAAACGTCCAGTCCAACTTCGTTTTAGTTGGTTAAAACGGGCTCTCGTTGCGGATGAGGGAAAGCTGATTTTCATTTTTGGTAAACGGTGTCAACCTTTTTTGGCTTCCTTTTTCGTATTAGGCCGTCTATTTTTCCTAATTTCATAGGATTAAAATTAATGTCCATCTCATAAAATAAATTGAATAATGGAAAATCTGGAAAATATTTCACTGTCATCGATTTACAAGCATAAAAAGAGCGACCGGGATATTTTTGAGGAATTGATGCCGACAAAAGTAAAGGAAGTAATGTTGGTTGCTACGCTGTATGATAGTTATTCCATTGTTCGCGAAGGTCAGTTTACCGATAAGATTTTTGGCGAGTTCCTGCAATTGAACCTCTATACTCATCCGCGGTTTACCAGTGTTAACTCCGAAAAAGAAGCCTTAAGGGCAATGAAGGAACGAAACTTTGACCTCGTTATAATAATGGTTGGAGTTGATAAAGATATCCCGGTGAAACTGGCTGATGTCATTCACAAAACTGATTCTGAAGTTCCTATTTTACTATTGGTGAATAACAATGGAGACTTACGGTATTTCCAGGAAGCTGCGCACCAGTTCGATTCCATTGACCGAGTTTTTGTATGGAATGGTAATTCCAATGTGTTCCTGGCGATGGTGAAATACATTGAAGATAAAAAGAATATTGAGGCTGATACCCGAAACGGAAATGTGCGAATGATTTTGCTGGTTGAAGATTCTATTCAATATTATTCGCGCTATTTACCGCTGCTCTACACCAACATCATGACGCAGACCCAAAACCTGGTGCAGGATGAGTCGACGGATGAATTGCATATGATATTAAAAATGAGGGCGCGTCCAAAGGTTATTTTGGTGAGCACGTATGAGGACGCAATTGAAATGCTTAATAAATACAGGGATTACCTGCTGAGTGTAATTTCGGATGTGAAATTTTTAAGGAATGGAGTCGAAGATCCGGAAGCAGGGGTTGAACTATTGAAATATGTGCAGCAAATTCTTCGTTTTCCAGTGCCTTTGCTTTTACAAAGTCACGATGTAAACAACGCAGCACGTGCCCGGGAAATTGGTGCTGAATTCATTGATAAAAACTCGGAAAGTCTTTCATTGGATATCCATAATTTCATATACAAACGCTTGGGGTTTGGCAGTTTTGTTTTTAAAGATCGTGATGGAAATCCGCTAATGGTGGCTCGAAATCAGCAGGAGTTTCAGGAAATGTTTAAGGTAGTTCCGGATGATGCGTTGGCTTATCATGGGCAACGAAATTCGTTTTCTACCTGGTTAATGGCGCGCGGTGAGATTAATGTTGCCGAGCAATTGCTGCCTTATCGTTTCGAAGATTTTAAGAATCCGGATGACTTGCGCCAGTTTTGTTTGGACGTATTTGAGCGGGTGAGATTGAAAAAACTTCGTGGACGAATCATCAATTTTGATCCCAATTTAGTTCGAAGTGATCGCTATATTGTTCGAATGGGAAAAGGCTCACTTGGGGGTAAGGGTAGGGGAATGGCTTTTATGAGCAACTTTATTGAGAATATTGATTTTCGGAAAATCATCCCCAATATTAATATTCGTATTCCTGCCACGGCCATTATTGGTGCCATTGAGTTTGATAAATTCATTGAGCAAAATAATCTGTACGAGGAAATATATGGTAGCAACGATTACGAGCGTATTAAAAATATTTTCCTCGAGTCGCACATGAGCGATAGCCTGAAAAAACGTCTTTTCAGTTATGTTGAAGAAATGGACAGGCCGCTGGCTATTCGATCTTCCGGCTTATTTGAAGATTCGCTTTTGCAACCTTTTTCCGGGGTTTATTCCACCTACCTGATCCCTAACAACCATCCCGATATTTACGTGCGGTACCATCAGTTGGAAACGGCCATCAAGCTGGTTTATGCAAGTATTTTTACTGAATCTGCTACTTCTTATTTTGATGCGGTTAGTTATAAAATTGAAGAGGAAAAAATGGCTGTGGTTATTCAGGAAGTTGTTGGGCATCATTACAATGGTCATTATTATCCATCGGTGAGCGGTGTGGCTCAATCCTACAATTATTATCCGGTCGCTTACATGGAGCCCGAAGATGGTTTTGCGGTGGCTGCTGTTGGTTTGGGAATGTATGTGGTTGGTGGTGAAAATGCGTATCGGTTTTGTCCAAAATATCCGAATATCAACCCTACAAATGTGAAAGATCAGGTTCGCGATTCGCAAAAAGAGTTTTATGCCATTGACTTGTCACGTACCGAAATCGATTTGGTGAATGATGGGGAGACCGCTGCCATTGAGAAGTATAAAATTAAAGTAGCTGAAGAAAATGGGGTGTTGCAATATTGTGCGTCGGTTTATGATCGCGAGAATGATGATTTGGTTCCCGGTGTTGATATTGACGGGCCAAGAGTGATTGACTTTGCAAATATTTTGAAGTATAACTACATCCCATTGGCAGAAACATTGAGTTTTCTATTGCGTTTGTTTAAAGAGGCCATGGGGTCGCCAGTGGAAATGGAATATGCTGTCGACCTGGAAAAGGGTGATAATGGATTTCCAACGTTCTATTTGCTTCAGATAAAACCATTAATTCGGCACGAAGAACAGGTTGAAATTGATCTGGGTGATGTGCAGGATGAAAACATCTTTATGTATGCGCAGCGTGGAATGGGAAATGGAATGATTGACTCGGTAAGTGATGTAGTTTATATTGATCCGGAGAAATTTGATAAGTTAAAAACACGGGAAATTGCGAGGGAGATCAACCAGATCAATAAACAAATGGAAGCCGAAGGCAGGGAATATATATTGGTTGGACCCGGAAGGTGGGGAACCCGCGATCCGTTTACCGGCATTCCGGTTAGTTGGGCGCAAATATCAAAAGCCCGGGTAATTGTTGAAATGGGCTTGCCGGAATTTCCATTGGATGGTTCATTGGGATCTCATTTTTTCCATAATGTGACTTCAATGAATGTTGGTTATTTTTCGATTCCTCATCATTCAAGAAATGCTCATTTAAATCTCGAACTTCTAAAAGACCAGCAATTAATAGATGACTTGAGTTACGTGAAACACGTTCGATTTAAGAAACAATTGACCATTTTAATGGATGGCCGTAAACGTGAAGCATTAATTCGTTTTTAAAAAAGATGAGGCTGTGGCAAAAGCCCATAAACTCATAGCGTTCGTCATCCCAAACTTGTTTCGGGTTCTAACAATCAGAAGAAAAAGATCCTGAAACAAGTTGAGGATGAACTGACTATGAGCTTATAGAACCTTCGTGATTTATATATCGAGTTTATCTTTGTTTTGCGAGAGCCAGTTGTGAAATGTTAAAAGCTCCGGGTTTAGAGTTTTCGTTTTTTCTACGTCTCTGAATCCACAGAAATAATCTTCAAACTCAGCTTTAAACTGAAACATATTCCCTAGATCTTCCGCTCCGGGAAAACCAAAGCTTCGGAATACTTCCGCAGGAACATCATTATACTTCACTTCCTTGCCATATACTTTGCTAAATGTGTCCGCCATTTGTTGTCCGGTTAAATGCTCTCCTGAGATTCCAATCGATTGATTTTTATACTGATCACCGGCTTTGAAAATGCCAAAAGCACTCTTGCCAATATCTTCAGCACTCATGCTTGGAAGTTTTTTATCAGCCATCGGGAATGTAATTGCCAGGTTTCCCTCTTGATCCTTTTGCGGCCCCATGCCGAAATAAATAAAATTATCCCAGTAAAATGACGTGTGTAAAAGGGTGTATGGAATCCCGCTATTCACAAAGAATGCATTTGATTCGCCTTTGGCATCGAAATGGGGAACTTTATATTTTTCCATTAAGGTGGGCAAATGATCATCGTCAAGCGAAACAAACTTTCGGGTATCTTCAAGGGTTGACCAGATGACGTGCTTTACTCCAGCTTCCGTGGCTGCTTCTGCCATGTTTTTTGCGTGTGCCATTTCTTTCTCCGGAGAAAAGTGCTCCCAGAAAAATGTAACACAATAAGCTCCATATGCACCATTGAATGCTTTGGCGAGGCTTTCTTTATTTTCAACATCAGCTTCAACTACTTCTGCTCCAAGTGCTGATAACGCTTTGGCTTTGTCTGAATTAGCATTTCTGGTGATCGCTCTTGCTGAAAATTCTCCACTCGTATCATTTAAAATTGCACGAACCAATCCACCACCTTGAGCACCTGTTGCTCCTACTACTGCTATTATTTTTTTGTTTTCCATTTTTGAAATGATTTTAATTAAAAAGATCAGGTTTTCAATAGGATAACAAATAAAATACCATTTTGTCTTTAATGTTGTGAAAAATTTTTGGTTAAGGTTGGAATGACTTGTTATTACTAGCTTGCGTAAAATCACTAACTTTTCATATAAGCGGTTGAAAGATGTCTTGAACCACTTTTCCTTCATTCTCCCAGCATAGCTCTTTCGATGCATTTTTCAGGTTTGTTTTCCACTGTGCACGCAATTCAGAATTGTTTAATGCCTGCTCAAATTGCGTAGCCATAACTTGGGGATCATGCTTTTCGAGTATCATTCCAATTTGATATTGCTCAACAATTTGCTTCATCTCTGGCAAATTACTAACCATTCCAGGTACTTCTTGTTGAATATAGTCAAAGAGTTTATTGGGTAAGGCAAAACGGTAGTTGAGCCCCATATCTTCTTCAATAGACAATCCAAGATCAGCCTGGGCAGTGATGAACTTCATTTTTTCAAGTGGTATTTTGCCGAGGAAACTAACCTTTTCATTCAGCTTAAGTGTTTGTGCCAGCGATTGAAGCTTCTCACGGATGTCACCATCTCCGGCAATAACAAGTTGAGTATTTTCGATGTGCTGCATTGCTTGAATGGCACATTCCAGGCCACGTCCAACATTTAAGGCTCCCTGGTAAAGAATAATCTTTTTATTTCCGAATTTCAATTTTACATCGTCGGGAATAGTGGCTTTGGAATCAAGTAATGGCAAATTTCGAACAACCCGGAATGGAGTTCCATAAGTTTGCCTGTATATATTGGCAATGGATTCGCAAACTGTATAGGCATACTTGATATTTGGAAGGATCTTTTTTTCAAGCTGTTCCCATGTTTTGCGAACTTTAGGACGGTCAACCAATTCGGGTAATTCTGTAAAATATTCGTGGCTGTCGTATACTAGTGGTTTATTTCGTAATTCAGATGCAATGTAGTTTGCCAATAAGGTATCCAGATCATTGGATAAAAGAACATCAGCCTTTGAGAAAAGAAGCAAAAAAAGCAATCGGATATTGAATTCAATGTAGAAAGCCGGTCCTTTTGTAAAAATCAATTTCATCCTTTTAGTTGAATAGGAACGATTTTCAATGGGGTGGCTGTCAGGTAATTTACGACCAACCAGTGTTACATCAAATCCCATTTTTTGCAGGGTGAGGCAAACTTTATGCACCCGGTTATCAGTTACCAGATCATTAATAACAGAGATATAGATTTGCTTGGACATAATTGGCTTTTCGACAAAATAAACGAAAAAGCGATAGCTTCTATTATCTTTGGCAAAAAAAACAAAATGATCCGGTTTAAAGAACACTATTCACTTCAACAATATAACACCTTTGGTATTGACGCAAAAGCCCGCTATTTCTTTGAATTCACAGAGTTAGAAGATTTAATGGTTTTTCAAGACTCAAATTCAAGCTTTAAAGATTTACCCGTATTATTACTTGGGGGTGGGAGTAATTTGTTATTTGTAAATGATTTTAATGGAGTCGTAATTCATTCAAATGTTCCGGGTATTAAACAGGTAAATGAAGATCGCAATCATGTTTGGCTGGAAGTAGGTGCTGGTGAAGATTGGGATGCATTTGTTGACTATTGTGTGAGGAATGACTTTTATGGATTGGAGAATCTTTCGTTGATTCCTGGAAATGTTGGGGCAGCTCCGGTTCAAAATATTGGTGCATATGGTGTTGAGGTTCAGGATTATATTGATACTGTGAAAGGATATGATCTTCAAACTCAAACTGAATATGATGTATCTGCTTCGGAATGCAAATTTGCCTATCGTAACAGTATTTTCAAAAATGAATTAAAGAATCGCTTTGTTGTTTGTTCGGTCGTTTTTCGTTTGGATAAGTTTCCTGAGTTTAAGCTGAACTATGGACATTTGAAATCTGAAGTTGAAAAATACGGTGAAGTGACTGCTCAAAATGTCAGAAAAGCCGTGATTCAAATTCGCGAGTCGAAGTTGCCAGATCCGGAAGAATTCGGCAATGCCGGTAGCTTTTTTAAAAACCCGGTGGTTTCAAATGAAGAAGCTGAGGCATTGAAGAGCAAGCATGAATTAATTCCTTTGTATCCATCAGGTGATGGACTAACCAAAGTTGCTGCAGGTTGGTTGATAGAGCAAAGCGGTTGGAAAGGATTTCGTGAAGGAGACGCCGGAGTTCATGAAAAGCAAGCACTGGTTTTAGTGAATTATGGAAATGCTACCGGTCAAGAAATTTTTCAGCTTTCCGAAAAAATTAAGCAATCGGTATTTGAAAAATTTGGTATTGAATTGGAGCGGGAAGTAAATGTTATTTAATCAGGAGTTGATCTTAAATTAAATGCAGAAACAAGATAATTCCGGCGTTCACTACGATAATAATTCCAAAACCTTGCAAAACATATTTCCCTATTGATTTATTTCCAAGTGTCTTTGCATAGATCATCTTCAGAATATTATTACTTAGTATTGCCTGAAGTGTGGCCATTGCTATGAGTAGTTGAGTTACATCATATTTCCCTTGAAAAAGATTAAGCAAGAAGGGATCAATATCGGAGAAACCAACGATATATGACAAAATATTTAGTCCGCTTGTGCCGAAATTTTGTAATGTAAATTGGGTGATAAATGAGAAGAACACATATAACAATGCAAAGACTATTGCCACTTTAAACTCAAGCGGATTTTTATCCTCCATAATATTTTCGGAAACTGAGGACTTTTGCACTTTTTTGAACCCTGTATAGAGATAATAGGCTGTTCCAAGGGAAACCAGAAATAGCGTGATAAACCATTTTGCCGTTGCAACCCCAACGGAGAAGTTAAATATTAAAAGCAAAATATAGATGCGAAGAAACATCATTGCCGTTGCAATGATAATGGCTGCAGCGTATTCTCTTGGCGGGGCATTCTGATCTTTGCTCTTTTGGGCGAGGATGATCGTTGTTGCCGTGCTACTATACAATCCGCCAAGTAGTCCGGTTAGGATTAATCCTGCCTCAGGGAAAATAAATTTTCGAAGAATATAGCTCAGATATGAAATACCGGAGATAACGACAATAGCCAGCCAAACTTTATACGGAGACAGGTTTAGAAAAGTGAAGATTTGCTTATCGGGCATTGCGGGTAGAATAATGCCGGCAATAATGATAAACTTTGCAAGGGTGATGAATTCAGATCGGTCAATTTTTTTTGTAAAACCATCAAAGGTGCGTTTCGATTCAGTCAGGATTAGAACGAGCACAAATATTAGCATGGTGAGCCAGTTTGGTTGTGTCGTGATAAGTAAAGGAAACGTGTAGGTTAATAAGGCCAGTATGACTGTAGTGAGTCCAAAGCTCTTTTGAGTGCGTATTTTATGATAGTAGAAAATTCCAAGGAATAAACTTACAACCAAACCTCCGGACAAATATAAAATCATTCCATTCGGTTCGCCAACAAGTAATATAAATCCAAGCAAGCCAATAAAAACAAAAGTACGGTCGGTACCGAAAGTTTGTTGCTCCTCTTTTTCTGAATAATGTTTCCGTTGTTCTAATCCAAGAATAAATGAAAAAACAGCGGTCAACAGAAACTGAATAAATAGTGTGGGTATTTCCTGTAAAAAGTTAGTCATGATAATAAGTTTGGATTTAGAATAGGAGAAAGGACTTTTTTACTCCTGCAATAATTCCCGTTTTGCTTCTTTTAGAGATGTTAAGTTTTGCTTAGAAATTGTGGGCATTTGAATGTCCATTTTGATTAGTGTTTCAACGATAATGTTACCTATCGCAACATGAGTGAACCATTTATTATCTGCTGGAATAACATACCAGGGAGCATAATTCGTTGAGGTCTTGGAAAGAGCCTCCTCGTATACTTTCTGGTACTTTTTCCAATATTGTCTTTCCTCAATGTCTGAAGATGAAAATTTCCAGTTCTTATCACGTTTTCTAATTCGATCGAGAAAGCGTTTTTTCTGCTCGTCTTTTGAAAGGTGAAGGAAGAATTTTATAATGGTGGTCCCATTTGCAACAAGCGTTTGCTCAAAATTATTGATTTGTTGATACCGTTCTTCCCAAAAATCTTCCTGAATGTCCTCAACGGTATGTATACCCGGAAGGTTCTCAGCCATGAGAAATTCCGGATGCACTTTTGTGATGAGTACATTTTCATAATGAGATCGATTGAAAATGCCGATTTTTCCATGTTCCGGAAGTTTCTGATAATGGCGCCACAAATAATCATGCTTAAGTTCTTCTGCCGATGGTTGTTTAAAGCTGTGAACCTCGCAGCCTTGGGGGTTAACACCACTAAATACATGCTTAATTGCACCATCTTTACCTGCAGCATCCATCGCCTGGAAAATAATTAATAGTGCCTGTCTATTTTCTGCAAACAGGTTATATTGAAGCTCCGACATTTTTTTTATGTCATATTTTAGCTGCTTCCTGGCTTCTTTTTTATTTGAAAATCCATCACAAAAATCCGGTTGGTGATCTTTCAACGAAAATGACCTTTTTGGGGTAATTTTAAACTGTTTAGTATCGAATGTGTGATTAATCATACTAATAGTAAAATTACTAAATGTGTTTTCAATATTATTAATATGAAAGTTTTATTTTTATATTCAATCAAAATATTCAAAATAAACCAATAAACCATGATGAAACAAATTGTTCTACTATTAGCACTTCTTCTTCCAATTAGTCTTTTAGCGCAGACTGGCAAAGTTTATGACAACAAAGTTGTTCATAGCGAGATCCTGAACATGGACCGTAATTTTGCAATTTACTTACCACCTGATTATGAAACTTCTGAACGTAGTTATCCAGTTTTATATTTATTGCATGGTGCTGGTGACGATCATACCGGCTGGGTGCAGTTTGGTGAAGTGTTGCATATCACAGACAATGCTATTAAAGAAGGAACAGCAACACCAATGATTATTGTGATGCCGGATGCAAATACTGGCAAACGTGGTTATTTCAATGATTTAAAAGGAGAGTGGAGATATGAAGATTTCTTTTTTGAGGAACTGATGCCGTTTGTAGAAAAGAATTATCGGATAAAAGGAGAGAAAAGGTATCGTGCAGTTGCTGGTTTGTCAATGGGCGGTGGTGGTACTTTTATGTATGCCTTGCATCATCCTGAGTTATTTTCATCGGCTTGCCCTTTGAGTGCTTCAACCGGTCCAATAAACATTAGTGATGCTAAGCGGTATTTGGAATGGCAGGGTGTGCCTGATGCAAGCGAGAAAGACGCAATTACCTATATGGAAAAGTATAGTGCCTTGTCATTGATTGAAAATATGAATGCTGAGGATATCAAAAAAATTAGGTGGTTCATCGATTGTGGCGATGATGATTTCTTGTACGAAGGAAATTCATTGGTGCATATTGCTATGCGTAAAAAGGAAATTCCTCACGAATTTCGGATACGTGATGGCGCACATAACTGGACTTATTGGAGGGAAGCTCTTCCGGTTGTGCTTTCATTTATATCGGATGCCTTCCATCAACATTAGTGCATATAAGTTGTTGTACTGGTAATTAGTCAACCATACTCAACATGAAAAAAGGACAATTCAAGAAACTGTATCTGTATGCAGAATTTGTATTGTTCTTTTTTTTTATTCCTCTCTACCTTTTAATTGGTGTTGATATTTTACACCCTAGTTCAGTATTGATTCCATTTGTATTATTGGCATTCTTTATCCTTTATTTTTTTACCAAATTTAAGTGGAAGGAATTATGGGCTTTTGATATCAAATGGAAACAAGTATGGTTGCATTTAGCGATTGCGTTCGGTGTTTCGTTACTAATGATTGCTTATATGCTTTTGTTTGATCGTAAAAATCTTTTTAATCTTCCGCTTGGTAATCTCAAAGTCTGGCTTACACTTAGTACTTTCTACCCAATTTTTTCTGCGTATGTACAGGAAGTTTTATTTCGAACTTATATATTCAAGCGTTATCAAAATTTATTTGGAAATGGCAACCTGATGATTTTAATGAGTGCCCTGGCATTTAGTTTTGCGCATATCCTGTATTATCACCCGGTATCATTGATACTTACTTTAATACTTGGTATATATGTGGGAAGGGTTTATCAGAAAACTCAGAGTGTTTTGTTTGTTGCCTTTCTACACGGATTATACGGCAATATGGTATTCACAGTAGGTTTGGGGCATTACTTTTGGTTGGATATGTTCAAGTGGATTTAATGTCTTGCCTGAATTGCCTTTATGTGCTCATTCTTCTCTTTTAGCTTTTGTTTTGTTTCTACTAGTTCCGTGATGTCGTTAATAATAAGAATGATATAGCTGTCATTTTGAAATTCAAAACACCTGGTTGAAAATTGGAGATGCTTCATTACTTTTTTGCCATTGTGCATATAAAATTCTCGGGAAAAATTGTCCCTGTAAATTGGTTTCTTTTCGAAGTAGGAGAGCAACGCTGATTCCCGAATGGAACAATTTGCACATTGACTGGTTTTCCCACATTCCTTCATTTCATCAACTTGGTAGGCACAACCAATTGCTTCACCGCATCTAACGTATAAAAGGTCTTCTCCTTTTCTTGCTGAAAATATACTGATAAGAGGTTCATTAAATGCCTGGAGTTCCATCTTCTTATCGAGCAATAAGATACAACTGCTAATATTATTCAAAATAATGTTCAAAAAGTCCGAGGAGTGGCGTAAATAATCAAAACTTACATTGGTCATGCTAATTTTATCTTTCATGGCATTTATTTTATTGTTAAAGATAATACCTGCAGAAGCCAAAGTCAATTATCGGGAAATATTCTTTAGCAGTAAAAGAAATGGAGGTAATGTCTATCAATTTCTGGTTATTTCTTTTTCTTTTTTAATAATTCAAGTAGTATTCTTAAATCAAGCCCCGGACTAATTGGCTCATTATCATATCTATTTGCATTTAGCGAGTCGAGTCCCCTCATTTTTGGTTCCGGGATTTTTAGTTCATCTTTTATTTGTTTCATATTCAGATCAAAAAGCTCCAACTCCTTTTTAAAATCATTGGAGGATACATTTCCAATCATATATGAATTATATGTGATGTAGTTAATATTGTCACTTGCCGGTCGGTTATTGCCGTGTAAGATTTTTGGTGATAAAGCAATATGATTTACCATTAATGAATCTCCCTCTTTCACCCACGTTTTAAAATATCCACTTTCATCAGTAGCGACAATTTTTGTGTTTCGGTAGTTGATTATATACACATTTTCCATGGGGATTGAATCTTCGGAAAGAATATATCCTTGAAAGATAAAATCATCATCTTCATTGGTTTGAGCAAACATGAGATTCGAGAATAACACTAAAAGAGTAAAAATAAACAAGGTGTTGCACATCTTTTTTACTCAAATTTACGCGCTTGTACTGTTAATGTATTCTAAGAGATTATAATAAATTAAAATTGGCAGTCTTAGCTTTCACTGGGGTGAAAGATTTTACGGTCGACCTGACTAAAGTTGGTGATAACCTGATGAGCATAATGGCTGTAATTACTATTGGTTGAATTTACGATGAATATTTTTCCGGCATTTGCATTTTCAGCAGCTCCAATACCAGCATACGAATCTTCGAACACTACACAAGATTTTGGTTCCAGGTTCAATTTATTCATAGCTCTATTAAAAAAATCAGGATTTGGTTTCCCCCTCAGGGTACCATCATCGTATACTACTTTTTCAAAATCAAACCATTTATGCAAATCAAATTGCTCAAAATAGAACGATACATTTTCAAGCCCGGAAGCAGTTGCAATAGTAAATGGAATTTGAGCATCTTTCAGATCATTGAAAAGCGTTTCTGCACCACTGGCCAAACAGAGTCCAGTCTTAACACAGATATTACGGTATGCTCCTTCTTTCTCTTCGATAAATAAAGAAAGTTCTTCTTCTGAAATATTGCGTTCAAAAATGCCTTTGAAAATATCACGATTATTTTTTCCGTGAATTCTCTCATTTTTTTCCTGATCGGATAGTGTAATTTGATGTTTTGTCAGAAATAAATCCCAAGCTTCATTATGAAGGTGAGTATCCCAAAATAAGGTTCCATTAAAATCAAAAATTACTCCTTTGAAGCTCATTTTTACCTCCAGATCTGGTTTTTGTTTAATGCTTGCTGATATCGTTTCGCATTAACATTATGTTCTCTCAAAGTGCGTGCAAAATTGTGATATCCATCAAATTTATCACTTGCACACATGTACAAATATTTGTGTGATTCAGCATTTAACACAGCCTCCAAGCTTGAGACTTCTGGAAAGTTAATTGGTCCAGGTGGCAAGCCGGCGTGTGTGTATGTATTATAGGGAGAATCTATTTCAAGATATTTGGAAAGAACCCTTTGTATGCTAAAATCTCCCATTGCAAATTTAATGGTCGGGTCAGCTTGCAATAGCATTCCTTTTTTAATACGGTTAATGTACAGACCTGCAACTCGGGGTTTCTCGTCATTTTTGATAGTTTCTTCCTGAACAATAGAAGCAATTGTTGAAATTTCGACGGGAGTTAATCCTAAATCAGCAGCTTTTTTTTTGCGTTCATCGTTCCAAAAACGTTCATATTCAGCCTTCATCCGTTCGGTGAATTGCTCCGGTGTTGTTGTCCAGTAAAATTCGTATGTGTTGGGAATGAACATCGCATGAAAAGAATATTCATCAAAGCCCATTGCTTTAATAACTTCGGGATTTGACAAATAGGCCAATAATTCCGTAGAATCCGGTTCAATATAACTGGCAACAGCACCAGCCAATTCGGTCATAAAACGAAGGTTATTGAAGATGACTGAAATCGGCTTTTGGTTTCCAGCCTTTAGCATATTCACCAGTTGATTACTATTCATTCCTTTATTGAATACATATTTACCTGGTTTTATGAATTCAGGATAGTCTTTCTTCTTGGCAACCCAACGAAAAGCCTTCTCTTGCAGGAGTATGTCATGCGCTTCCAGCGAGTCTAAAACATCACTAAACGTTGCATTTTTAGGGATAGTAATAGCTCCCGGGGATTTCACATTTTCGGCAAATACATACTGAAAAAGTTGATATCCACGTAACCCAGCCAAAACAAATGCAATGGCAAATATGATGATGAGCGTTTTATTCAGTTTTGGGAAAAGCATAATTCTATTTTGGGTATTCAATTCCATAATCTATAATTGGGATTACAAAAATAAACTTTTCTTTGATTTTGTACTTGTGTAAGTTTTACCTTAATTTTTATCGAATTGATCTTTGACCAGCTTAGATTTAATCTAAATTAGTTATTTTCGTGTGCTGAAAATAAAATAAAAAATCGAAAATTATGCACCAGATAAAACTTGCTGACAATATTTACTATTTGGGTTACAATGACCGCCGTACTCATTTGTTTGAAAACATCTGGCCAATTCCTCATGGCGTATCTTATAATTCATATCTGATAGTTGATGATAAAGTTGCTCTTATTGATACTGTTGAACGTCAGTTTATAGATGATTATTTAGATCAGATTGAATCTATTATTGGTGACCGTCAGGTGGATTATCTGGTAATTAACCACATGGAGCCAGATCATTCCGGAGCGATTAAAGCAATTCGTACTAAATACCCGAATGTTACACTTGTTGGAAATAAGAAGACATTTGGTTTTGTTGAAAGCTTCTATTTCAGTCCGGAGAATACACTGGAAGTTTACGATGGGCATACGTTGGATTTAGGGAAAGTTAAACTTCAGTTTCAAATGATTCCGATGGTTCACTGGCCCGAGACAATGGTCAGCTATGATGAAACCAATAAAATACTTTTTTCCGGTGATGCTTTCGGAAGCTATGGAACACTTGATGGAGGTGTTTTTGATGACGAAATAAACCTCGACTTCTATGAAGTGGAAATCATGCGCTATTTTACCAATATCGTCGGTAAATACTGTCCACACACACAACGGGCAATTAAGAAACTTGCACCGCTGGATATTAAAATGATTGCTGCTACTCATGGTCCGATTTGGCGGTCCGATTTGAACTGGGTATTAAGCCGCTACAACAAATGGAGTACCTATGATACTGATCCGGGTGTGATTGTAGTTTATGGATCAATGTATGGAAATACGCAGAAGATGGCTGAGGTTATTGCCCGTCAATTATCGGAGCGTGGAATTAAAGACATTCGTGTGTATGATTCTTCCAAAACACATTCATCATACATTATCAACGATATTTTCAAATACAAAGGATTTATTGTTGGAAGTTGTGCCTACAATAATGCGATGTTCCCGAATGTACAAACGCTAATTACTACTATCGAACATATGGGTATTAAAGACCATTACCTGGGAGTGTTTGGGAATTATGCATGGAATGGGGGAGGTGTGAAGAACCTGATGAAATTTGCCGAAAATATTAAATGGGAAATGGTTCACGACCCAATTGAGGAAAAAGGAGCTTTAAAAGTAGATAAGTATCAACAGTGTATCGATTTGGCTAATGCCATGGCTGATAAATTGTTGAGCTAGTATAAGATTTTTATAAAATAGAAGCCATCTATCATTTTATAGATGGCTTTCTTTTTGCCTTTTCTGTTATTATTGACTTGTTATAAAGTAATTCCAGTTTTGAAAATTGAAATCTCTTTAAAACCAGTTTCTTCATGCTTTAATTTCTTGCCACTTGCTACTTCGATTATAAAGTCTACAAAATCTTCAAGTAGATTATCCATCGCTTGATCTTCAACCAAACCCCCGGCATTGAAATCAATCCAGTGTTTTTTTCTAACTGATAGTATCGTATTTGTTGAAATTTTCATGGTTGGAATGAAGCTTCCAAAAGGAGTTCCTCTTCCTGTTGTGAATAATACTAATTGGCATCCGCTAAAGCCTAAAGCTGAAGACGCTACTAAATCATTTCCTGGCGCCGCCAGTAGATTTAAGCCCTTTTCTTTAATTGGTTCTGCATATTGTAACACATCCACGACTGTTGCCGTTCCTCCTTTTTGAGTGCACCCCAATGATTTGTCTTCGAGGGTTGTGATGCCTCCGTTTTTATTTCCGGGTGAAGGATTTTCGTACACTGGAAGATCATGTTTCAAGTAATATTCCTTGAATCCATTAATCAGGCTAACCGTTTTTTCAAATACTTCGGTATTTGCTGCCCTTTCCATTAATAGGTGCTCTGCCCCAAACATTTCAGGTACTTCTGTAAGAATTGTTGTTCCTCCTTGTGCTATGAGAAAATCAGAGAATGTTCCCAATAGTGGATTTGCTGTAATACCCGAAAAACCATCTGAACCACCACATTTCAGTCCGACGTTTAATGCAGAAAGTGGACATGCTTCCCGCTGATCATATCTCATTTCTTCATATAACTCTTGCAGTAGGTTTAAGCCAACTTCAATTTCATCTTCAACTTCCTGTGCTACCAAAAACTTGATGCGTTTTTCATCATATTCACCCAACAGTTTTTTTTGATCGGAGATTTGGTTGTTCTCACATCCAAGTCCTAACACTAACACTGCACCCGCATTCGGGTGGGTGATTAATTGAGCTAAAGCTTTCTGAGTGTTTGAATGGTCATCTCCCAGTTGGGAACATCCATAATTATGCTTGAATACTTCAATTCCATCAATGTCATCGGCGTCATGACTTTGCTTAAATAACTTGATAATTTGTTCAGCCTGCCCATTTACACACCCAACTGTTGGCACAATCCACAATTCATTTCTAATGCCAACCTTCCCGTTGGATCGTTTAAATCCATTAAAAGTCAGGCTTTTGTTTGGGTGTGATATCGTATTTAATTTCTGATTGAAACTATAGTTGCTTGTGCCTGAGAGTCCTGTTTTTGTATTATGAACATGTACATGTTCTCCCTGCTCAATAGTAGCTGTTGCAACTCCAATAGGTGCTCCATATTTAACTACCTCTTCTCCTTTTTCTATTTTCTTTAATGCAAATTTATGGGCAACGGGAATTTCATCTTTTAATTGGAAAGAATTGCCATCGAGCTCAATTGTACTGCCTGCTTTCAGCGTCCTGATTGCAACCAATACATTATCATTATTCGCTATTTGTATAAAATCGTTCATTAAGCAGCTTTGTTTGAAGGTTGCTTTTTACCTAATACAGATTTAATGGCTTTTTTCATGCCCACCTGTTCAATTAAATAAAGATAAGAAGAAACAGCCTGTGTTAATCCCTGAATTTCATTCAAATCCTTTTTCCATAAAGACTTATATGAAAGCACTTTTTCACTTAATTTATAAATTGATTCAGGAGTTCCATTTTGTTGTGACCATAAATTACTGAAATAATCCAAGTGGACTTGATCATCATTTAGTGTATATTTTTGTCCATCAACTTCCCCTTTGTAATAAGCGATCATTGCAGCCAAAGAAAATACCAACTTTCGTGGAAGCTCTCCCGTGTTTTGAACATGATCGAGTAGTGACGGTAAGCAACGTGTTTCCCATTTGCTAAGTGCATTCAAAGCAATACTGGTCCATTCATGACGAATGTATGGGTTATAAAAACGCTCCAGTATTTTACTTGCAAATGCTTTTAAATCGTCCTCATTTCCGTCCAATCCTTTGATCACTTCATCAAAAATTAGTTCTTTTAGGAAACGACCGACTTCAATATGCTCTATACTTTCTCGCACAGTTTCAATTCCATAGAGAAGTGAAACAGCATAACTTCCAGTATGTGCTCCATTTAATACGCGTACTTTTTGCTCGCGATATTTTGTCATGTCGTTAACAAATTTCACTTGCAATCCTGCTTCTGACGCAGGAAATTCTTTTTGAATCCAATCAGGACCTTCGATCACCCAAAAATGAAAATATTCACCAACCACTACCAGCTTGTCTTCTATACCAAGCTCTGCTTGTATGTTTTTAATGTCGTCTTTTGGAAAACCTGGAACAATACGGTCAACAAGAGTATTACAAAAAGTACAACTCTGTTTTACCCAACTGGTAAATTCATCACTAAGCTCCCATTTTTCAGAATATCGTAACACATATTTTTTGAGCATGTCTCCATTTCTGTCGATCAACTCGCAGGGAAGAAAAATTAATCCTTTGTCCATTGCCCCGTTGAATGCTTTGAACCGCTTATATAGTAGTGCTGTGACCTTTCCGGGGAAACTGTTTTGTAGATTCATCTGCAAAGTATCAGTTTCATCGAAGGCAATTCCCGCTTCGGTAGTATTAGATACTACAAATCGTAATACAGGATTTAGAATGGTTTGCTCATAAATTTCAAAATCAGTATATGGATTAATTCCATTATTGATACAGTCTATACGTTTAAATTCACGAACAGGCTCCCCGTTCTTTATTCCTTTCAAGTAAACGTGGTACAATCCATCCTGCTCATTCAATAAATTAATCATTCCGTTTTCCAAAGGCTGTATCACATCTACTCCAGCATTGAAGTTGATTTTGTCATTCATATTTTGAATAATCCAATCAGTAAATGCTCTTAGAAAATTTCCTTCTCCAAATTGTAAAATACGCGTTGGATAGCTTTTTATGTCAGCAATATTCTTACGAGTTAGTTCCATGTCAAAAGTTTAAATTATAAATCCGTGTGCGTACACGTTGTTTTCGGCAAATGTAGAAAAATTTCGGAATCTGTTATATTCATAAAATATTAACACAGGGTATTCGTTTGAAAATCAGCATTTAATATTTTGGGCTCTTTGCGAGTTAACAATTTCTTTAAATAAGATGATTTATAATTGACTGATTTCTTTAATTTTGGTACACTCTACAATAAAATCGTGAAAAAAAGAATATTTATTATTTCCGGGGGACCTGGATTTGGGAAGACTAAAATCATACAGGAACTTGGTAAGTTAGGTTATTGCACTGGATCTGAGTGCGCCCGTGATATTATCACAGAACAGGTTCTAATTGATGGTGAAATACTTCCGTGGAAAAACATAAAGGCATTTCAGCAGGAAGTACTTAATCGAAGAATTGCTTTTTATGAATCAATTACGGGTGACGAAATTGCATTTGCTGATCGAGGCATACCTGATCAGTTAGCTTTTGCCCGGTATCGCGGGTTCAAGGATCCAGGTATTTTAAGTGAAAGCGTAATCAAATATCCATATGCGAAGTTGGTGTTTTTAGCAAGTCCGTGGAAGGAGATTTATCGGATAGATGACGTGAGAAAAGAGAGTTTCGAAGATGCGTGTAATATGCACAATACAATTTGTGATGTGTATCGAGAACTGAATTATGAAATGGTTGAAATACCTCATATTGATGCGAATAGTCGTGCTCATTTTATTGTGGATTATGTGAAAAAACAACGATTTTAATTAAATTCTTTTCTCAACAATAGTATAATCAACTAATCAAACAATACATAACTATGAAAATTTCAAGAAGAAGTTTTTTTGGAAAAACGGCCACTCATGCTGCCGGAATTGCAAGTATTCCAATGATATTATCTTCCTGTATTGAAGAACAAGATAAAGAGGACGGTGGATATGCTTTGATTAATGACAATGATACGATCTTGTTTCAAGGCGATTCCATAACAGATGCCGGGAGAAATCGTAATGCGCAATTGCCAAATGATGCACGCTCTTTTGGTGGAGGGTATGCTTTAATGGCTGCAGCTTCTTTATTGGAGCAATTGCCCGAAAAGAACCTGACGATATATAATCGTGGGATTAGCGGAAATAAAGTGTATCAATTGCGAGACCGTTGGGTGGAGGATTGTATCGATTTAAAACCAAATGTGTTAAGCATTTTAATTGGAGTCAATGATTACTGGCATAAACGTAATAATCAGTACGATGGCACAGTTGAAGTTTATAAAGAAGACTTTCGAGCGTTGTTGAAACGTACAAAAGAAGAACTACCAGGTATAAAATTGGTAATTTGTGAGCCATTTTCATTAACAGGTGGTTCTGCTATTCAAGGAAACTGGCAGGAGGAATTTGAACCATATCGTCAGGCGGCAAAAGCAATTGCTGACGAATTTCAGACTTTATGGGTGCCATATCAGCAAATTTTTGATGTTGCATGTAAACACGCTCCTGCAACGTACTGGAGCGGGGATGGTGTTCACCCGTCAATGGCTGGAGCTCAGCTAATGGCTCAAGCCTGGTTAAAAGTTGTAAGGCAGGCATAAGATATTGTTATAACCATGAAAGAACAGGCCGGAATTTCCGGCTTGTTCTTTTTTGTCAACTAATTAATATTGTTGTTTTTAGGTATATTACTAAAAGATCATCTAACTGGCCGCATAGCATCTAATCTTTGGGTCTGCTTTATATTTGTCTATCTTTGCGGCCTATGCAAGTTCGGGAAATCAAATTTTACGAAACAAATAATGATAGGGTTTATACTAATGTTTATCTAATTCTCAGAACTCAACGAGATCGTTATAAACCTCCCACATTGTAGTCTTTCCGCACACATTATTTCTCTTTATTAATACTTATTAAATTTATTATTTTATGTTTTTAAAACTTAAAATGGTATTTGTATGTATACTTATACCAGTACTTTCTCTTTTTGCGCAAGATAAGCCAGAGTTGCATGTTGGTGGGGCTTTACGTTTCAATTATAATCTTTCTTCATGGAAAGGAGGTCAGCAAAAACGAGGAGGTGATTTAGGTTATGATGTCTTCAGGATTAATGCAAAAGCAAAGTACAAAGGAGTAAGATTAAATGCCGAGTATCGATTGTATTCCGAAGGTTTTGGCGGTGGAATGCTAAAACAAGGATGGATTGGTTACGATTTCTCTTCAAAGAATAATCTGCAAATTGGGTTAACACAGGTTCCTTTTGGAATTACCCAGTACAATTCTCATAACTGGTTTTTTGGGTTGAATTATTACGTAGGATTGGAAGATGATCACGATATGGGACTAAAATATACCCATGTTGATGATAACTGGGAATATGCGTTGGCTTTTTTCAAAAATGCAGAAGAGCTGAAATTTGGTAGTAATTCTGATGTTTCAGACAGTCGCTATTCTTATGATGTAAGTTCATCGATTGATGGCAAATACAGAAATAAGGAAGTAAACCAACTGAATTTGAAACTGGTTCGCAAAATCACTGGTGAGCACATAAAACACCGTTTCGGAGTTTCTGCTGAATATGGTGGCCTTTATAATCTTGACACCGAAGAAACCGGCGATCATTATGCATTGGCAGCTCACTATGAAATGACAGCTGGTGCTTTCAACCTGAAATTGCAAGCGACAAAATATGGCTATAATGCGGAAAATCCGGTAGCACAAGGAAACGATATTATTGCGATGACTGCTTATGGATATCCATACCTGGTAGCGTCTGAGGCGGCAACTTATACCATCGGAGCAGCTTATTCGGTTCCTGTAAAAATGGGGCCAATATCAAGTTTGCAATTCTATAACGATTTTGGAATGATGAATAAATCCATTGACGGATTTGAAGATACTTATATGAATGTAACTGGTGTATTGGTAACAGCTGGTAACGTTTACACTTATATTGATTTCGCTCAGGGAAAAGATCAACCTTGGTTGGGATCGGAATGGACCAATGCACTCTCAACCGGAACTGTTGATGCAAAATGGGAGAACCGGTTTAATATTAACATCGGGTATTATTTTTAATAGAATAAAATTACATCATGTCTGAAAAAGAAACGATAAAAATTAACGTAGAAGACCTGACCCTAATCTTTGGAAAAAGAAAGCAGGAAGCTTTGGTTCTACTGAAAAAAGGAGTTTCCAAAGAAGAAATTTTAAAGAAGACTAAATGTACTGTTGGGGTAAATCGAGCGAATTTTGAGATTAGTGAAGGCGAGATCTTTGTGATCATGGGACTGTCGGGAAGTGGAAAATCAACATTAATCAGGTGCTTGAACCGTTTGAATGAACCTACAGCAGGTAAAGTTTTTATTAACGGACATGATATTACCCGTGAGTCCAATAAAGAACTGCTTGAAACAAGAAGAACTGAAATGAGTATGGTTTTTCAAAAATTTGGACTTCTGCCTCACCGTACTATATTAGAAAATGCAGCATTTGGATTGGAAATTCGTGGTGAAAAGAAAGAGCTTCGAGACGAACGTGCCCAGAATGCCCTTGAAACCGTTGGTTTAAAAGGCTATGAAAATCAATTTCCATCAGAAATGTCAGGAGGAATGCAACAACGTGTTGGACTTGCGCGTGCATTGGCAAACGAGCCTGAAGTTTTGTTAATGGATGAAGCATTTTCAGCACTTGATCCTTTGATTAAATCAGATATGCAGGACGAATTGTTGCAAATTCAGAATAAGTTGCATAAAACCATTGTCTTCATTACACACGATTTGGATGAGGCCATTAAGATTGGCGATCGCATTGCAATTATGAAGGATGGAGTGATTGAGCAAATCGGAACAGCAGAGGAGATTTTAACAAATCCAGCAAGCAGTTACATCGAAGCTTTTGTTGAAAAAGTTGACCGGAAGAATATCATTACTGCTGAAACTTTGATGTTTAGAAAATCGACAATTGTTCAGTTGAAAAAAGATGGCCCTTCAGGAGTAATACGGAAAATGCGATCAGTTGGTCTTGATGTATTGCCGGTAGAGGACGAAAACAAGAGGTTTTTGGGTTACGTCTGGTTACAGGATTTACTGGCTCTTGTGGAAGAAAAGAAAACATCCATTCATGAAGTGCTGAAAACAAATGTTCCAAGCGTGTATAAACATTACACGGTGGAAGACATGCTCCCTCTTATCTCTGGAATCAAGTATCCACTCGCTGTGGTTGAGGAGGAAAGCGGACGTTTGCTTGGGCTGGTTTCTCAAACTTCCTTGATTATCGAATCAACTCGTTTCGGCAAGAAAGAAGTAGATCAATTAATTGAAATAGCAAACGAAATATAGTTATGGAAAGATTCATTCATATAGGAAAATACATTGAAGAGGGGATTAATGCCCTGGAGGAAAGTTTTTCCGGACTTTGGGGATTAATTGACGATACCATTTCGTGGATAGTTGACAGTTTAAATGATCTGCTGTTGGGAATACCCTTTCCAGTTATTATCGCGATTGTTGCTATTGGTGCGTATTATGCGAAAGCCGGAAAGTTATTCCTTAAAAAAGAAGGATTTAAAAAAGGAATTGGATTGTTATTGTTCGTTTTGTTAGGCTTATTTCTGATTTACGGAATGGGCTACTGGAAAGAAGCGATTCAAACAACGACCTTAGTTTTAGTTTCTACTTTCATTGCCTTGTTGTTTGGAGTCCCGTTGGGAATTGCTGCAGCACGCAATAATTTAGCAGATGCTGTTATTCGCCCAATACTCGATTTGATGCAGACGATGCCTGCCTTTGTTTATTTGATTCCGGCCATTTTCTTTTTTAGTGTTGGAAATACGCCGGGAGTAATTGCAACTGTGATCTTCTCACTGCCTCCAGCTGTTCGTTTAACCAGCCTGGGGATAAAAAATGTCCAGACAGATGTAATTGAGGCTGGCCGTGCATTTGGCGCGACGGAAAAGCAAATTTTATTTAAAATTCAGCTTCCACTTGCCATGCCCACTATATTGGCTGGGATCAACCAGGTAATACTATTAGCGCTTTCAATGGTGGTTATAGCTTCCATGGTTGGAGCCAAAGGACTGGGAAGTATCGTTTACCAGGGAATTCAGCAAAACAATATTGCAAAGGGATTTGAATCCGGATTGGGGATCGTAGTGCTTGCAATTATTCTCGATAGAATAACTCAATCAATAGCAAAAAAATAATCATATTAAAATCACAATCATGAAAAATTTTACAAGTTTAATATTGGCATTAGGAATAATGCTGTCAATTGTATCGTGTACCAATAGTGGTGCGAAAAAAGATAATGATACAAAAAAGGTGACAATCCTGTATCCAAATTGGGCTGAGGGGATTGCATTTACGCATCTTGCTAAAGTTGCATTGGAAAGTAATGGCTACGAAGTTGAAATTACAAATCTTGAGCCAGGACTTATTTATGGTGAGCTTTCAAAAAGTAATTCTAAAGGTGATGTATTTTTAGACGCCTGGCTTCCAAATACACACAAAGATTATTGGAACGATTATGGCGACAAGTTGGCGAAGTTAGGTGAAGCATTTAGTGAGGGGACTACCGGATTGGTTGTTCCATCATATGTGACGATTAATTCAATAGAAGAATTAAACGAAAACAAAGCAAAATTGGATGGCCAAATTATTGGTATAGGAAGTGGTGCCGGTATTCATGCTAATACGCTTAAAGTAATTGATGAATATGGCTTAGACTTTGAGCAGATAACTGCAAGTGGACCTGCTATGGTAGCTAGTTTAGAAAAAGCCATGAAGAAGGATGAATGGATCGTAATTACTGGTTGGAAACCACACTTCATGTGGGCAAATTATGATTTAAAATATCTTGAAGATCCAAAAGGAATTTACCCTAAAGATGTTTGTGCTATTATTTCAAGAAAAGGATTTGAAGAAGATATGCCAAAAGCTGCAACGTTCTTTAAGCATTTCAATTTGGAAGAAGGACAGCTTTACGATTTGATGGCGAACATTAAAGCAGATGGGGAAGAAGAGGGTACTATAAAATGGTACGAAGCAAACAAAACACTGGTGGATTCATGGTTTGCTAAAAGCGAATAGGAATCAATAAAATATACGCAAAATAGAAAAGGCATCTAGTTTCAGATGCCTTTTCTAATATCATAGAGTTTAATTAAGCTTGTAAGAGTTCTTTTACCTGGTTGTATACATTTTCACCTGTAAATCCAAGTTTCTCATCCAACACTGTATATGGTGCTGAGAACCCAAATGAATCCAATCCGAAAACTTTACCGTCAGCACCAACCAAACCTTCGAGGTTAACCGGTAATCCAGCAGTCAATCCGAATTTTTTAACACCAGCAGGTAAAACCTCATTTTGGTATTCAGCTGGCTGGCTTCTGAAAAGACCTTCTGATGGAACAGATACAATTCTGCTCTTAATTCCTTCTTTCGAAAGGAGCTCTGCTCCTGCAATTAAGGTGCTTACTTCTGAACCACTCGCTAATAAAATGACATCAGGAGTACCTACAGAGTCAGTAACAATGTAGGCTCCTTTTTCTGCTTTTAATGCTTCAGCATAACGATCTTCTGCAGGAAGGTTTGCAATATTCTGGCGTGATAAAATCAATCCGGTAGGAGTGCTTGTATTTTCCAATGCCATTTTCCATGCAACGGTAGTTTCTTCGCTATCTGCAGGACGAATCACCAACATAGAATTTTGTCCATGGTGGTTTTTCAGTTTTTCCATCAAACGGATTTGTGCTTCCTGTTCTACTGGTTGATGAGTAGGTCCATCTTCCCCAACACGGAATGCATCGTGTGTCCATACATATTTTACTGGAAGCTGCATCAATGCAGATAAACGAATCGCTGGTTTCATGTAATCAGAGAACACGAAGAATGTTCCACATACTGGAATTACACCTCCATGCAAAGCCATACCGTTCATTAAACAAGCCATTGTTAATTCACAAACACCAGCTTGCAGGAATGCACCGGAAAAATCACCTTTTTGGAAAGCAGTTGTTTTCTTAAGGAATCCATCAGTTTTATCAGAGTTCGATAAGTCAGCTGATGAAACCACCATGTTTTCAACATTTTCGGCAAAGGCAGTAAGAACAGTTGCAGATGCTCCTCTTGTTGCAGCACCAGCTTTTTGTTCAATTTTTGAGAAATCAAATTCAGGAGCTTCGCTGGAAAAGAATTTTTCCAATTTTGAAGCCAGTTCTGGATTCTCTGCAGCCCATTTTGCTTGTTCAGCTTTTTGGACAGCGGCAGCCTTGATTAATTCTTCGTTGCGTTTTTCGAAAAGTTCTTTTACATCACTGAAAATTTCGAAAGGTTCGTCCGAAGACCCCCCCAGATTTTTAATTGTATTTTCGAAGCTTGCACCAGCTGCACCTAGAGGTTGACCATGAGTTGAGCACTGACGTTCAAAATTGTCTCCATTTGCAGTTACGGCACCCTTACCCATAATTGTTTTACCAATGATTAGGGTTGGTTTTTCTATTTCAGAATTTGCAGCTTTTAAAGCTGTGCGAATTGCCTCTACATCATTTCCTTCTATGGTCAATACGTTCCATCCCCACGCTTCATATTTCTTAGCTGTATCTTCTGTTGTAACAGCATCCGTTCCAGTTGAAAGTTGAATGTCGTTAGAGTCATAGAACATGATCAAATTGCTTAGTCCGAGGAATCCTGCAATTCGTCCTGCACCTTGAGAAATCTCTTCCTGTACACCACCATCAGAAATGAAGGTGTATGTTTTGTGAGCCATCCATTCTCCAAAGCGTTCTACAAGGAATCTTTCTGCAATTGCTGCACCAACAGCCATCGCATGTCCTTGACCTAAAGGTCCTGAAGTGTTTTCTACTCCTCTTTCAACATCTACTTCAGGATGTCCTGGAGTAACGCTTTCCCATTGTCTGAAGTTTTTCAAATCATCCATGCTGTATTTTCCTGCAAGTGCAAGTGTTGAATATAGCATTGGAGACATGTGTCCTGGATCTAAGAAAAACCGGTCACGATTGATCCATCCCATATCCGAAGGATCATAGTTTAGAAACTCGGAGTATAAAACACTGACAAAATCTGCTCCTCCCATTGCACCGCCCGGGTGACCTGATTTTGCTTTTTCAACCATCGCGGCAGATAGAATACGAATATTATCTGCTGCTTTGGAAACTAAATTGTTGCTCATGATCAAGTGTATTTTTTGAGAATTTATTTATTAGTGCTCGCAAACGAATGCAAAAATAATACTATTTCTAGAAGATAGTATCCTGCTGTGTTAGGTAACGAAAAAAAACCAGTGAAAGCTAAAAACTTAACACTGGTTTCTCATTATAATTTTGATATCATTATTGTATCACACGAACCATGATAACACCTTCAATAGCAGCAAGCTTTTCAGTAATTACGGGGTCAGTTTCTTTGCGATCAATATCGATAATGTTGTATGCAATCTCCGCTTTATTGCGATTTAGCATATTGGAAATATTCATTCCTTCAGAAGCAAGTGTGGAAGAAATTTGGCTAACCATATTAGGTACATTTTTATTGGCGATGATAATCCGAACGCCACCATTTCTCTCCATCTCTGCAGATGGGAAATTGACTGAGTTTACAATATTTCCATTTTCAAGGTATTCTCTAACTTGATCTACTGCCATTACTGCACAGTTTGTTTCAGATTCTGCTGTAGATGCACCCAAGTGAGGAATAGATATTACTTTATCCATCTTTAGTACTTCCTCATCAGGAAAGTCAGTTACGTAACGGGCAACTTTGCCAGATTCGATAGCAACCTTAAGGTCTTCGTTATTTACCAAACCGCCACGTGCGAAATTCATTAAGCGAACTCCGTCTTTCATCATTTTGAATTTATCTTTGTTGATAAATCCTTTGGTTTCTGCGCTCAATGGAATTTGCAAAGTAACGTAATCAGCATTTGCAAGAAGTGATTCCATGCCTTCAGCTTGTTTAACATTACGGCTTAATTTCCAGGCATGCTTAACTGAAATAAATGGATCATAACCCAAAACATTCATTCCTAATGCTTGAGCAGCATTCGCAACTAATACACCAATAGCACCTAATCCAATAACAGCAAGAGTCTTTCCACGAATTTCCTGACCTCCAAAGTTTTTCTTTCCGGCTTCAACCAAAGCAGGAACTTCGTCGCCTTTTCCAATTAAAGTTTTTGCCCATTCGATTGAAGCTGCAATATCGCGCGAAGCTAAAAGCAAGCCGGCAATTGTAAGTTCTTTTACTGCATGAGCATTTGCACCAGGAGTATTAAAAACAACAATGCCTTTGTCTGTACACTTTTCAATTGGAATATTGTTTACGCCTGCACCAGCACGGGCAATCGCTTTTAAACTGGAAGGTAATTCCAGATCGTGCATTTTTTGACTACGCACAACGATGGCATCCGGTGTACTAAACTCGCTGGCAATTTCGTAATTATCTAAAGGGAAATTTTTCAATCCGATAGGATCGATCTTATTTAAGGTTTGAATCTTAAACATGTTATAAAAATTTTATGTGAGTGCCTATAATTATTGTGAAGTATTAAAGTCTGACAAAGATCAGAAATTTATTTAAGATTTGATATTTTCAACTTGCTTTTTTATTCAAATTGAAAAATAAATAACCTTTCTTTTATATAACGGTTGATGTCACTTATATAAAAAGTTACCAATCATTTTCCAGTACAAATTTTGAAATTTCTGAAAGTTGCTCATCGGTTAATTGAGGAAATCCAGTCATCTGAGGATAATCCATTCGTTTGCGTCCTGGAGCTTTTATCCAACTGTTAAGATCTTCCTGTTTCCCTTCATAAAGTGGAGAGAGGTCTGCCATTGGAGGACCCACCAGTCGAGTGTTTGCGGCATGGCAAACGGCACAGTGTGATTGAAATAATTCTTGGCCGGGTGATGAACTTATTGCTTCCAGAGTTTCCTTTGGAACCAATAAATTCTGGTGAGCTTTTTCAACATTTTCCCAGTGTGCTTTTGTTTTTTCGGCCATTAAATCTTTATGTGTACTCAAGGCATTTTCCCGATAGATATGTCTTCCGGTACCCATAAATAAGATGGTAATAACAACTGATGCGATAATCATCCAAAATTTCCGGTCAATTCCCATCTCATTTTTCACCATCTTTCTCCACATCCAGTAAATACCAATCAGGGCAGATAAAGCGCCTCCCAGGATTACCCAAAATAGCGACCAACTCATTCCTTTACTTGGAAGTGTCAGGTACAGAAGTGGTCCAAAAATAAGTTGTGATCCAGTTGCACCTAATGCCAGGTTGAGCGATTTCTTTCTTAAATCTGCCTTGGTAATCTTTTTGAATGTTTCTGGTAATTTGTAAGCCCTTCGTCCAAAATATGCTGTCATAAATAAACCTGTAACGGCAAGTGATGCAACAACAAAGTGTAAATATCGAGGAAAGACGTTTGGTAAACTTAGTGCCGTGATAAATCCTTCCATTTCATGCCACCGTTCGGGGAACAGCATTAAATTAATATTGGCTAAAAAAATGAATGGAATAAATAAAAAACTTAGTAGGGGAACAGCTAAAATAGTCAGATGAAGTGCTTTGTTATTTTCCAGTCTATTCCAATTGTATTTATGTAAGTACAATAACAAAAATGAAATTGCAACCCATGGAACAATTGAAATCCACATGTTACCAGTAAGTGCATTTGCTGAATAAAAATATACTGTGTATAAAACGTTGATAGAGAGAAGAGGGGCAACTCCTAAAACCACAGCCATACTTTTATTAACTGTTATTGTGCTGGCAATCTCCCGCGCAAACATGTCGTACTCTTTGTTTTTTAGTCCTTTAATCTGGTACCAGAATGTAAGAATTGTTCCACCCATCATCAGGTTGATAAAGAGGATATGCAAAAGAAATGATACGATTAGAATGCCTATCAACAGACCCTCAGGGAGTGGTAAAGGCAGGTTGATATCTTTCGGAACCGGTAATTGGAGGATCGTTATATTAGTCATGATTTTGTTTTTTTGTTGGTTAATTTACCTCAATACCTTTCAATTGTGTGCCTTCGAGAACTGTTGGCTCTTTACGTTGCCATATAATATAATCAACAAGTGCTCCAAGTTCCTGATCATTTCCCGGAAATGGTGGCATGTACGAACGAACATTATGCATACTGGATATATATGCTTTCATTGCTTCATGGTTGAATTCCTGATCAGCTCCGTACATATTCTCAAAGTTTGTTACAATAGAATTTATTCCATGGGTGGTATGGCAACGTGTGCATGCAATTTTGAAAACCTCTTCTCCAGCATGAAGCCTATTCGATGAATTAATGGTTTTAATAGCAGAATATGCAGAATTATTGAGTATTCCAGTTTGTTGGTATAGTGGATACTCTTCTACTAAAAGTCCGTTTGCATACATGTATTCGCCAATGACGTATGGTTTTCTGATGAATTCCCTTAGGCGTTCAAAGGTCCCCAGAAACAACATCGCAACAATAAATGGAATAATCATTAAATGTTTCGGAAGTCGTTTGGGGATAAATACTCCGGATATCCCCACAACAAATCCGATGATTATGGCAATGAGCATTACGTGTAGCAATGAACTATACCATTCCTGAAATGCCTGTGTCCCAATGGCAACTGGTAAATTTCCAATCATGAAACGTGGAATCTGCCAGTAATAAATAAATGCACCAATTGCTGCAATGGGGGTCCATCGTAATATCCAAAATGAAATGGTTCTAACGATATCAGGACGATACGGATTACTTTTTTTCATCCCATACAGGGTGGCCATCAAGGCAAAACAACCAGCCATCATCATGGCAACAGGAGTACGGAAGATAAGTTGAGGCAAATAGATTGGGTTAGTAAAACCACTCCATAGCGTGTGATTGGTTAACCAGTTTCCAGGATCCATCATAAAGCCGAGTATCGCAACAATAATTGCCATCGTCAGCCAGGAGAATATGGCCAACATTGCTCCAAATCGAATATGTTTCTTTTTAGCTTCAACTGATTGGTTTGATTTTTTCCAGTTTAGGAAGTAGATCATGATGAAGACAACCTCCAACATGAAAACGATCCATTCTGTAAACCAGGCGAAATAGAAAACCCGGATTAATGAGCCTATAGATGCCGGATTTGCCAGGGAAGCAGCAAACCAGATTCCTACTCCTGTAAGTGCACCAACGCTAGTGGTAATTATAAATCCAATAAACATGAGGCGTCTGGCTTGTTCATCCCAGGCTTTTGCAGCTTCCGGATTTCTTTCCTTTTTTAAAAATCCTCGATATTCAATCCAGGTTACTAATGGAATAAAACCTACTGCCAGCGCATGATTGATGATCACGTGTAATATTGCAATTACCGCTATCAGCATTCGGTTTCCCATAAAATCAAGATGAAAAATTGGAAAGTCTAGCATAATCGTTAGTTTTTGTCCTAACGATATTATGAAATTTTGAACATATATTCAATAGCATGAATCTGTTATCTAAATGGTTTTCAAAGTTTAGAACCATTCCATGCAAAAAAATAAACCTGTGATTTTTGATTTACTATTTCCCTTTTCGCCAGCGACTGTTTGGCTTTGCAAGTCCGGGCATCCCCTTATTGATAAACTTGACGTCTTCTATCGAATAAAACGCATTGGGGTTATAGGTTCGAATGATTTCAATTACTTTCTGGATTTCGTTTCGTTTGATGATGGAATAAATAACAGCTACCTCTTCACTGGTTGCTCCCTGCGCGTTGTGGTAAGTAATTCCATAACCGCTTGCTTTAAGTTTTGCAATTAGGTTATCCGCACTTTTACGTGTAATTATTTGAAGTTGCACAATGCCAACAGCCAATTTTTCTTCAATGATGAGACCGATGTAATTTCCAGTGGCAAATCCAGCGCCATAGGCTACGTAAGCAACCCAATTATCAATGTTTTGAATAATTTTGCTCATGGTTATTAGCCAAATAATCACTTCAAAAAAACCGAGCAGCGGAGCAATCGCTTTTTGCCCTTTCGATACCATTACAATTCTCAAGGTGCCAACTGTTACATCACTAATTCTTGCAAAAAAAATCAACAATGGCAGCACGATGTAGGTAAACATGTCACCTTGAAAAAAATTGCTGTTAATGAAATCCATAAGCTAGTATTACTTTCTTAAAATTAGTAAAATATAGCATATTGAAAATGGTTGTCAATGCAGGTTGATTAATGTCAACATGTGACATGTCCAGCGGAATGGCTAAAACTCAGACGTGAAATGGAATTTAATATCTTTGAATTCATCCTGCGCCATTTGCAAAATAAAGCCTGAATCAGCCATGAATACATCCCGACCTCTTTTGTCCGTTGCCATTTTTTGATGCTTACGCTTTTTGAATTCATCCAATACCTTTTTATCATCACATTCAATCCAACAAGCCTTGTGCATCGACAGATTTTCAAATCGACACTTGGCTCCGTATTCATGTTCCAATCGGTACTGAATTACCTCAAATTGAAGTTGGCCAACTGTTCCAATGATTTTTCGACCATTAAAATTGCTGGTAAAAAGCTGTGCCACCCCTTCTTCCATAAGCTGATCAACTCCTTTTGCCAATTGTTTAGATTTCATTGGATCAGCATTTTCAATGAATCGGAACAATTCAGGAGAGAAGCTTGGCAATCCTTTGAAGTGTACTTCTTCTCCTTCAGTTAAAGTATCACCAATAATGAAATTTCCATTATCAGGAACTCCAATGATATCACCAGGATAGGCTTCGTCGATCACTTCTTTTTGCGATGCCATGAACGCAGTCGGGCTCGATATTCTCACTGTTTTACCCGATCGTATATGTTTGTATACTTTGTTACGTTCGAATTTACCTGAGCATATTTTTACAAAGGCAATTCTGCTTCGATGGTTCGGGTCAATGTTCGCATGAATTTTAAATACAAAACCACTGAATGTGGTTTCATCAGGTTTTATTTCGCGCTCTTCAGTATAACTTGGTCGTGGGAAGGGCGCAATCTCAACGAACGAATCCAATAGCTCCTGAACTCCAAAATTATATAAGGCGCTTCCAAAAAATACTGGAGCTAAATCTCCTTTCAGGTATTCATTGACATCAAATTCAGGATAAACACCTTCCACTAGTTCAAGTTCTTCACGGAGCGTGTCAGCATCTTCACCAATATATTTCTCCAAGTCTGGATTGTTTACATCATCAAATGCAATGCCTTCTTCAACCTCTTGCACATTCGCGTCAAACAAGCGAAGGCTTCGGTTATATATATTATACACTCCTTTAAAATCAGGACCACTATTGATCGGCCAACTCAACGGTCTGGTGCTGATCTTTAATTGCTTTTCAATTTCATCCAAAAGCTCAAATGAATCCTGAGCCGGACGGTCAAGTTTATTCACAAACACGATTACCGGAGTTTTTCTCATCCGGCATACATTCATTAATTTCTCAGTTTGGGGCTCCACACCTTTTGCTGCATCAATTACAATAATTACACTGTCAACAGCGGTTAGGGTGCGAAAAGTATCTTCCTGGAAATCCTGGTGACCCGGCGTGTCAAGGATGTTGATTTTATAGTTTCGATATTCAAAACCCATTACAGAAGTGGCAACAGAAATACCACGTTGCCGCTCTATTTCCATAAAATCGGAGGTAGCTCCTTTCTTGATTTTATTGCTTTTAACAGCACCTGCAACTCGAATCGCTCCACCAAATAAGAGAAGCTTCTCCGTTAATGTTGTTTTACCTGCATCTGGGTGACTAACAATTCCAAATGTACGTCTGCGTTTGATTTCTTCTATAAAGCCCATGCCTAAAATTTGAGCTGCAAAAATAGAACTTTTTACACAAACTGAAACTGAATTTAAAACGAACCGCTGAATCCGGTTGGAAATATAAATTAGATGATTCTAAGTTAACATTGCAATACTCCGAGATCGCTTCAATTCTTCTAACTAATCGAGTGTTTTTGTGATTCTCCTCCAGATATTTTTATGAAATTTAACTCCTTGTTTACCTGTTCGTTGGTGGTAGGTTTGCAAGGGGTCACTCGGCGAAAATCTTAAGGAATCCGTGTTCTCATAGAGTTCTATCAATTCGGGATGGAACTGGAACCCAAACACGTGTGGATATTTTTTATGCTTTATTCCTTCAATAACTTTATTATCCATCGACCAGGCAACTACATCCCAGCAATCATTTAAATTTTCGACAGCTTGATGATGCGAACTTAATACGGGGGGTGAAACAGATGATTTCCATTTTACTTCTTTTCTGAAAAATCCATCTTCATCTAATTTTAATCGATGAAAACTGCCATTCATCAATTGCTTGCTGTCAAATATCTCAGGCCAATAGTTCTTATGCAGCCTATCCTGATCTAATTTGACGATTTCTGTTGTATCTTTTAAATTGTAGATTTCGATAGGGATATCTTGCACCATGGTTCCACCAGTTGCTACATTCATCGTTTGCATACCTAAACAAAAGCCGATAATAAAATACCGCGGATTTCTTTCCAGATATGGTACAAAATCCGGATTTTGTTTTCCTCCAAGCAGGTGAAAAATATATGATAATTCAAAAAAGTGACGATCGGGATCTGTTACCTGCGAATACGTATTTTCTTCTCCATAAGCTTCTGGCTGTATATCCGGACCTCCAAATAATATAATACCTTTTGATTGCTCAAACATGACATTGAAATTTGAAGAGAAGTCATTTTCTTCAAAAATATTTTCCAGGGTAAAAGTTCCGGTGAGCCTCTGAAGATGAAATTTTTCCATCTCATTTTCACGAATGAATCTTATCGATTGATTATAATCATATCGCTCGGCATAAAAATAAACACCAATAAATTCCGTTTCACCTACAAAGAGAATTTGGTTCTCAATTAAGTAGTTGATTCGTTCAATATTTTCAACCGTTGGATGAGCAAGTAATATATATGTTTTTGTTGGATCATAACCAGAATTAAAGAAATTTTGCGACGATGCATTTTTTGTAAAAAATAAGCAGAAAGCCAGTAATAACTGGATGAAAAATAATTTTCCTTTCATGAAGCTGTCATTTTTTTGTAAAAATTGGTGATGAATTTAATCTTTTTATTGGAGAAGTGGAAAAAAGTGGAGAAGTATCTTTTTTATTGCTATTTTTAAATTTTATAATCAGAATCTTAAAATAGATTATCATGTCATTTAAACTGTTTTTTCTCAATGCTTTTGGTGGAATAAAAAGTACTTCTAAAGTTGAAGAAGAGCACAACCGTTTATGGAAAAATTACCAGGAATTTCTGCAAGTTAGGGACTCCGAGGAATTGAAAAGCTTTTTAGAACTAGAAAAATTTGTTCAATCCGATGAATTTATAAAAACAAAGAAAAAGATTCAGAGCTTGAATTTCAAAGGGAGTGATGAGGAAAAGCAACTAAAAGAATATAATAAACTTCAAAAGGACAAAAAACTTAAGAAGTATTATCAAACCGTTGGTTCGGCTAATATAAAAAAATACCAGGATCTGGAAGAAAGTGATACTTTAAAAAGGTATAATGAATTAAAGGTTCTTGCTGATAGAGGTCAATTGAAAGGTGATAAAGAAAAGAATGACGAGTTTAATAAATTGAAAGGATCTGAGTCAATTCGTTTCTTTAATAAATACCCAAAGTCATCAGAATATAAAAATTATAAAGCTATTCATAGTTCACCAGTTAAATCTCGTTTTGAAGACTTAAAAGAAGTTGTATCATCAGAAGAGTTTATATCAAGAAAGAGCTACCTGGAAGATGCTAAAAAATGGGAAAAAACAGATGAATTTCAAAAAGAGCAATTGTATAATGAAATGAAAGGAAAACCTCATTTCGTTAACTACTTTAAATACAAGCATAGTAATGCTTTTGATTTTTTCGAGTCATGGAATCTGGTTTTTGAAGATCAATTTGAGGGAAAAGATCTTAATAAGGAAAAGTGGAGTACTATTTCAAAAGTGGCATCAGAGACAGTTGGCAAGAACTTTTCAAAGGTTGGAGATTTGCAGGCGTATACGTCGAATGGAGAAAATATTATCGCTACCGATGGAAATCTGAAGATTGAATCCAGAAAAGAAAAAATCAATTCATTAATATGGAGTCCTGTCGGATTTCAGGAAATAGAGATGAATTATTCTTCCGGTCTGTTAACCACTGCAAATATTTTTGAACCTCGATTTGGTATTTTGGAAGCAAAAATAAAATATGATCCACAAAAAGAGCTGGTTGATGTTTTTTATTTAGCAGGAGAAGATCAATCGATACGAGTCAATTTGGTCGAAATTGGGAAAGTCAACAGACTTGGTTTATCCGTTGGTAAAAATGGAGATTGGCAGCATCATGGAATAACTTTAGGTGGACTTTCTACTGGTAAGTCATACATTTTCAGAATGGAATGGGAGCGAGGTAAACTTTGTTGGAAAATCAATGGAAAAGAAGTTTATTCAGCTACTACAGATGTTCCAATCGATGAAATGAATATCAATCTTGCGACCTTAGTTGTAGAAGATACAATCAAATTGCCACATCGCTATAACGTAGAGTGGGTTCGCTTTTTTCAAAGGAAATAATAAATCATGAATTGGACTGATGAGTTTGATGGAGCGGTTACAATATGTAATCGCAATGGAATTATTGTGTATATGAATGCAGGTTCCAAGAAGCAATTTGCAAAATATGGAGGAGAAGCTTTGATTGGAACCAACCTGATGGATTGTCATTCCGAAAAGTCAAAAGAAATGCTTGCCAAAATGTTGGAAAGCCCCTGTCGGAATGCGTATACAATTGAGAAGAAGGGAGTTGTTAGACAAATTCTGCAAACACCCTGGATGGAAAATGGTGATTTTAAAGGTGTTGTTGAGATTTCTTTTGAGGTGCCATCAAAGATGCAACATCAAAAACGTGACTAATAGCCTCTCTTATTAAATAGTATATACCCAAAACTAAAAGCGAGGTATAACTTGGTGTTTTCTTTTTCAAAATAGTTTAAGGTTAAGCTGATTGGCCCAAGTCCCGAGTGGTATATCAGTCCACCGGATCCCATTAGTTTCAGGGTCGAATAACTATCCGGATCATAAAAGGCTTTAAAATCTTCTGTTTGGTTTATCCTTCGAACAGGCACAAATCCATAACCTTCAAAACGAAGATGGAACTGATCGCTCAATTTTACGATTGTTTTCAACCCAGTTGCAACATATTTGCTTGCTCTGAATTTATTCAGTACCAAGGTTTGGCTATAAGGCGTAGGAGTGAAGGACGGTGCCGAAAGAATTGTTGACTGGTAATTGCTAAATACTTTTTTATTACTGTAGACACCTTCTGCAAGAAACCCTAATGATAACTTCCTTCCAATTCTGAAGTAATTGTCATAGCTCCCTTTGATGGTGTAGAATTCATGGTTGGTAGTTGATGTCTGATTCGTTGAGGAGGTTGTTCCCGGTTCATTTCGTTCTTGTCCACTCACATAAGTGAATGATAAACATGTGGATATTCCTTCGGTTGGGTATTGCTTGTAATTCAACGAATTTTCTTCGAAACTTGCTTGAGCGGCAAAAGCATCAAACTTTGTTTTGTCAGCTTCGTCAAATTTCGATACCGGTCCATTTTGATAGTATTCGTCAATAGCCATTGAATAACTGGAACCAAGTTTAAACTTACCTCTGGTCCATAATGGAAATGCCATTTCTACCCGAACATTATTTTCATCTTGAATGATGTAAGGAGGTCTCACATCTTCAAAGAAGAATTCATTTGCAGTGGAGTAGTAGTCCCAACGATTAAAAGTAGCGTACCCGGAAAGGTAAAATGGGAGCTTACTTGGAAAATCAATGCGACCACCAAATTTTATTGAGCTATAGAATCGTCCAAAGTAAATGTTTGAACTCAAGGTGTAGGCTCGGTCATTAAAATAAAGGTAGTCTAAACTGAGAAAACCCTGATTAATTGGCTTGGTCGAAACATTTCCTCCAAACTTAAGCTCAAAGGGTGTGGTTTGTTTGACTTTCAAATGCAGGTCAAAGTATCCCGTTTCAGGATTATACATAGATACCGGCCTGATGGATTGGATTTGGGGATCAGCCACCAACTTAAAGTATTGTTTTCGTAGTTCTTCAAGATCAATAGTGTTGGATTTATGTTTAAGACTTTGGATGATATATTTCCGTTGCATGGCATCAGTAACACCTTCAACTTGTACATTTTGGAATAACATATCTGGTTTCTCCAATTTAAACATTTCCCGGCGTTTGCTAACTTCATTCTGGCTAACTTCTCGTGGAATTCTTGACTTAATACTATCAATTTGTGCCAGAGCTGTTTGCTTCCCTGCGTTTTCTATTTGCTCTATTTTATTAAAATCAAGTAAGTTGACATTGGTGAATTTTGTTTCCAATAAAATACCTTTTTCATCCGAAATTTCGTATTCCGTTTTTTGCATGATCATGTTCTCGAGCTGTGCCATCACATCATCTTCATCAGGGCGGCGAGCATTGTTAGCTACTTTGTGCCCAATAATGATGTCTGGAGCAAAGCTTTCAATCATGTTTCTGGTAGGGAAGTTATTTACAATACCACCGTCAAATACCAAAGCCCCGTCTATAACAATGGGTTTGAAGTAAAGTGGAAATGTCATGGAAGCGCGGATGGCTTCTCCCAGATCACCATTTCTAAGTTCAATTTCGCGGTTGTCAAAAACGTCGGTGGCGATGCACAAAAAAGGGACAAATAGTTTGTTGAAATCGTAGTCGCAAACCGCATTCGTTGACGCAAACATTTCCATGAATGCAAAATCCATTTGTTCTTCGGGAATAATATTGGTCGGCGGTAAAATCCGTAATTTGTCTTCGGTTCTTTTAAGATCGAGGCTTAACCATGATGGATCATCCTCCAATTTTCGAAAAAAGTAGCGGTATTCTTCCTGTATTTTTCCGGTTGACCAAAACTTAAATTGATCGGATTTGAATAATTCCTCCATTTCTTCAGGAGAATAGCCTGCAGCATAAAGTCCTCCGATGATTGCCCCCATGGATGTTCCTGCAATGTAATCAATAGGAATATTATTTTCTTCAAGAGCTTTAATGACACCAATATGGGCAAGGCCCTTGGCTCCTCCACCACTCAGTACCAAACCTACTTTTTGAGCTTGTAGTGAATTAAGATTGAGGATAATAATAAGAAAAGCTAGAAGGCGTCGTTTCATTGAGATTGGCTTTATTGTTGTTTTGCTGAAAATCAAATTTATGAAAAACAAGCCTCATAATTTATATTTTACGGGGAATTTTAAGAGTCAACCTTCATTTTTAGGGATTGAAACCCTTCGCCTAATATTTCGCTTGTGTCCATTACTGTAATAAAGGCATTGGGGTCGATTCGACTGATAAACTGCTCCAAAATTGCGACTTCACGTCTACTTACAACGGTGTAAATAATTTGCTTTTCATTGCCAGTAAACATGCCACTACCTTGTAAATATGTTCCTCCGCGTTCCAAATCAACCAGAATTTTATGCTTTATTTCTTCGTGTTTATCCGAAATTATTAATAGGGCTTTATTATAGTTTGCACCCTCGATTGTGATGTCGATTGCTCGGCCCGTAATGTAGATGACGAGCCATGAGTATAGTGGAATCTGCCAGTCCTGAAATACGGCAAGGCCAAATAAGACGATCACCGAATCAACATAGATCATCAATTGTCCAATTTGTAAGCCGGTGTATTTCGCAATAATCATGGCAATAATATCTGAACCACCAGATGTAGCGCGGGATTTAAAGATCAGTCCTAATCCAAAGCCAATCAGAACACCTCCAAATACACACGATAGTAAAACATCCTGCACCAGCGGCGCTTCTCCGTCAACACGCAGATAAGTTATCAGATCCATAAAAACAGATGTGAGTACGAAGCCCACCACTGTTTTAATACCGAATCTGGGTCCCAATATTTTGATGCCAGCAATCGTTAGTGGTATATTTAATATTAAACCAAACAATCCAATTGGAATTCCATCAGGCCAAAACGAAAATAGCCCCTTGCTCAAATAATGAACTACAATGGCAATGCCATAAACACCTCCAGGGACGATTTTATGTGGCGAAATAAAAAAGACAAATCCTACTGCAAGGATAAAAGCACCGATGGTAATAAAACTGTATTCTTTAAACCATTTAAGGCTAAAATTTTTTTCTTTTTGAATGAATGGCATAATTCTTCATTTTTTACAAAAGTAGCAGGTAATAAGTATATTTTCTGGTGACTTTTATCATCGAATCCATTCTATTTGGAGAAGATTTTTATCTGCTTGAATTCGAACCGAATAATTATTTCATTCCGAGTTTTTTATTCTCCTTCAAAAGACCAATTGATTCCTTTAACCGTTTTTCTTGCGTTTCTTTTCGTTTGGCAGAAGCAATCCAGTTAATATATTCTCTTTTGTAAGATGGTGCCAGTTGGTTGAAATTGGAAAGAGCGGGTTCGTTTTTCGCAAACTCAGCAAGCATGGAAATTGGCGCATGCAATTGCTTGCTGGATTTTTCTTTCATTTTTGATTTAATCTCGGATGTCTTCCAGCTGAGTTTCCCTGTTTTTGCATATTCGTCAATTTTCATCAGTCCGGCGTTCGTCATTTTTTTGTTTTTAATAAGCTCAATGACTTTCAGTTTATTTACATCAGACCAATTTTTTAAATTTGTTCGAGGAGAGAATATTTGCATATACTGTTCTTCATCAATACGTTTTACTGTGCTGTCAATCCATCCAAAGCAAAGCGCTTCTTCCAATGCCTGAGCATAATGAATGCTTTCTTTTTGAGTGTGTTTTTTGAAGTAAATCAGCCAAATACCGTCACTCTTATTGTAGTTGAGTGTTAGCCAATCCCTAAATTCTTTTTGATTTTTGAAGTAGACTTGTTGTAGTTCTTTCGTTGGCATGACGAGAAACGTTAAATGTCAATATTTAATTTTAAACCATCATAAGCGAGAAAAACATTTGAAGGTAATTCATCTTGCACCTGCTCATGAAATCCCATTAAATGAGAAATGTGAGTTAGATAGGCCTCCTTCGGTTTTAATTCATCTATTAATTGCAACGCTTCCTCCAGGTTGTAATGTGAAATATGTTTTTCTTTTCGAAGCGCATTCACTATTAAAACATCTAGTCCAAGGAGCTTTTGTTTCTCATCATCTTTAATAAAATTAATGTCGGTCATGTAGGCAAATTTCCCAATACGATAGCCAAATACCGGCAATTTGTAATGAAGTCCCCGAATGGGAACAATTGGAATTCCTTCAATGTCAAAAGGCTTGTTCTCCACTAAATGTAAATTCATTTGAGGAATTCCAGGGTATTTATATCGGGCAAAGACGTAGTTAAATACACGCTTAATTGCTTCCTGAACACGAGCTTCGGCATAGATATCTGTTGGGTGACCTTGCACCCAGTTAAAAGATCGAATATCATCCAGACCAAATAAATGATCTGTATGTTCATGGGTGAGCAAAATTGCATTTAAATGGTTGAGTTTGGTTTTCAGCATTTGTTGCCTGAAATCTGGTCCTGCATCAATGACTATTTTAAGCCCATTAATTTCAATTAATAAAGATGAACGAAGTCGTGTATCTTTGGGATTATTTGATTTGCATACATCGCACTCACAAGCAACAACAGGCACTCCTTGAGATGTACCCGTTCCGAGAAGCTCTATCTGCATGGTGTAATTATTATTCATGTATAGCATAAAACTACAAAAAATAGATTTCGTAGTAGCAGAACTTATTTTAATTATTTTTGAAGAAAAAATTTTATGGCAAAGGTTTTCCTAATTCCTGTTACGCTTGGAGAGAGTGATATTTCAACGGTGATACCTGAAAATCATCGAAAAATTATATTGTCAATTTCACATTTCATTGTAGAGAATATTCGCACTGCCAGACGCTTTCTAAAGAAAGTGGACAAGGATATTGATATTGATTCTCTTACTTTTTATGAATTAAATAAGCATACCAACAAAAATCAACTGCATACATATATTGAACCAATAAAAGGCGGGAAGCCTGTTGGAATTATGTCCGAAGCCGGATGTCCGGGAGTTGCTGATCCGGGAGCTGATGTTGTTAGAATCGCACATGAAAAGGGAATTCAGGTAGTTCCTTTGGTTGGACCTTCTTCAATTTTGTTGGCAATGATGGCATCGGGAATGAATGGACAAAATTTTGCTTTTAATGGATATTTGCCGATTAAGAAAGCTGAAAAAATAAAAGAAATACGGCATCTGGAAAGCCGGGTTTATAATGAGAATCAGTCTCAGGTTTTTATTGAAGCACCATATCGTAACCAAGCACTGCTGGAAGATTTCATTAATGCATGCCAACCTCATACATTACTTTGTATTGCGTGTGATATTACGCTTGAAACAGAATTTATTCAAACGAAACCAATTAGTGCCTGGAAAAAGAAGTTGCCTGAGGTGCAAAAACGCCCTGCAATATTTATTCTAGGGAAGTAGTAATTCGCTGGGATCTAACTCATGCAAGTTTTTGGTAAAAAAATAGCAGGAAAATAATTCCTGCTACTAATATGATTTGCCTACAATTGATTAGTACTCATCTTCATTGAAGAAAAAATCATCTTTGCTCGGATAATCGGGCCAGATATCTTCAATGCTCTCATAAATTTCTCCTTCGTCCTCTATTTCCTGCAGGTTTTCAATCACCTCAAGCGGAGCTCCAGATCGGATTGCAAAATCAATCAACTCATCTTTAGAAGCGGGCCAGGGTGCATCTTCCAATTTTGATGCTAATTCTAGTGTCCAGTACATATTCGAAGGTATTTTAGTTTAACCTGTTTATTAATTTTGCGAATATATAAAAAATTACATCAAAACCTAAATAAAAAATCACCCTCGATTTTCGTCTGGAATCCACAGATTTTCAGGCGCTTTCTGGTCAAAGGCAATTTTCCGGCCTAACACAAATAAGTAATCTGAAAGGCGATTAATGAATTTTATCAGGTTATTTTCAATTTTTGTCTTTTCAGAGAGCTCAATAATACGTCTTTCTGCCCTTCTGCAAATTGTTCTTGCAATTTGTGTTTGAGCCGAACTAACACTCCCTCCTGGCAGAATAAAATTGTCTAATTTTGGTAAGGTTTCAAACATAGTATCCATTTCATTTTCCAGAAGTTTTATATCCTCTTCTTTGCATGGATACCTTTTTTTGAATTCTGCGGCAGAATCATCCGTTGCAAGTTGAGAACCTATAACAAATAGTTTATTTTGGATGAATTGAAGGACTTTTTTTGAATTGTCATCAACGCCCGAAGCTATAATTAATCCAATATGACTATTTAATTCATCAACCGTGCCGTAGGCTTCAAGCCTGACGTCATATTTCTTCACCCTGCTACCACCGATTAGCCCGGTAGTGCCATCATCTCCTGTTTTGGTGTATACCCTAGTTATTTTACTCATTAAATTACTGGATTTGGATTAATGTCATCGGATTCAATTTGTCCATCTTTTAGCCTGATAATCCGGTGGGCATGCTTGGCAATATCTTCTTCGTGGGTAACAACAATTAGCGTGTTCCCTTTTCTGTGAATTTCAGCAAAAAGTATCATGATTTCTTCTGAAATTTTTGAGTCCAGGTTTCCTGTAGGCTCATCGGCCAACAAAATAGATGGATTATTCACCAGGGCTCTGGCAACAGCTACCCGTTGACGCTGTCCTCCGGAAAGCTCATTTGGCTTATGCTCCATTCGATCTTCCAGTCCAACTTCGGTTAAGATCTTGGTTGCCTGTTCAATTCGGTCGTGCTTTTTAATTCCCGCATAAATTAATGGTAACATGACGTTGTCAAGTGCGGTATTTCGCGGCAGTAGATTAAAGGTTTGAAAAACAAAACCAATTTCAGTGTTGCGAATTTCAGCAAGCTCATCGTCAGTAAGGTCGCTAACACGCTTATTATTTAAAATATATTCTCCGCTTGTAGGGGTGTCCAAACAGCCAATGATATTCATTAGTGTTGATTTTCCGGAACCTGAAGCACCCATAATCGCAACGTACTCGCCAACGTTAATTTGCAAACTAACCGAGCGTAATGCACGAACAACTTGTGTTCCTACTTTATAGTTTTTTACAATGTCTTTCAGGTTGATAACTTGTTCCATGTTTTCTGGTTTGAAATTGTTTATTGGTTTAACTAATTGGTAATAATATTGTTGTCTGGTTTTCTGTAAATTTTTAAAATAAATAAAAAATCTTCTCAGGGGTATAACAATAATTGAGCCACAAGTTATCAAAATAATTTTTGTTTTGAGATAGATTTATGAAAGTTTAACGCTTAATATTAATACATAAAAAAGGATGGATTTCAAATCCATCCTTTGCGTGTTTTGACAATATTACCCTATTATATCAGATCAAACTTGTAAATTGTTTGGTGATCATACTTTTCACCAGGTTTAAGTTCGGTTGTTGGAAAATTTTCATGGTTTGGCGAATCCGGATAATGTTGAGTTTCCAATGCAACTCCCGCATATTTGCCAAATTTCTTTTCGCCATCAATTAATAATTCCGGAATCCAAAATCCAGTGTAAAGCTGGATGCCAGGCTGAGTCGTAAAGACTTTCAACTGACGACCGGACAATTCCTCCTGCAAACATCCGGCATATACGACAATGCCACTTTCATTATCCAGCACATAATTTAAATCGTACCCATCTGGAAGCGTATTTATGTCTTGCCCCAATTTTTTGCGAGTGGTGAAATCAAATACAGTTCCTTCAACTGGAATAATTTTTCCTGTTGGGATCATTTCCACATTCTCCGTAATTTTTGTTGCTGGTAGTTCTAATGAATGGTTACAAATATCTTCTTTTCCACCGGTAAGGTTAAAATAACTGTGGTTGGTAAGATTAATAATTGTTGTTTTGTCAGTTTCTGCTTCGTATTTCAGTGATAGCTCATTGTCTGCATTTAATGAATAAGTACAAACCACATCAATCGTTCCCGGATAACCTTCCTCTCCATCAACACTGGTGTAGCTCATTTTTACACCAACTTCGTCTTCTGTTTCAAAAGTTTCAGCAGTCCACAGTTTCTTATCAAAACCTTCAAGCCCTCCATGTAAATGATTTGGGCCATTATTAATTGCTCCGGTGTATTCTTTTCCTTCAATACTATATTTACCATTTGCGATGCGGTTTCCATACCTTCCAATAATACACCCAAAATATGGATAGCCCCCAAGATATTGCTCACTAATATAATCTTCAAGCTTTTCAAAGCCACAAACTACATTGTCAACCTGTCCTTGTTTGCTACTCATTTCAATTGAAGTGATGATTGCGCCATAGTTTGTTATCTTAACTTTGAGTTTGTTGTCATTCTCAAGAGTAAATAATTCGGCAGTTTGTCCATTCGGTAAGATGCCGAAAGTTGTTTTACTTAGTTTCATTTGATTAATTTTTAGGTGTTAAGTCTACAAATTTAATAGATTGTTGCAAACTGGTGGGTACTGGTGGTTAAAAATATGATGGTTTTTTTTAGTTTTGTATGAATTAACTAACGCCTTTACCTGTGAAAAATATTCAAATTGATGATAGTCTGGGAGTTCCCAAGTACCGCCAAATAATAAATTCGATTTATCAGGCTATACAAAATGGTAATCTCAAACATGGAGATAAGATACCTTCATTAAATCAAATATGTGCAGAATTTGAATTGTCCCGCGATACGGTAATGGTTGCATTTAACGAACTCAAAGCTAAAGGAGTGATTAGCTCCATTCCGGGAAAGGGGTATTATATTAATAGTACTGAGATTAATGTGGATGAACGAATCTTTGTTTTGTTTGATGAATTAAATGCTTTTAAAGAAGATTTGTACACTTCTTTTTTAAATAGTCTGGATATCAAATCAAGTGTCGATATATATTTTCACCACTTTAATTTTCAGCTTTTCAAAGATTTGATTGCAGAAAGTGCTGGGAAGTATACTTCGTATGTAATTATGCCGGCAACATTTGACAATACGCTTGATATTCTTTCTGTTTTGCCACAAGAAAAAGTTTACATACTTGATAGGAAGAAGGAAGATTTGTTTGGTTACCCGCTTGTTTATCAGGATTTTGAAGATGATGTTTATTCTGCGCTGAAGAGTGGAGACGAACTTTTGAAGAAATACAAAAAACTGACTATGGTTTTTCCAGGGGGGAAAGAACCTGAAGGGCGCATGACTGGTTTTCAGAAGTATTGCAAAGAAAAGAATATTGAATTCGAAGTTTTGAGAAGTCTAATCGGGCGTGAAATTCAAGAAGGAGAAGCATATTTTGTGCCTTCAGATAGGAATTTGGTTCGTTTAGTAAAAATGGCTAATGAAAAGAATTTTAGGCTTGGAGACAATTTTGGCATTGTGTCGTTTAACGATACGATGCTAAAAGAAGTAGTGGCTGGCGGAATCACTACAATTTCTACAGATTTTGAATTAATGGGGAAGACCCTGGCAGAAATGATTATTGAAAAAGGAAAGGATCAGGTTCGCAATCCGTCGAAGTTGATTAGAAGAAATTCATTATAGTGTTAAAAAACACAGGTTGAGGTGAGCATCGAAAGGCAATTATTTGTAGTTTTGCCCACCAGTACCTACCAGTTGGTAAAATTTATAAAACATGAGTAATTTTAATATTGAAGATCATCCACACAAGAGGTTAAATCCGTTGACAAACGATTGGATTTTAGTATCGCCACATCGGTCAAAAAGACCATGGCAAGGGCAAGTTGAAAAGACAATTATAGACGAGCGTCCAAAATACGATCCTAGCTGTTACCTATGTGCAGGAAACGAAAGGGCAGGAGGTCATAAAAATCCCGATTATAAGGGAACGTTCGTTTTTACAAATGATTTTAGTGCATTGTTGACGAATACTCCTGAAGGAGGAATGGACGAAGGAAGCCTATTTCAGGCAAAAAGTGAAAGCGGAATTTGTAAAGTTATTTGCTTTAGTGAAAACCATAGCCTGACAATTCCTGAAATGGAAGTTGAAGATATTCGCAAAGTAATCGACGTTTGGTGCGAGCAATTTGAAGAGTTGGGTGGCAATGAACTAATCAATTACGTTCAGATTTTTGAAAACAAAGGTGCGATTATGGGATGTTCGAATCCACATCCGCACGGACAAATTTGGTCGTCTTCATCAGTTCCTGTTGAACCTGCAAAAGAGTCTGTATCTCAGAAAGCCTATTTTGAGAAAAACGGTGCAACTTTATTGGGCGACTATCTGAAAGCCGAACTTGATAAGAAAGAGCGGTTGTTGGCTCAAAATGAGCATTTTGTTGCGCTGGTTCCATACTGGGCAGTTTGGCCATTCGAAACCATGATTATCAGTAAACGTCCGGTGCAGAATGTTCTTCAATTAACCGAAGAGGAAAAAACTGCATTTGCAGATATGTACAAGCAACTTACCGTGAAGTACGATAATTTGTTTGAAACTTCTTTTGCTTATTCTGCAGGTTTGCATCAGGCGCCAACGGATGGAAAAGACTATCCGGAATGGCATTTACACATGCATTTTTACCCACCATTATTGCGGTCTGCAACAGTGAAGAAATTCATGGTTGGCTATGAAATGTTAGCTACTCCACAGCGAGATATCACTGCGGAACAAGCAGCCAAGAGATTACGTGACTTATCAGATATTCATTATAAAAAACAATAACCAATTAAAATAAATCAAATTGTATTATGGCAAAAATTAGTGCTTTAATTGAAAAAATAAATGGTGGAAATAATCCACTATTTCAGGAATTATACGGAGTTGATGCGGTTGTTTTAAAAGAACAAGCAGATCGTTATGCCGATTTAATGGCTGAATTTGAAAAAACTTATAGTTCTGACAATGTTGAGCTTTTTAGTTCTCCTGGACGTACTGAAATTGGTGGTAATCATACTGACCACAACTATGGTCGCGTTTTGGCAGGTGCGGTGAATCTTGACAATATTGCAGTTGCTGCAGCAAACGGAACAAATACGATTCGTATTAAATCTGCTGGCTACCCTGAGTTTCAAGTGGATTTGAGTTCATTGGAAATTGATGAATCACAATTCTATACATCTTCATCATTAGTAAAAGGGATTTGTGCCAAGATGAAAGAAAATGGTTATGAAATTGGTGGTTTTGATGCGTGCATCGAAGGCCGAGTACCAAAAGGTTCCGGATTAAGTTCTTCTGCTTCTTTTGAAGTATTGATTGGCGCTATTGTGAGCCATCTATTTAATGATGGTAAAATGGGCGCTGTTGAGAACGCAATTATCGGACAGTGGTCAGAAAATAATTTCTTTGGAAAACCATGCGGATTGATGGATCAAACTGCATGTTCTGTTGGTGGTTTAATTACTATTGACTTTGAAGATCCTTCAAAACCAATTGTAAAAGAAGTTGATTTTGACTTTGTATCTACAGGATTCTCATTGGTTATTACTGATGTAGGTGGCGGTCATTATGACGCTGCTTCTCAAGCTGAATATGCATCATTGCCAACTGAAATGAAAGCAGTTGCTGCAGAATTGGGGGTTGATGTTTTGAGAAAAGTTACGTTGGAGCAAATTGTAGAAAAAATCCCTGAAATCCGTGAAAAGACTGGTGATCGTGCTATTTTACGTGCATATCACTTCCAGGGAGATAACCAACGTGTTGTTGATCAGGTTGCTGCATTGGAGAACAATGATTTTGACGCATTCCTAAAAATGGTTGTTGAGTCTGGTTATAGTTCATACATGTACAATCAGAATATTTTCGATGTTGTTCACAAAGATGATCAGGTCGTTTCGTTGGCATTGGCTTTAAGTGAAATGGTGCTTAAAGGAAAAGGTGCATGGCGTGTTCATGGTGGTGGATTTGGTGGCACAATTCAAGCTTTTGTTCCACAGGATCTTCTTGAAGAGTACACCAAAACTTTGGAGCATGTTTATGGAGAAGGAAAATGCCATAAGTTGTTTATCCGTGCCAAAGGATCTATCAAATTAGAGTTGTAAGATTACTACACTATACTTAAACTATAAGAAATGAGCAAGAACAAGTATTTGTTTCCTTTGATTGTGATGGCTTCGTTGTTTTTTCTTTTCGGATTTATTACAACAATGAATAATTCAACAATTGAATTCCTAAAAGGAGCATTTGGTCTAAATGATGTACAGAAGCAGTTGCCAAATACTTTCTTTTATGGGGCATACATACTTTCTGTGCCTGTAGGCTTTTTAATAAAGCGAATAGGTTATCGGTTCTCGATATTTACGGGATTGGCATTAACAGCATTAGGTTTTTTTGCTAGTGTCCCTGGAGTTGGATTCGGATATTTCGGCTTTTTAACAGCGGTGTCAATTTTTGCGATAGGTGTGGTTGTTCTTCAGGTTGCGGCAGCTCCTTATGTTGTTGCCTTAGGACCTGCTGAAAGTTCAGCTAGCCGTTTGACGTTAACCAATGCGTTAAACTCAGTAGCCACAGTAATTGCTCCAATTTTTGTTTCGGTGCTGTTAGTGACACCTGAACTTGCACCTGGTCAGGTGTTGGAGAATTCGGCTATTCAAGATATCGTTAAAAATCCATTTATTGGTATTGGTATAGCAACAGCTGTTATTCTTGTTATTATGCTCTTTCTTAAGTTACCAGATATTAAAGGTGAGCAGGAAGCCGCAGAGCAGGCAAGTACTAAAAAGCACAAATCAAGTGCATTTAAATATCCTCATGTATGGTTAGGGTCTTTCGCGATCTTTGTATACATGGCTATTGAGATTGGCATACCAAGTTTCTTTGCAGATTTTGCCAATAAAACCGGTGCCGTGATTACTACATCAACTACGGATATGTTGAAGTATTATTGGGGAGGTTTAATGGTTGGACGTTTGATTGGTATTTTTGTTCTTCAAAAAGCAAGGCCAACATTAATTCTATCCATTTGTGCTCTTGGCGGTGCTGCAATGTTGGGTGGAGCGATTGTATTAACAGGTAATATAAGTATGTGGTTGTTCCTGGGAACAGGATTATTCCATTCAATTATGTGGCCTGTAATATATAGCCTGGCTTTGGAAGATTTAGGCCCTCATGCCGATGTTGCTTCTGGTATTATTGCAACTTCTGTTATTGGTGCTGCTATTTTAATGCCGATTATGGGAGCTGTTCAAACACTTACCGGTTCGGTAGTAATTGCAATTAGCTTCTTGTTCATTTATTATATCTACTTGATTTTCTTTGCCGCAAAGGGCTCAAAAATTAGGACTTAGCAAATTTTTTTATCGATATTTGAAATGCCGGTTAGATTTTTCTAACTGGCATTTTTTATGCTGTGAAGCATTTTTTTGCAAATTTTCTATAAATCCATAATAAAAGTAAATAATACTTTTATAAATTTGTCCATTATGAGTGAAATAAGTAAGCAAGCAGTTATGCAGCTCTATAAAGAGCATCCTAAACACTATGTAGCAGTCGATTGTGTTATTTTTGGGTATCGAGATGGTCAATTGAGCATCTTAATGTATCCAAGGGCATTTGAGCCACAAAAAGGGAAATGGTCTCTTCCTGGCGGATTTGTTCAGGAAGATGAATCTTCTGATGAAGCCGCAATTCGTGTTCTTAAGAAAACAACTGGGTTGGATGACATTTTCTTGCAACAGGTATCTACTTTTTCAGATCCAAAACGTGAAAAGGTTGCCAGGGTTGTCAGTATTGCATATTACGCACTTATTCGTATTGATCAACATGACGAAAAGCGTGTATTGGATTTTGGCGCATCATGGTGCCCCGTTGCGGAATTACCCTCGATGGTTTTCGATCATGAAAAAATGGTAGTTGATGCTTTGGCGAAACTACAGCGCATGGCAGGCTATGAGTTGATTGGGAAAGAACTACTATCCGAATTGTTTACGCTTACTCAGTTAAGAAATCTTTATGGCGCTATTTTCCAGCGTGAATTTGATCCGGGTAACTTCAGAAAGAAAGTGCTTTCTCTGGGGGTGTTGGAAAAGACCAATAAAAAAGATCCTTCAGAATCAAAGAAGGGAGCATTCTTTTATAAATATACAGAAAGTGATGTTCCCAGAGATATAGGACGAATAGTAAAAGTATAAATTAAAGAATATTAGATCATGGAAAAAAGTGAAATGAAAGATCTTGAAGTATGGTTCGTAACCGGTAGTCAGCATTTGTATGGAGCTGAAACACTGAAACAGGTAGATGAAGATTCATCAGCTATTGCTGACGCTTTAAATGCATCAGCTGAAGTTCCTGTTAAAATTGTTTTTAAACCAGTTTTAAAAACACCGGATGAAATTTACAATTGTTGTTTGGAGGCGAATAATTCAAAAGAATGTATTGGGCTAATTACCTGGATGCACACTTTTTCACCATCAAAAATGTGGATTCAGGGATTGGATGTGTTGAAAAAACCATTCGTTCATCTTCATACTCAGTTTAATCGCGATATTCCATGGGATGATATTGATATGGATTTTATGAACCTAAACCAGTCTGCTCATGGTGGGCGTGAGTTTGGATTTATTTGTTCACGAATGCGCATAAACCGCAAGGTTATCGTAGGCCATTGGGCTGAAGAAAAAGTGCAAAAAAAATTAGGGGTTTGGTGTCGTGCTGCGGTTGCATATAATGAATCAAAAAGTCTTAAAATTTGTCGATTTGGCGATAATATGCGTCATGTTGCAGTTACCGAAGGTGATAAGGTTGAAGCTCAAAAAATTCTTGGGTGGCAGATTAATTACCACGGAGTTGGTGATTTAGTTGCAAGTATGGATACTGTTTTGGAAACGGAAATCGATGCATTAATGGATGTTTATGCAACAGAATATCAATTGAATGATAAAGAAGATGCGAATGTTCGTTACCAGGCAAGAATTGAGTTGGGGATGAAGAAATTCCTCGACAAATACGGATATAAAGCATTTACAACCAATTTTGAAGATTTACACGGATTAAAGCAACTTCCAGGATTAGCTTGTCAGCACCTAATGGCTCAAGGTTATGGATTTGGTGCCGAAGGAGACTGGAAACAATCAGCGTTGGTTAGACTTATGAAAGTCATGTCCGCAGAAATGGATGGCGGATGCTCATTCATGGAAGATTATACGTATCATTTAGATCCGGTGCAACCTGCCGTATTAAGTGCACACATGTTGGAAATATGCCCATCAGTTGCATCTTCAAAACCATCAATCGAGGTTCATCCGCTTGGAATTGGTGGAAAAGATGCACCTGCCCGTTTGGTTTTTGATGTAAAAGAAGGAGATGGTATCAATGCTACTTTGGTTGATATGGGTGGACGAATGAGAATGATTGTAAATCCTGTGAAATGTATTCAACCTAAAGCACTTCCGAAATTACCGGTTGCACGTGCACTTTGGGTGCCAATGCCAAATCTTGAAGTTGGTGCGGCAGCATGGATTTTAGCCGGGGGAGCACATCACACTAGCTTTAGTATGGCTCTAAAAATAGAATATCTGGAAGATTTTGCAGAGATGGTTGGTGTTGAGTTTGTGGTGATTGATGAGGAAACTAAGATCTCTGATTTTAAAAAGGAATTGAAGTGGAATGATTTGTATTATCATTTAGCTAAAGGGCTTTAATTTAAATAATTAACTGACTATAAACTAAAAAATATACTCTAATGGGATTACTTGACTGGATTGTGATCGGCATATTTGCGCTAGCACTGATCGGTATTATTGCTTGGGTGTTTATGCAAAAAGAAGAAACCTCCGGGGACTATTTTCTGGCAGGACGTGGTGCAACCTGGATTGCGATTGGAGCATCCATTTTTGCATCCAATATTGGCTCTGAACATTTAATTGGTCTTGCCGGAGCTGGCGCTTCAAGCGGTATGGCTATGGCCCACTGGGAAATTCAAGGTTGGATGATTTTGGTGCTTGGATGGGTTTTTGTCCCATTCTATTCGCGAAGCATGGTAACTACGATGCCAGAGTTTTTGGAACGGCGTTACAACAAAGAATCGCGTACAATTCTTTCAATGATTTCATTGGTAAGTTATGTGTTGACAAAAGTAGCAGTAACAGTATATGCCGGTGGCCTAGTATTTAAAGAGGTATTCGGAATTGAAACAATGTGGGGGATTGACTTTTTCTGGATATCTGCCATCGGATTAGTTCTGTTAACTGCTATTTACACGGTTATTGGTGGGATGAAGTCCGTATTGTATACTTCAGTTTTGCAAACTCCTATATTACTTTTGGGCTCAATTATCATTGTTGTTTTGGGGCTTCGTGCTCTAGGTGGTTGGGATGAGATGATGAGAATCGCCAGTTCTGTTGAAGTGAATGAGTATGGAGATTCTATGACAAACCTCATTCGCAGTAACAGAGATGCCGACTTTCCCTGGCTTGGTGTGTTTATTGGTTCTGCTGTAATCGGTTTCTGGTATTGGTGTACCGATCAATTCATTGTACAACGTGTTTTGTCTGGTAGGGATGAAACGCAGGCAAGAAGAGGAACCATATTTGGTGCTTATTTAAAATTAACTCCTGTATTCTTATTTATGATTCCTGGTATGATTGCCTTTGCTATGGCACAGAAAGGGATTGTTATTAATGGAGAAACGTTTGCACTTTCAAGCTCAGATGCAGCTTTTCCAACATTAGTTGCAACATTGTTGCCTGCAGGGGTGAAGGGGCTGGTAGTCTGCGGTATTCTGGCTGCTTTAATGAGTTCGTTAGCGTCGCTTTTTAACTCATCAGCCATGTTGTTTACAATTGATTTCTATAAGAAATATCGTCCACAAGCCAGTGAGCGTAGGTTACTTCATGTTGGTCGGGTTGCAACAGTTGTTGTGGTTGTGTTAGGTATCCTATGGATTCCTGTTATGAGGAGTATCGGGAGTGTTTTGTATACGTATTTGCAAGATGTACAGTCAGTTTTAGCTCCGGGAATTGCAGCAGCTTTCCTTCTTGGGGTAGCTTCATCCAAACCAACACCGAAGGGTGGCATGTGGGGGATGATTGCTGGATTTATTATTGGAGTTTTTCGAATCGGTGCAAAGGTCTTTTATACAACTATGGCTAATGGTGCAGGTTATGCAGACGTAAAACTTTGGGCGTCAGAAGCCGGGGTTAACAACTGGTTCTATACATTATTTTATGATGTTAACTGGTTGTTTTTTAGTGGTGGAATGTTGGCATTCAGTATATTGGTAATAATTGTTGTAAGCAGATTTACACAAGCTGCACCTAAACTTCAGCTGGAAGGTTTGACATTTTCGTCAGCAACTGACTTGCAAAAGTCAGCCACCAGGGCAAGTTGGAACAAATGGGATGTTATTCATACAGTTATTATACTTGGAATTACAGTCGCATTTTATATTTATTTCTGGTAAAAGAGTGATTCTATGTTAGAAGAATTGAAAGAAGAGGTTTGTCAGGCTAATCTGGATTTGGTAGTACATAGTCTGGTTGTTTTTACCTGGGGAAATGTGAGTGGAATAGACAGGGAAAAGGGATTGGTTGTCATTAAGCCTAGTGGTGTTTCTTATGATGGAATGAAGCCTGCTGATATGGTTGTCCTTGATTTAGAAGGCAATATTGTTGAAGGGAAATATAAGCCTTCATCGGATACTCCAACTCACTTGGTGTTGTACAAAAATTTCAAGAATATTGGTGGAATCGTTCATACCCATTCTCCCTGGGCAACAACCTGGGCGCAAGCTGGAATGGCTATTCCGGCTGTAGGGACAACACATGCTGATTATTTTTTTGGCGAGATTCCATGTACACGAAAAATGACAGAGGGTGAGATTAAAGGTGAATATGAATTGGAAACCGGGAATGTAATCGTTGAGTGTTTCAAAGAACTCAATCCTGATTTTATGCCTGGTGTTTTGGTAAATAATCATGCCCCGTTTTCCTGGGGGAAAGATGCTTACGAAGCGGTTCATAATGCGGTTGTAATGGAGGAAGTCGCAAAAATGACTTTTCGTTCTTTTCAACTCAATCCTGATACAAAAATGTCACAAACTTTATTAGATAAACACTTTTTACGTAAGCATGGTAAAGATGCCTATTACGGACAATAAAAACCAACAAAATGGAACAAGCAAAATATACAATAGGTCTTGATTATGGTTCTGACTCGGTCAGATCACTAATTGTTAATGTTAACACGGGTGAAGAAATAGCGAGTGTCGTTTTCGAATATCCCCGATGGAAAAAGGGTTTGTTTTGTGAGCCCGCTAAAAATCAATTTCGTCAGCATCCAAAAGATTATCTGGAAGGATTAGAATATACCATTGTAGAAGCATTGAAACAGGCTCCGGCAGGAGTTGCCGAAAATGTAGTTGGTATTTCAGTAGATACTACAGGCTCAACTCCGGTTGCTGTTGATGAAAAAGGAACACCGTTGGCTTTAACTTCAGGGTTTGAAGAAAATCCAAATGCCATGTTTGTTCTTTGGAAAGATCATACAGCAGTGAGAGAAGCGGATGAAATCAATGACCTGGCAAGAAAATGGGATATCGACTTTACAAAGTACGAAGGTGGAGTATATTCATCGGAGTGGTTCTGGGCTAAAGTGTTGCATGTCCTTCGTGATGATGCCGCTATAATGAGAGCTGCTGATTCCTGGGTGGAGCATTGCGATTGGATTCCTGCTTTATTAGTTGGAAATACTCGTCCAAAAACATTGAAGCGTAGCCGTTGTGCTGCAGGTCATAAAGCCATGTGGCACGAAGCGTTTGGCGGATTGCCATCCGAAGAGTTTTTGACAGCACTTGATCCGGCATTGAGCGGATTGCGTGATCGTCTTTTTAAAGAAACATTTACCTGTGATGTATCCGTAGGGAATTTGTCCGAGGAATGGGCTCAAAAATTAGGACTGTCTACTGATGTGAAAATTGGTGTGGGCGCCTTTGATGCTCACCTTGGAGCACTTGGTGCTGAAATTGAACCTTATTATTTGAGTAAGGTGATGGGGACATCAACTTGTGACATGCTGGTTGCGCCGATGGAAGAAGTAGGGGACAAGCTTGTTGCCGGAATCTGTGGTCAGGTTGATGGATCGATTGTACCTGGAATGCTGGGAATGGAAGCTGGTCAATCTGCTTTTGGAGATATTTATGCATGGTTTAAAAAAGTGTTGGTTGGACCAACACAGCAAATTATAGAGAAAACTAATTTGGTCGATAAAGCAACCCAGGAAAAATTAATTGAAGAAATATCGGATAAAATGATTGCTGAGCTTTCAGCAGAGGCCGAAAAGATTGGAATTGATGAAAATGGCGTTTTGGCAATTGATTGGATGAATGGAAGAAGAACTCCTGACGCGAATCAAAACCTGAAAGGTGCCATTGCTGGCTTAAATTTGGGAACAGACGCTCCACGAATTTTCCGTGCATTAGTTGAATCTACTGCATTTGGTTCAAAAGCAATAATTGATCGGTTTAGAAGTGAGGGCATCCGAATTGATGGGGTAATTGCGCTGGGCGGTGTTGCCAAGAAATCTGCATTGGTTATGCAAATTGTAGCAGACATCTTAAATATGCCAATTAAAGTTGCTCGTTCAGAACAGGCATGTGCTTTGGGATCAGCCATGGCAGCGGCGGTTGTTGCAGGAGTGTATGCTACAACTGATCAGGCCCAAAAGAAAATGGGTGGTGGATTTGAAACTGAATACCATCCAATTGCCGAGAATGTTGCTAAATATCAACTCATTTATGAGAAATATAAGAAATTAGGAAAGTTTATTGAAGACGAATTGACAAAATAATTCTCTTGAAATCATAACTTTCCATTTTAATATTCTATTAAAAATTATAAATTGCCCGGTAAAAACCGGGCATTTTTATGTATGATATAATAAGTGATGTTCATGGACAGGCCGAGTTGCTGAAAGGGCTTCTCAAGAAGATGGGGTATCGAAAAGTGAATGGTTCTTTTTCTCATTCTGAACGTAAAGCTATTTTTGTTGGCGATTTTATCAATCGCGGACCTTATATCCGGGAAACAATTAAGCTGGTAAGAGCAATGGTTGAAGCAGGAAATGCATATACAATTCTGGGAAATCATGAGTTGAATGCAATTTTGTTTTATTTGAAAGACCAGGCTGGAGTCAGAATTTTTAAGCGCTCGTCAAAACTTCGCTTGAACCTTTTTCAAACACTGGATGAATTTGCTGCTTATCCGGAAGAGTGGAAAAGTCACATGAGATGGATGCGCACATTACCCATGTTTTTGGAGTTAGATGGTATTCGGGTCGTTCATGCCTGTTGGAAGGAAGAAAATATTCAACTACTAAAAGAAAATATTACAGAGCCCAAGTTGAGGAAAAGCTTTTTGAGGAAGATTAGTAAGAATAACTCCGAAATAAGCAAAGCTTTTTGGGAAACCTGTAGGGGAATTGACTACCAATTACCAAAGGACTTGTTGGTGTTTGATAATCTTGGGCGACCTCACCGATCGTTTAGATCAAAATGGTGGTTGGATCCGTTTGGGAAGACATTTAATGAATTGTCATTTGAATCACGATTTGATTTACCTAATTATACGATCCCTGTTGAGTTGATACACCATCATCCCGCCTATCCTGAAACTGATCCGATCGTATTTTTCGGTCATTTTTGTCTTAAAAATGGAGGGAATATAATTTCTAATAACCTTTGTTGTCTTGATTCATGTGTGAGCCGAAAAGGGAAATTAACTGCATATCAATGGTCTGGAGAAAAAGTTTTAAAACAGGAAAATCTGATTAAGTCGTAATATCCTGAAAAGCAGGCGGTTGATTTGTTTTAATTTTGCATTCGAAATCTGTAACTTTTTTTAGATTTTCCTATTGCAGAAAAAAAAAGAAAGTATATATTTGCAGAGCCTTTTGAAAATAGCATTTCACGAGGCTTACAGAGTAAAATGGTGGCGTAGTTCAGTTGGTTAGAATATCGGCCTGTCACGCCGAGGGTCGCGAGTTCGAGTCTCGTCGTCACCGCACGAAAAACACAAGTTCTTAGAAAATATTTACACATTAGGTGGCGTAGTTCAGTTGGTTAGAATATCGGCCTGTCACGCCGAGGGTCGCGAGTTCGAGTCTCGTCGTCACCGCAAAAAGCTGTTTGTTTATTCAAACGGCTTTTTTTGTCATTATGGATTTGTATTATGTTTATATGGTGAGTGATTTTTAATATAAAAAAAAATATCACCTAGCTATTAAAGAATCCCAAAATCCGGTTTATGGATTAAACATGTCGGGAGTGTAGTAACCGAGAATCGCTATTGCCATCTCAATTTGTGATTTTGCTTCGGTGTTGTCCGGATTAATTTCCAAAACCTTATTGAAATCGTTAATAGCTTCACCCCATTCCTGCTTTTTATAGTGAATCTTTCCTCTCAAAAAGAATAATTTTTCTTTGGATATTTCTTCAGTAATCAACTTTTCAATTAACTCGTTTGCTTTCTCTAGCTGATTGTTTTCTATATATTCTTCAATATTTATTATTTCATCCATCATAAAATCATATTAGCTGTAAGTATTAACTTGTGGTCCTCCTGCAAGGTTCAAAATAAATAAAGAATTTCTCAATCTTCTAAAGAATTAGCTAAAACTAAAAAAGATCAATTTAAGATTTCTATATTTATCGCTTTGAATGAAAAATATTCGATTAAATAGTGATGAAGAGTTGATGCATCGGATAAAAAATGAGGATGAAGTAGCCTTTGAACTCATTTTTTATCGGTACAAAGGGAGATTGCTTGATTTCTTAAAAAAGAGTTTGCCTGATGAAGAGGATGCTGAAGGAATTGTTCAGGAAGTTTTTGTGAAATTGTGGTTGCATAGAAAGGAACTGGATACGTCAAAATCATTGAATTCTTTTTTATATACGATTGCTCGTAATGAGTTGTATGGTAACCTTCGAAAATTGCTTACCAAGCGCAAATACCTTGAGGAGCTATATTTTTCATCCAAATCTTCCTCAAATACTACAGAAAAGCAAATTGAATATAAAGAACTTCAACAGGCAGTTGCAAAATTAATTTACCGTTTACCCGAAAAAAGAAGAGAAGTATTTATTTTAAGTAGGGAAGAAGGACTCAGCTATAAAGAGATATCCAAAAAATTAGGGATAAGTGAAAATACCGTAGATACTCAAATTCGTAAAGCACTATCGTTCCTTCGTGACGGCCTTCGTGATAAAATGAGTATGCTCCTGCTATTCTTTCGTAAAAAACATACCGCATAGGTACTATCTGTTATTTATTGAAATTCAGTTTGATAAAAAAATAATTCATTTTTTTTGCTGCCTTAGTCACGGAAAAACTCTGCTATCGCATATTACTTAATGAAAATGTACAATTATGGAAATTCCATTAAATATTAAACAGATCATCAGCAAGCTATATAGTAACAAGCTAGTTGGGTTAGAAGAATTGGAAATGTTGGATTATTGGCTTGCTAAAATTCAATTAGACGAAAATGTTGAAGCATGGCTTGCCGATAATTGGAAGCAGGCATCTGATCTGGAGAATGATATATCGTTTGCTGATATTAAAGCACGGATTAAGAAGGAGAATGACAGATTTAAAAGACAAAAGATCCGCCATTATTTATATAAACTTCAAAAAATCGCTGCGATTTTACTTCTTCCTGTTTTATTGGTTACATCCTGGTTACTCATAGAAAATAGTAAAGAGTCGAATGAATGGTTCACCTTATCAACTTTGCCTGGTGAGCGAACACATATCGTGCTGCCAGATGGTTCGGAAGTATGGATTAATGTTGCTTCACAGCTTGAATATCCGTCAAGTTTTAATCAAAACAACCGTTCTTTAAAATTGCAGGGAGAGGCTTTTTTCAAAGTCGCTAAAGGACAGAAACTGCCTTTCGAGGTTTCAGCTAAAGATTTTAAAGTAAAAGCAATTGGTACAGAATTTAATATTTCAGCTTACACAGATGAAAGTAAGTCTATGACCTTTCTTGAAGAAGGTATTGTTGAGCTTACTTATGCTCCATTAAATCAGCATGAAAGAGTGTTTGAAATGAAGCCGGGAGAAAAAACAATTATTGATTCAAATGAGGAAACTATAAAACTGTTGCCTTCATCAGATACAAATTATGGAAACTGGAGAAGTGGGGAATTATATTTTGATAATGAACCCATGGATGCCGTATTTAGAAAAATTGAGAGGTGGTATAATGTGAAAATTCACTTTAAATCAGATGAATATGAAGGAGAAACACTTGTGGTTAACCTTGAGGAAGGTGAAACAATAGAACGTCTTTTTGAAATTATAGATAATGCAGTAGGAATTGAAATAAGAACTAAACAAAATGAATATTGGGTGACTAAACGAACAAATTAATTAAAAAAAGGCAAACAGCGAATGGTGGTACAAAGCTGCATGCCTTTATAGCGATTTTATTAACTACAAAATCAATCAAATTTATGAAAAAAAAGTATGAAAAACCAACGAGGGCAACCTATGCCTTGTTGCGAAAAACATTGAGGATTATGAGAATTACATTCTTTCTCGTTCTTTTTGCTACGATGCTGACATCTGCAAAAAGTTTCTCCCAGCATGTAAAACTTAATTTGGATTTCAAGGATATTACAATCAGGGAGTTATTTACTGTTATTGAGGAGCAAAGTGATTATCGTTTTGCTTACTCTCAATCTAACTTGAATTCCGATGAAAAAGTGTCGATTGAGGTAAAAAATAAAAGTTTAGATGGTGTTTTAAGTACCATTCTAGATAGTGATCGATTAAGCTATGAAATTATTGGTCGGTATGTTGTTATTACTGATAGCAAAAACATACAGGGTAACGCCCAAAACGGACAGGAAATTAACATCACTGGGATCGTAACAGATTCTAACGGAGCTCCACTTCCCGGGGTGACGGTGGTAATAAAAGGCACTGCTAATGGTACTATCACAGGTGTTGATGGGCAGTATGCAATTAACAATATTCCTGGAGATGGAACATTGGTATTTTCTTTTGTAGGTATGAAGTCTCAGGAAATTTCTATTGATGGGAGATTTACTATCAATATTATGATGGAGGAAGATGCTATTGGCCTGGAAGAAGTTGTTGCTGTAGGATATGGTACAATATTAAAAAGCAATCTATCTACTTCTGTTGGAACGGTTGATAATGAAGCGTTGACCGAAAGACCAACTGCTCAGAATTTATTTCAAGGGCTAGCAGGGAAAGTTGCCGGGGTAAATGTCGCTTTAAATTCAGGGGAACCAGGTGGCGCACCGGTTATTAAAATTAGAGGAATCGGCTCGTTGAACTCATCCACCAACCCGCTTTATGTTGTTGATGGGGTAATTGGTGTCGATCCTCAAACAATTGATCCAAACATAATTAAATCAGTAGATATTTTGAAAGATGCTACGTCGGCTGCCATTTATGGGGCTAGAGGAGCCAACGGTGTAGTTGTGATTACAACACAGGGGGGAGAAAAAAATACCTCTAGTATCTCATACAGTTCGGTAATGTCTATTGGTGAACTGGCGAATGAAGTGGATGTTTTAAATTCATCAGATCTTCTCGAGGTGTATAAAAGAGCGTATGAACATAAGCCTGGGCGTATTGCTCCACACCTTGATCCAAGTAATACCTTTGAACGAAAAGATGATATCTTTAATAGTGACGGGACACCTAAGTATGACACTGATTGGCAGAAGGAGGTCACCCGTTCAGCTATATCTCACCAACATTCCCTTACTTTTTCGGGAGGTAAGGATGATTTAACCGTTGCAGCAAATGTTTCATACAAAGATAATCAGGGGTTAATGCTTGAGACTTACAGGCAGCAACTCAACGCATTTTTAAACGTGAGCTGGGATGTGAAAGATTGGCTAAATATTAAAACTGTAATCAATACAGGGAATAGCAATTCCAGAAATTCAGATTGGTCTATATCCAGATATGCACTGGAAGCATTGCCATTTTTACCAGTTATGTATCCTGATGGTACGTATTCCCATAAAGGCGATTATCCTGGTGCTGAAAATACGGAAAATCCAATTAAAGTATTGAAAGACAGGGTTTCTGTTTCAGAACGTAAGTACACCTTGGCTAATATTATAGGAACCTTTAAAATAACTTCAGACATTAAACTTACCACTAGTTTCAGTCGTCAAGAAGGAGCGAATCTCAACTCGTATTATGCACCCAGTACACTTTTTGGATTTGGAGATACTCAAAATGGAGTAGCAACCAGGTCTCATCTGAATTCTAGTTCATGGACAAACGAAGATTATATTACGATTGATAAAGTGTGGGGAGATCATCAATTAAATGTAGTTGCAGGGGCAAGTTGGTACTACTCTGAAAATACCAGTACATCTGCAGAAGCATGGGATTTTTACGATGATTTCTTTCAGTATTATAATATGGGAGTTGGAGCAGTAAGACAGAGTATTGGTTCTAACTATACCGATAGCAAAATGAATTCGTACTATAGCCGGATTAACTACAATTATAAAAATCGGTATTTACTTGGTGCATCCTTTCGAGAAGATGGTTCATCCCGTTTTGGTATAAATAAACAGTATGGTTTCTTCCCCTCATTTTCAGGTGCATGGAGAGTTTCCAATGAGCAATTTTTTGAACGCTTTAAAGGTTCTTTCATTGATGACTTAAAAGTCCGTGCTAGTTATGGCCTTGTTGGAAATGCGGAGATTGGTGACTATGTTACAATGGCTCAATTACAAAATGGCTTGATAGATTTCGATAAGACACAGTATCCGAAAGTAACCCTTTCAAATGTTGAAAATAATGATTTGAGTTGGGAAAAATCCGGACAACTTGATTTGGCTATTGACGCAAGTTTTTTTAATGGTAGAATTCAGTTGATTGCTGACTATTACCGTAAAATTACCACAGATTTGCTTTACCAACTACAGTTACCAGCTACTACAGGTTATGCTTCCACCATGACTAATCTTGGAAAAATTCAAAATAAAGGGATTGAAATCACTGTGAATTCACGTAATGTACAGACTAACAATTTCTTATGGTCGACGAACCTGGTTTATTCCATGAACCGTTCAAAAGTAATTGATATAAATGGTAATAAAATTGGTAAATGGGGAGGTCAAATTGAAGAAGGTCATCCCATCAATGAGTTCTATGGTTATGTTCGTTTAGGAACGTGGGGTACAGACGAGGAAGAAGAAGCTGCGAAATATAATAAGAAGCCAGGAGATCTAAAGTTTTTGGATAAAAACGACAATGGAATGAAAGATGGCGATGATCGGGAATATCTAGGAAATGGTCTTCCTAAGTTTGAAATGAATATAAGTAATTCAGTTGCTTATAAAGGTTTCACATTCTTGCTTGATTTACAATGGTGGTATGGTAATAAGGTAGTTAATTTTACTCGTCAGTTAATGGAGAATCGCGTAACTTTTTCAAATGCGTACGGGGGAATACTGGAAGATGCATGGACTCCGGAACACCAAGATGCTATGGTTGTTAGCTTAAGGTTACCAGGAGATGGTTATGAGAATGATATTGATTCGCGAAGTATCGAGGATGGCTCATTTTTAAGGGTAAGAAATGTGGGATTAAAATATGATTTCAAAAGTTCTTTATTGTCAAAAGCTAATATCAATACACTATCATTATCATTTAATATTGAGAACGCATTGTTATTTACAAAGTATGAAGGCGCTGATCCTGAAGTGGCTACGTTTGACGCTATCTTTGCTCAGGGAGTCGATGTTTATTCATATCCTAAGCCAAGAGTTTATTCGTTAAGCCTTGGAATTAATTTCTAATTAGCAATCATCATAAAATATATCGATTATGAAATTGAAAAATATTATAATATTGGTTCTTGTTGTATTTTTTGCTTCGTGTACAAAATTTTTGGAAGAAGAACCGAAAACTTTCCTAACTCCATCTCAATATTATGTAACAGAGAGCCAAATGCAAGCGGCAGTGAACGGTACATATGATGGATTGTCGTATATGCTAAGCACTGATCTTGAGATCGCTTCTGTTCGGATTTTTCCATTGGAATTTATTGTTGGTCATTGCACGCAACCTCGATCCACCGGATCTGATCATAACCAGTTTTTGTTACTCTCCGGAATTAATGATACCAATGGCTTACTTAACACCATGTGGAGAGCAACGTTTATGCCTCTCGAAAACTGTAATAGCGTTATTGAGAATCTGGAAAATTCTGAAGGTGTTATAACAGAAACTCTAAAGAAACAGTTATTAGGGGAAGTCTATTTTTTGAGGGCATATTACTATTTCCTGGGAGTGCAATTATTTGGGGATATTCCATTAAAAACAACACCGACCAAAAGTCTATCTAATGTTGAAATTCCAAAGTCTCCTAAAGAAGATATTTATAATCAAATAGTACAGGATTTGCTTGAAGCTGAAAAATCTGGTTTGCCATGGACTGCTAAAAGTGGACATGTTTCAATGGGGACTATAAAAACTCTTCTTACAAAAGTATATTTAACCATGGCAGGTTATCCTTTGCGAAAAGGGAATGAGTATTATCAAAAAGCATATGATACTGCCAAAGAGGTTATTGCCAGTAATGAGTTTTACTTGTTTGACAACTATGAGGATTTGAGAAAGGCTGAAAATGAAAATTTGGGGGAGCACATGTTCATGATACAACGTACTTCAACAAATTCTCCAAATCCATTTCATTTTGGTATGATGCCGTATCCTGAAGCACCAATTTCTATTAATCCGAACTATGGTGGTGGTATAGCTCCCTTATCAGTATTTTATGAAAGTTATGATAACGGTGATTTAAGAACAGAAAATGGAGCATATTTTTACACATCGCATGCTAAATATGGAGATGAATCCGTCATTGTCGATCTTGGCATGCCGTACATTAATAAATACTGGGATGATCTTGCTGAAGAAACTGGCCAAAGTGGAGCCAATATTCCAATTTATCGTTATGCTGATGTTTTATTAATGTGTGCAGAAGCTAAGGCTAGTCTGGACGGAGGTACTACCACCGATCAAACCGCAATTGACGCATATTATCAGGTTAGACATCGGGCTCTTCCAAACGAAAGCAAACCATCATCAATAAATGCAGATGATGTTATAAAAGAACGTTTTTGGGAGCTCTGTTTCGAATTCCAGAATTGGTTTGATATGTTACGTACGCACAAGGCTTTTGATCCCGTTACTAAGCAGGTTGTTGATTTGATAGGGTACACAGCTCCAAATCATGAATATCCGTTTAAAGAATCGGACCTTATATTCCCGGTTCCATACGATGAAAAGAACCTTAATCCACTTTTAAGAGATTAATTAATATTCGAGGAGGCTATAAAACTTGTAGGAAGAATATTCCGAAAAGGTTTTATTAGCCTCTTTTTTTTTATACTAAAACTCGATTAATGTAAAAATAGATTGAAAAAGTAGGTAACTTATAATACGAATTAAACGAAAACTGAATTGGGATGACGGTGATTGTTAGTGTATTTTTTTTAACGAGTGATTATGACTTCGGAGTAAGCAACTAAATTTCATGAAAAATTAAAAAAAATAAATTATGAACATCAAAAAAATCTTCTTGTTAATGTGTGCTTGTTTGCTTTTTAGTTTTTCTAAAGCACAGCAGGCAATTCCGGCTTTTAAGAGTGGCGAGAGAGTCGTTTTTGTGGGAAACAGTATAACGCATGGAGGCCATTATCACTCGTTTATTTGGTTGTACTACATGACCCGTTTTCCAGGCGATCCAGTAACTGTGATGAATGCCGGGATTGGTGGCGAATGTTCATGGGACATGAAACTGCGGATGGATGAAGATATTTTTGATAGAGAGCCAACCTATGTTGCTTTAACCTTTGGAATGAATGATACCGATTATGGCATTTATTTGAAAGACAATGCACAGGAGTTGTCCGCAAAGCGGATAAAGAAATCCTATGAAAGCTATTTGGAAATTGAAAAGCGCTTTCAATCCGAGAAAAATGTTACCAAGGTACTTATTGGTGGCTCACCTTATGATGAGACTTCAAAGTTTAACAACTTTATATTACCTCAAAAAAATGAAGCCTTGTTGAAAGTGAATGATTTTCAACGAGAATCAGCTGAAAAGAATAAATGGGGTTTCGTGGATTTCAATAGGCCGATGCTTGAAGTAAACAAACAGGAACAGGCAAAAGATTCAACTTTTACTTTATGCGGAGTGGATCGGATCCATCCGGATAATGATGGACAAATGGTGATGGCCTATTTGTTTTTGAAAGCTCAGGGATTGGCTGGGAAAAAGGTAGCAGAAGTTTCAATAAATGCTTCAAATTCAAAAGTCGAAGTTCAGGGTAATTGTCAGGTGTCAGGTGTAAAGATCTCGGGTGATAAACTGGAATTTGATTACTTGGCAAATTCACTTCCTTATCCAATTGATACGGTTCCCAGACATGGATGGGGAAATAAAAAGTCACAACGTGACGCGCTGGAGCTCGTGCCATTTATGGAGAAATTCAATCAGGAAATTTTAAAAGTCACAAATCTGGAAGAAGGTAGTTATCGGTTAATGATTGATGATCAATTCATAGCTGAGGTTTCTTCAACTGAATTGCAAAAAGGAATTAATTTAGCTTGTTATCCAACTACACCTCAATATCAACAAGCTACAAAAGTCATGTTTTTGAATGAAGAGCGGTTTGAAGTTGAGAAGCGATTCAGAGAATATTTTTGGACAGAATACTCATTTCTAAGAAGGGAAGGACTACTTTTTGCCGATAACCAGGAGGCAATAGATAAGCTCAGGGAATACTTACCGAAAGATATGTTTTTGAGAGCAAGCTATGATTATTATACAAAAGCCAGGTATCCTGAAATACGGGAAGTCTGGAAAAACTATATGGATGCAATTGTAAAAACGATATACAAAATAAACCAACCAACAACGCATAAATTAAACATGGAAAAAATTTATTAACGATTTCAAATTTTTTAAAAATGAAGAATAACAATCTGTATTCAAAGTTCATTATACTCGTTGTTTTAGTCTTGGGGGCATTTTCACTTCAGGCTCAGCAAAAGACTTGGTTTGTTGATGGATATCATGGTGGTGTATATGGCCATTATCCAGAATGGCAGGCAAAGTTTATGGTTGAAAAGCTCACGGCAAATCCTGACTGGAAAATCTGTTTGGAGATTGAGCCGGAAACCTGGGATACTGTGAGTGTTCATGATGCTGAGAACTTCAAGGCATTGCAGGAGTATTATTCCACCACCGGACGTTTTGGGGGCATTGAGTTTGTGAACCCAACCTGGGCACAACCATATTGCTATAATGTTTCAGGAGAGAGTAATATCCGTCAGTTTAAATATGGTATGGCGAAAATTCGGGAGTATTTCCCAGAAGCCACCTTCACTACCTATTCGGTTGAAGAACCTTGTTTTACAAGCAGTTTGCCGCAAATTTTGAAAGGTTTTGGCTTTAAATACGCGGTTTTGCGAAACCCAAATACCTGCTGGGGTGGTTACACCAGTGCTTTTGGCAAAGACCTTGTAAACTGGATTGGCCCTGACGGAACAAGTATGCCGGCTGTGCCAAGGTACGAATGTGAGGGATTGTCAACTATAAATTGCTATGCGACAAACTCAAATGCAAACTCTGAGGAGTTTATTGCTGCTTGCTTTGCAGATGGGATAAAGTACCCGGTAGGAATGACTTTTCAGGATGCTGGTTGGGCACATGGCCCTTGGTTGGGGAATGCAATTAAAGAATACTACAAACCATCTATCTACACAACCTGGACAGAATACATTGATATGGTAAAAGACGAGGTTGAAGCTACAGATTGGGCTTTTAGGCTTGAAGATGTGAAGCCAGGTTTGGTATGGGGCTCGCAGGTTTTGCAAAAACTTGCCCAGGAAGTCAGGGTTGGTGAGAACCGAGTTGTAATGGCTGAGAAGATGGCCTCTTTGGATTATTTGTACACGGGGAAGGCTTGGCCTGATGCAGAATTTGCAGAAGCATGGCGTACCTTGATGCTTGCCCAACACCATGATTGCTGGATTGTTCCGTACAACGGGAGGCCTGGGAATACATGGGCTGACAAGGTTACCCGCTGGACGGGGTCTTCAAACCGCATTGCAGACGAAAAGATTGCAAGGCTGTTTTCGGAAGTGGAAGGTAATGATGCAAAATATATCCGTGTTTTCAATACATTGGGAAACATCCGTACCGACCGTGTTTCAGTAGAATTGCCTGGAAGCATGAAACTTAAAGGGATGGTTGTGATCGACCAGCATGGCAAAGAACTCCCGTCTCAATGTACGGCTGATAACGATGGCCAACTGATGTTGCAATTTGAAGCAACAGTACCGGGTATGGGCTATTGTACCTATGTGGTGAAGGAAAAGAAAAGTAAAACTTCGCCGGTATCGGCACAGCAACTTTCCGACGGGAATGTGATAATTGAGACCGAATACTACACTGCTTTGATCGATTCAAAACGTGGTGGTACCATCACCAGTTTGGTCGACAAGAAAAATGATAACAGGCAATTGGTTGAAAAAGGTAAGGAGCTGAACGATCTTCGTGGGTATTTTTACAGGGAAAGTAAATTCCACGACGGGTCTGATACTCCGGCCAAAGTGAGCATTATGGAAGACGGTGGGATGTTCACTCGTATCAAAGTAGAAAACAAACTTGCAGGCAATAGTTATTACCAAGTGATAACATTCAACAAACACAATCCACGCATTGACTTTGAACTTCACATTGACTGGGATGGCCAGCCGGGTATTGGGGCTTATGACCAGAGCAATAACTACAAAGCAGAAGTAAGAGCTAAAGCGTTCTATAATGATAATTATAAGCTCCATTTGCAATTTCCATTGCAAGGATTGGGAGAGAAGCTATTGAAGAATGGTCCGTTTGATGTTTGCGAAAGTGAACTGGATAATACCCTTTATTCAAGTTGGGACAGCATCAAACACAATGTTGTTTTGAACTGGGTTGATATTGAGGATGCATCGAAGGCTTACGGTGTGGCATTGTTCACTGATCATACCACGAGTTACCTTCAGACAGAAGAACTGCCTTTGGGATTGACCGTTCAGTATGTAGGCCGTGCATTATGGGGCCGTAACTATCGGGTTCATGGACCGACGCATATGCACTATGCATTGCTACCACATGCAGGCGACTGGGAAGCAGCAGGTGTTGAGGTAGCAAGCAATGAATGGAACGAGCCTTTGACTGGAAGTTTTGTAAAATCGGATAGTAATCCGTTGAAGCGTTCTTTACTTGAATACGATGATGCTAACATTCATGTGAGTTCGGTAACGATGGATGGAGGCGATATGCTAGTTAGATTTTATAGTACTTCATCAGTCGATAAGCAGCATGAAGTTATATGGAACTGTACTGCTGACAAGATGGAACAGGTTGATTTAAATGGTAAGAAGATCTCGGATGTTCAGGCAAATAAGGCAAGTAATGGTGAAATGACTACCAAGCTTTCACTTCCACAATTTGGTTTTCAAACAATAAAACTAACCAATGTAAAAATGAGAAAAGATGATCAGTAAAATAAAATACCTGCCATTTGTAGTAACGATTCTTTTTGCTGGCTGTACTGCTTCATTGAATGATAAACCTGAAGAAGTGGATGCTGCATCCTATGTCAACCCCTTTATTGGGGCTAGTACGAGTTCCGATGCTGCAGGTGTTTACCATGGATTAGGGAAGACCTTCCCCGGGGCGGCCATCCCTTTTGGTATGGTGCAGGTGAGCCCGAACACCATTACTGGTGGCGACAATGGTTCCGGTTACAGTTATGAGCATACCACCATTGAAGGGTTTGCCCTTACACAAATGAGTGGTATTGGCTGGAACGGCGACCTTGGTAATTTCTTGGTGATGCCGACAACCGGTGAACTAAAAACCAGTGCCGGAAAAGCAGATAAGCCGGAAGCAGGTTATCGCTCCCGTTATTCCAAGGAGACAGAAGAAGCGACTGCCGGATATTATTCAGTAGTCCTGGACGATTATAAAGTGAAGGTGGAAACATCTGCAACCCCTCATTGTGGAATTTACCGTTTTACGTTTTCCGAGAATGAACAATCCCGTATCCAGGTTGACCTGGCACGCAGGGTTGGCGGTACCTCTACTTTGCAAAAGGTTGAAGTTATAGATGAGCATACCATAGCTGGATTTATGTTGTGTCCGCCTGAAGGTGGAGGCTGGGGCAATGGACTGGGCAAGTCCGATTATACGGTTTATTTCTATGCCCAATTTAGTAAACCGCTGAAGGAATACGGGATTTGGAATGCAGATATCCCTGATGACTGGACACGCAAACTTGAGGATGTGACCAGTGAGCGTTACCAGGAAGCGATTACCAATTCAGAGATCAACTTTGGGTTGAAGCAGAAAGAAGGTAAACACCTTGGGTTCTTTACAAATTTTTCAACGAAGGAGAACGAACAAGTGGTTTTGAAAGCAGGAGTTTCCTTTGTCAGTGTGGAAGGGGCTCGAAAGAACCTTGAGACGGAAATCAAGGGCTGGGATTTTGATGATGTAAAAGAAAAGGCGCATGATCTTTGGAATACAGCTTTAGCAGAAATTAGTATAAAGGGTGGTACAGATGATGAAAGAGCTGTGTTTTATACCGCACTGTATCATACTTTGCTCGATCCACGGGCTTTTGAAGATGTAGACGACCTCTATGTTGGTGGTGACAAAATGGTACATGTATCCGAAAATTTCACCAAAAGGACCATCTTTAGTGGCTGGGATGTTTTCCGCAGCCAGTTTCCTCTACAAACCCTGATTAACCCGGATGTTGTAAATGATATGCTGAACTCACTGATCAGCCTGGCGGATGAAAGTGGCAAAGGCTATTTTGAACGCTGGGAATTGATGAATGCATATAGTGGCTGTATGGTTGGTAATCCTGCGATTTCTGTATTGGCTGATGCTTATGCAAAAGGGATCAGGGGCTATGATATGAACCAAGCCTATCGGGTTTCGTTAGCTACCTGTGAACATAGTGGGAATGAAAAGCTAGGCTTTACAGTACGTTGTGACGCTGTTGATTCGGGGAGCGCCGGTTTTGCTATTGGTGAGTTCTCTATTTCCAATACGCTGGAACTTAGTTATACGGAATGGTGTCAGGCGCAGTTGGCAAAAGCATTATCTAAAGACGATGACTACAATAAGTATATGAACTTATCCCAAAGCTATCACAATGTGTTTGATCCTGAAGTAGAGTGGTTCCGTGCAAGGAACGAAGACGGAAGCTGGAAGGAGTGGCCTGAAAGGGGGCGTTTACAGGAATGGCATGGAACGGTTGAATGTAACCCTTACCAACAGGGATGGTTTGTCCCCCATGATGTGGAAGGAATGGTCGAGTTGATGGGGGGCAGGGATAAAGTGCTGGCTGATTTGACCAACTTCTTTGACAATGTCCCTGAAAACATGATGTGGAACTATTATTACAACCATGCTAATGAGCCGGTCCATCATGTGCCATTTTTATTTAACCGTTTGGGAGCCCCATGGCTGACCCAGAAATGGACCAGGGAGATTTGCCGCAGGGCTTATAATAACAAAGTAGAAGGGCTTGTGGGTAATGAAGATGTGGGGCAGATGTCTGCCTGGTATGTATTGGCTTCTATTGGTTTGCACCAGGTTTGTCCTGGAGATCTGCGGTTTGAGATAACCAGTCCTGTCTTTGATGAAATAACTATTCAGTTGGATAAAGATTACACAACTGGAACAACATTTACGGTAAAAGCAAACAACAATTCGCCCCAAAATATCTATATCCAAAGAGCAAGCTTAAACGGACAATCTTTGGAAAGGTGCTACTTGGATTATACAGAAATAGCAGCTGGGGGAGTCCTGGAACTGGAATTGGGCGCTGAACCGAATGAGAAATGGGGAGTGGATTTATAGTAATGATATTTTGATAGCTGACAGGAATGACCATTCTATCCCAGAATCTTGCGATTTGCAGCTCGCTTAAACAGTCAAAGACACTATGAAATAGATGTGTTGAATTTTGTTTTTTAGCCTCCTGACCAATTTAGCATTTTTAAAGGAGGTATTTAAAAATTTATAAAGCTCTTTAATCTTGATGGTTAAGGAGCTTTATGTATTCGTGAAATAGAAGTTATTTCAAATTAAATTGATTTTTATTTCAAAATTGTTGATTACTAAATCGTCGAGAGTTCACATTAGAATATGACATAATATTACAACTTAAACTTATTAAGCTGTTTCTAATTATCCCCGATAAAATATGTTTTTTAGCATGCTTTTTATCTGTCCACAAACTCTATCTCCTGGGACTTAATGGTTGAAAACAAAGTATTCGTTTGCGCACACAGACTATAATTTTAACAATTATGGTATCAATGATAAGCTGTTCCTGCAAGTGGGTTGGGAAATTGGTCAGAAAAATCAATAACAAGTATTGTTTATCACCATACTTTGTAGTGTTATAACTGGCAGTATTTGAGTGTTTTTATGAGTCAATAGGAAGCGTATTTTTAGTGGATAGATATAATAAATTAAAGATAGATGAGAGGATTGATAAATTTATCAGCATTGCTATTTCTCAGTGTAGCATTGACTGTTAATTTAATGGGGCAGGAGCCAATACGTGTAGTATGTGTGGGGAATAGTATTACTGCTGGCTACGGATTAGGAAATTCAGGACAGTCCTGGCCTAGTCAGCTTAATGTAAAACTAGGAGGTAAATATTCAGTTTTGAACTACGGTGTAAGCGGATCAAAAATGACAAAAACAGCACCGGGGACTTATTGGGAAGAAGGCAACTTTACTAAAGCACTTGATGCCGATCCCCAAATTCTGATTATCTCGTTGGGTACGAATGATGCAGGTATTTGGGATTCAGTAAAAGATAGATTTAAGGATGATTATATTGCTATGATTGATACATTCCTAAGTCGAAGTAATGGTTTTGAGCCAATTGTGTACTTGTGTTATCCGCCTCCAACTTTTAATACTTCATCTCAGAATGAAAATATTGAGATGGATATAATTCCAATTATTGATGAAATCAGTGAGCTTAGGAATACTTACATAATAGATTATCACACACCATTGCTGGATTCATCTTCGTTGTTTCCCGATCAGCTTCATCCAAACGCTGCCGGAGCATTATTAATGTCTGGTTTCGCTTTTGATTCGATTAGCGCTCACCAAACTATTATTCCGTACTTTTCTGTAAATGGAGCAGATTCTTTGCAAAACGATACCGTGTCTTTAAATATTGGAGACGACCTGACATTTAAACCTAATTCTATGGATGAGGGAACGTGGAGTTGGTCAGGACCTAATGGTTTTACTTCCACAGTTCGAACTCCGGTAATAACCGATGTACAACAAAATCAGGGAGGTTCGTATTCGGTTGTATTTACGAATACAAGTGGTGAGCGGAGTATCCGAAACTTCATGGTTTCACTAAATAGTTGTAGCATAGCTATTACGCCAAACTTTCAAATAGATAATGGTGCAGTTCAGACTTACACTTATTTAGTAACGAACCCTGGCAGTACACTGAAGTTTTCACCACAAGTATCACCTGCCAGTGAAAGCATTTGGACTTGGACCGGACCAAATGGCTTTTTTAGTAACTCTAGACAATTAACAATCAATTATATTGGAACGCAACAGGCAGGTGATTATACGGCTATTTATTACGATGGCAATGGCTGTAAGGGAAAAGTTGTATATACTGTCAATGTTGAAGGAATGCTCACTTGTCCTTCCCTGGTTCCGTACTTAAATAATACTGGTTGGGCCAACGAATCTACGGTTGAAGTAGCAGCAGGTTCTAGTGTTAGTTTTGGACCACAGCCAATGGATGGTAGTTGGAGTTGGATAGGTCCAAATGATTTTAAATCAGAGGATAGAGAAGCAAGGGTGAATAATGTTCAAAAAGAAAATGCAGGAATCTATTGGGCAGTATACACGAATGATGCTGGCTGTAAAGATTCCCTTGAATTTACTATTTCAATAGAATGCGTTTCACCTGAAATTATTCCATACTTAAATGTAAATAATGGAGGTTGGCAGCAAGTTTCGAGTGCATCACTGGATGAAGGAGGAACTATTACTTTTGGTCCGCAGCCTAGAACCGATGGTACCTGGAGTTGGAATGGACCAAATGGAATTACATCCGCAGAGCGCGAGTTTGCTATTTCTGATATGCATACCGACCAGGGAGGGACTTATACTGCGACTTACACCAACGACTGTGGAAAACAAAGCATATATACTTTTACGATAACAGTAAATGGTACTACTTCAGCAAACCCGGATATAGTCGAAAGTGTCTTCGAAGTTTATCCAAATCCTGCAAAAGACCATATCGCGATCCAGACAAAACTAAAGAATTATGGCGCGAGTGTGTATAGTTTGGATGGGAGAATTCTTGTGCATGCAGAGAATTTGAATCGGATAAGTGTGTTAGAAACTTCGGTATTAAAGAAAGGTATTTACGTTGTTAAAGTGCATAGCCGGGATGGAAGTTACAGTAAGAAATTTTTGATTGAATGATGAAAAGAAATATATCACAACCAATTGAATAAAACCGGAATTACTAAACCTAAAATTAAACTAAATTGCAATTGAAAAGAAATGCACCAAAAGTATTAGGTATTTTAATGGCTATTTTAGTAATACATTGCTTATCATCCAGCTGTAATGTTGTTACTAAAAATACCTCTGGAAATGAAGATATTATCAATTATAATTTCAATTCGAACTGGGCATTTTTCAGAGGTGATGTAAAAGATGCTGAAACAACCGACTTTAATGACAAAGACTGGTATGCCATTAGTATTCCACATACCATGAGGCTTGAAAAAAAGCATTCTGGAGGAGGTGATAATTATCAGGGTATTGGTTGGTACAGAAGGTATTTTCGACTTCCTGAAGCTTATAAAAATAAAAAGATTGAAGTCTATTTTGATGGTGTTCAATCGAACTGTGATGTTTTTTTGAATGGTGAGAAGTTAAAATCTCACTATGGCGGTTATATTGGTTTTGTAGTTGATTTAACCAACAAAATAAAATTTGACACGGATAATGTGCTTGCTGTTCGTGTTTCTAATGTCGATGATCCCTTGACCCCTCCCGGTAAGCCTTTAACTGGAATGGACTTTAACTATTATGGAGGAATTTACCGGAATGTAAAATTGAGAGTTACCAACAAACTCTATATTTCTGATCCCTTGCAGGCAAATAAGGTAGCAGGAGGTGGAATATTTATCAGTTATTCCAAAGTAAGTAGGCAAAGTGCTGATGTAAATGTAAAAACGCATATCATCAATGAAACGAATTTGAAAAGCAATTGCCGATTGCTTACTTTGTTGAAAGACAGCGATGGAAACATTGTCGCAAAAGCGGAAAGTTCCTCAAATATTGAGCGTAATGCTGATCATGTTTTTGAGCAATCGTTTACCGTTACAAATCCCAATTTGTGGCATCCTGATCATCCCTATTTGTACAGCTTGGTATCAGAGGTGTATAACGATAATCAATTGTCTGACACTAAAAATACCAACGCAGGGATACGTACTTTTTCGTTTCTATCCGCAGAAGGGGAAGCAGACGGATTTTACATTAACGGAGAAAAATTATACCTGCGGGGTGCTAATCGTCATCAATGTTACCAAAATATAGGCGATGCCGCATCCACATCAATGCAGTACCGCGATGCCTTCCAACTTAAAAAAGGTGGGTATAATTCTGTTCGGGCTGCCCATTATCCTGCTTCGACCGAATTTCTTGATGCCTGTGATGAAATTGGACTTTTAGTGATTGAGTGTGAGCCGGGATGGCAATTTTTTAGTGACAACGAAACCTTTATTGCCCGTACACACGAACAGGTGCGGGAGATGATTCGAAGAGACCGAAATCATCCCTCTATTTTCTTGTGGGAAGCAAGCTTGAATGAATCACCATCACCTGGGTATTGGGCGAAAGAGATTGTTCAGGTTGCCCATCAGGAAATGCCGGGTGATCAAATGTTTACTGCCGATGATTTTGAAGCTCATGGCAGAGAATTTTATGATGTGAGCTACAAAGTAACCAATCCGGATGGTACAGATCCAATGCCAGAAATGCCTTTTATTACCAGAGAATGGGGAGATACCTGGCTGGCAAATCCAGATAATGAAGATGGGTTACGCACCAGTAGAATATATACTCAAAAAGGTCTCCTGGCCGTGTGCAAAATACGGCAGGATAATTTAAACGGAAACTCATATTGGGATCATGGAAAGCTGGATGCCAATCCCAGAATAAGCGGTCACTTTTTATGGAGTTATAACGACTACCCAAGAGGATCTGATCCGATCACTGCTTTTACTGGTGTGGTCGATATCGACCGCTATGAGAAACATAGTTACTATCAATTACAGGCCATGCAAGATGCCCGTAACCCGGTTTATGGTCCCATGGTATATATTGCCAGTTACAACAATTATCCACAGCTGGATTCAGCTATCATCGTATTTTCAAATTGCGATAAGGTCAAGTTTTATCGAAACAACCAATTTGTACAAGAGATAACTCGTTGCGAAAATGCTAAAACGGCTCCTGCAATTGCCGAAAAAGGTGGCAGTCCCTATTATAAGTTTAATATGGAAAGTTATGAACCGGGAGAATTAAAAGCAGAAGGTATCATTGATAATAAGGTTGTTTGTAAGCATATAGTGAAAACACCTGGGAAACCACATCATCTGGAAATAGAGATAGCCGACGAAGGTATATTACCGATTGCAGATGGTTCTGATATGATTCCCTATTATATAAAAGTTTGTGATAAAAACGGTACTCTGGTAAGCAACACTCTCCCGTTTCAATCTTTCTTAGTACAAACCAGTGTTAGTGGACAGGGAGAATTGATTGGAGCCAATATTCCACGAATTCAGGTTGCAAGCCAACAAACCAAGGGTGGCATTGGATATGGTATTGTAAGGACTACAAATCGACCGGGAGAGATTGTTATAACCGCGCAAAGTGAAGGTCTGAAATCAGCTAAAGCAACCATAAATAGCATTGCCAGTAGCGATTATTTTGTGCCCGATGGCAAGCACTTCAATTGGAAGAGTGAAAAGGAAGACGTTGATTTTGTTGAAGAAAAAGCCTCCTCTTCGGAATTAATTAGAGTACCTCTTTCCGCCTCAATGATTACAATTTCTGATAATGATGATACGGAAAGTCTTGAATACCTGTCTGATGGTTCATCAAAAACCATATGGAAATCAAAAAAACGCGAGTTTCCTTATTCAATCACTTTCGATTTAAAGAAAGCTTACAAGCTGCAGGGGCATACAATAAACTGGGGAAAAGATAGCGACTGGTATACCTATTCCATGGACGTGTCTTCAAACGGAAATGAATGGAGCTCCTCGTTTAAGAATAAGAAGGTATCGGGTCAGGATTACAAACCTGTACTCTACAATTACAAAAATATTAGATACATCCGGTTTTCAGTTATCGATGTTTATCCGGAAAATAGCAGGCTGGCCATTGGTGATTTAGAAATATACGGTAATGTCAATGTTGAATAAATTGTACAATAATGAATGATAAATAATGTAGTTCTTTTTTGCGGTCTAACTGCAATGTTTAAAGAGCAAGACATTTACAAAAAATTGGAAAGCTGGTTTCATCATCAATTTACATAACAGGAGAGTACGGATCGAGTTTTCAGATCTAGGTTGAATGTATCTGTTTTAAAATGTGATATACACCAGTGTTCTCAATCGTGCGTGAATTAATATTCTTTCAGAAAAATAAATATATATAAATGAAAATTTCGAATACAAAGACTATGAAAATTACTACTAAAAAGCTACAACGATCATTCGTTATAGCACTGTGTCTGATTTTTAGCACAGCAAGCCTTTGGGCTGCCCCCTTAGAATTGAAATCACCTAACGGCGAGTTGAAAGTCAATGTAGACTTGAATGATAAAATCGTTTACAGCATTTCTTACGGACAGGATGTTTTATTGACAAACTGCTCTTTGCAGTTGAATCTTCAAAACGAATCGCTTGGCGAAAATCCGAAATTAAAAAACAAAAAGTTTTCTTCAATTAATGAGACAATTGTACCAACAATTCCATTGAAGAATGCAACAATCGAAAATAATTGTAATGTGCTGTTGTTAAACTTCAAAAACGATTATTCTGTAGAATTCCGCGCGTACGACGATGGCGTGGCGTATCGGTTTATTACCCGCAAAGATGGTGATGTTGAAGTAATCGACGAGGATTTTGGGATTGAGTTTCCGTCTACTTATTTATCGCATTTGTCGTTTACTGGTTCGTTTAAAACTTCCTACGAACATGCTTATTCACATGTGAAAACAAACGAATACAAGGCGGACGATAAAATGACAATTCTACCTGTTTTACTTGAAACCGATAAACAATACAAAATTCTTATTTCGGAAGCAGATTTATCGGACTATCCTTGTATGTTTCTGAAAAGTACAGGCAACAATGGTATGCAATCAGCTTTTCCTAAATGCCCACTGGAATTTGGCGATGATGGCGACCGTAGCCTGAAATTAACGAAACTGGCTGATTATATTGCCAAGACTCCCGGAACACGTAATTTCCCTTGGCGACTATTTGTTATCTCCAAAGAAGATAAACAGCTGTTGGAGAATGAGATGGTGGCGAAATTATCTACGCCCAATGTATTGGGTGATGTGAGCTGGATTAAACCCGGACAGGTTAGCTGGGATTGGTGGAATGCCGTTTTTTCGCCTTACGGAGTTGATTTTAAAACAGGTGTTAATACGGCCACCTATAAGTATTACGTTGATTTTGCCTCTGAATTTGGAATTCCTTACATTATTCTTGATGAAGGTTGGTCAGTAAGTACACGCGATCCTTTTCATGCTACTCCGGATTTAGACTTACCTGAATTGATAAAATACGCCAACGAAAAAAATGTAAAACTGGTATTGTGGTTGACATGGCTGACCGTTGAAAATAACTTTGATTTGTTCGAGAAGTACGGCGAGTGGGGTATCGCAGGTGTAAAAATTGATTTTATGGACCGCAGCGACCAGTGGATGGTGAATTACTACGAACGGGTAGCTAAAGAGGCTGCGAAATACAAGTTGTTTGTCGACTTCCACGGTTCTTTTAAACCCGCCGGGTTGAATATCGCGTATCCAAATGTGCTTTCTTTTGAAGGAGTACGTGGTTTGGAACAAGGTGGCGGCTGTCGTCCCGAAAACACTATCTTCCTTCCGTTTATCCGGAATGCTGTTGGGCCAATGGATTTTACTCCAGGGGCCATGATTAATATGCAACCATTCTGCTATAATGCATCTCGTCCGAACAATGCAAGCGTTGGAACCCGCGTAAATCAGTTGTCGATGTTTGTAATTTTCGAGAGTGGACTTCAAATGTTGGCCGATAATCCTACGCTTTATTACCGCGAACGTGAGTGTACTGATTTTATCTCAAGCGTACCGGTAACCTGGGATGAAACAAAAGTGCTTTATGCCAAAGTGGGAGAGGCTGTTGTTGTTGCCAAACGTAAAGGAGATGAGTGGTTTGTTGGTGGAATGACAAATGATAAAGGTAGAACTATTGATGTAAGTTTCGATTTTCTGCCGGATGGCAAGGAATTTACCCTCACTTCATTCGAAGACGGAATCAATGCCGATCGCCAGGGACTAGATTATAAGAAGAAAACAATCAGCGTTAATAACCAAACCAAATTGAGCATTACTATGGCACGCAATGGTGGTTGGGCTGGCTCATTGAAATAAGGTTTAAATTTTTTTCATAATAAAGCAAAATATGAAATCAGGATATTGCCTTTAAGCATGTCTTGATTTCATCGCTTTTCAACTCAGAGATAGACTAGTGAAACTAATTGAGATTCTATTTTCTATCTATAATTTGAATGGGGGAGCTAAAAAGAATTAAATCGTATTGCCTAAGCCAAAAAGTAATGCGCAAATTTTATATAAATCGATTTGATCGTGAATAATTAAAAAAATTAAAATGAGTTACGTTGCTGATGAAAGCCGGTACGGCGAAATGCTGTACAACAAATGTGGAAAATGGGGATTGAAACTGCCTGCTATCTCTTTAGGGCTCTGGCATAACTTTGGAGGTGTTGACGTATTTGAAAACGGCCGTGCCATGTGTCGCAGGGCTTTTGATATGGGAATCACACATTTTGATTTGGCGAATAATTACGGCCCGCCAGCCGGGTCAGCTGAAGAAAACTTCGGTAAGATTATGAAACAAGACCTGGGAATTTATCGCGATGAACTCGTCATTTCATCCAAAGCAGGTTATTATATGTGGCCCGGACCTTACGGTGAATGGGGGAGTCGCAAAAACCTCTTGTCAAGTCTCGATCAAAGTTTAAAGCGAATGGATTTGGAGTATGTCGATATTTTTTATTCGCATCGTCCCGATTTCAATACGCCGCTTGAAGAAACGATGATGGCGCTCGATCAGGCTGTTCGTCAGGGAAAAGCATTGTATGTTGGTGTATCTAACTATCCGGCCGACAGGGCTGCTGAGGCAGCAAAAATCCTGAAGGAATTGGGAACTCCTTGCTTAATTCATCAACCAAAATACTCCATGTTCGAACGCTGGGTTGAAGATGGTTTGCTGGATGTGCTGGAGCAGGAAGGCATAGGATGTATTCCGTTTTCACCGCTGGCTCAAGGGCTGCTTACCGATAAATACCTGAATGGAATTCCGGAAGGATCGAGAGCTTCTAAATCATGGGGCTTTCTGAAACCGGAAATGGTTGGACCAGCCATAGAAAAGGTGAAAAAGTTAAATGAGATTGCGATTAAAAGAGAACAAACATTGGCTCAAATGGCTTTGGTTTGGTTACTGAAAGACCCACGGGTTACGTCTGTTTTAATTGGTGCAAGCTCAGTAAAACAATTGGAAAATAATATAGCTGCTTTGAATAATCCGAAATTTTCGGATGCTGAACTGGCTCAAATCGAACAAATTCTTACTGCTTAAAACTCGAACACAAATGAACATGAAAAAATCAATTTTACCGGTTTTGCTTTTTGCCATGGTTGCAAATGTTCTTTACGCTAAAAAGAACGACAGTAGCAAATTTTATAAAAAGGAGATGCAACAATTGCACTCAGCTATTGAAAAAAATTTCCACGACCATGCTTCCGGTTACTATTTTGTGGAGTTAGATCCGACAAAAAGGGAAACTAAATTTGGACATCGGCGCGAATACAGTTGGTTGTGGGCGCTATGTGCCATGTTTGAAGCAACTAACGAGGTTGAGAAAGTAGATAAAAAGGCTGATTTGGTAGATGACATTTTTAAAAGCATGCAGCATTATTACGATCCTGCACCTCCAAAGCCAGGTTACGGAGAATACATTGTATCATTGAGTCGAGGACAACGTTACTATGACGATAACCAGTGGATTGGAATTGCCGCATTAGACATTTATGGGCGAACCGGAGAAAAGAGTTATCTCGATTTAGGAAAGTCGATGTACGATTTTATGATGACGGCCTACGATACAACCCTTGGCGGAGGATTATACTGGCGCGAAAACGATTTCGAATCGAAAAATACCTGTTCCAACGGCCCGGGTGTAATTGTTGCCCTTAAAATGTACAATGCAACAAAGAATGAAGCCTATCTTGACACGGCTTTGATGATATACAACTGGACAAACGAAAAACTGCAAACCCCCGAGGGACTGTATTTCGACAATATTAAAACGAAGGACGAAAGTATAGGGAAAGCCATATTCTCATATAATACAGGCACCATGCTTCAGTCGAATGTATATTTGTATGAAATTACAGGCGACAAAAAGTATCTGGACAGAGCAATCAAGATAGCTGATAGCTCGCTTTCCTATTTTTATGGTAGTGGAAAATTTCGCGATGGCTATTGGTTTAATGCCGTGCTGTTACGTGGATATCAGCACCTTTTAAAGTACCATGACGATTTGAAATATATATCCGGATTTAAAAAGTGTCTGGATAATACACTGAATAATGAAAAAAATGAGCAAGGCTTGTTTTCGGATGGAAATGGTATTCACAACTTAGTGAACCACGGTGGAATGCTTGAAATATTGGCTCGGTTTGCTGAGTTGGAAAGACATTATGATTTAGCTGATTAAACATTAGGAAAAAAATACTGATAACCATGTCGAAAACGAAAAGTTTACTCTTTCACATTAGTGTAATTTGTTTGCTTCTAGCTACAAATTCTTTTGCCGGGTCTAAAAAGGGAGTACCATGTATGAAGGTTCTCCACCTTTTTACAGCAGCTAATGTTCCTGAGAAAGGAGTAGCTGAAGTTCCTGCAAAGGCTGTCAGTTGGGCCAATGGAATAACGCCTGCAAATCTTCCCGGGCAGGGGTTGGATCAGCACCCAATGCTCTATGCAGGAGAGAATTATAACAAAATATTCATCGTTAATGATGGTAAAGTAATTTGGACATATTCTTCTGGAGAGATTTGTGAACATGATGATGTGTGGATGCTTTCTAATGGAAATATTTTATTTACGCGTTTGGATTATATCGCAGAGGTTACACCCGATAAGAAAGAGATCTGGCGGTATACAACAGAAAAAGGAGGAATACACACTTGTCAGCCGATAGGTTTAGACAAAGTGATGTTTGTTGTAAATGGTTATCCACCAAAGTTATTTATAATCAACATAAAAACCGGAGAAGTTGAGGTGGAGCAAGAACTCCCATATGATGATCCTAACGACGATCATGGGCAGTTTCGAAGGGCTCGAATTACTGCTCAGGGAACCTATCTTATCTCCTTTCTCAATATGGGATGTGTGATTGAGTACGATAAAAATTTCAACGAAATCTGGAGATACGAAATCAACAGACCCTGGGCTGCAGTCAGGTTAAAGAATGGCAACACCATGATAACCAACGAGGCGGATTGGATTACTCGTGAAGTAAATCAAAAGGGTGAAACTGTTTGGGAGTTTAACGCAAAAACTGATTTACCGGCTGAATACGAGCTTGCCTCTGCTCCACAGACTTGCACTGTATTGGGAAATGGCAATCTTATTTTCAACTCTCGTGGCAACGAAAAAGGTAATTCACCACAACTTGTTGAAATCACCAGGGATAAGAAAGTAGTTTGGGTACTGCAGGACTGGAAAACACTCGGACCTGCAACTACTGTGCAGATTTTGGATGATCCAGGAATTCCGGAAGTACCCGGAGAATTGGAACGATGAGTGGCTATTTTGAGTTAGATAATTAGAGTTTTCGCTTTATAAATAAAATGACTATACACTAATAAAACATAAAAAATTGAAAACAACACGACAATTCTTTAAATCGATGGTTATTGGACTATTTGTGCTAAGTCCAATATTCTCAAGTGGGCAGGTTTTGAACGAAAGAGCTGATTCAGTCTATAATGCTTTCAATAATGCTTTCATTCTTAATGATAATAACGGAAATACCTTTTATAAAACGGCATTGAATAATAATAATAAAGATTATTTCTGGCAGCAAGCGTTGGACATTCAGTCGGCTGAGGATAATTACTTTAGAACGGGTAGTGAAGAGGACAAAGTGCTAATCACAAAATTATTAAAGACGTTTAACGTTCAAAACACACAAGATTGGCTGTGGAATGAGTATAATGATGATATTTTTTGGGGTGATCTGGCATTTTTGCGTGGTTTTGAATACACTGGAGACTCCAGTTTTCTTGAACAAGGAATATATGCGTTTGATTTAGCGTACTACCACACCAGAAATGGTGGAAATTGGGGTTGGGATGACGCTCTGGGTGGAGGTATTTGGTGGAGTAAAAGAAAAGAAGCAAAAGAAACATTAAGCAATGGTCCGGGGATTGTTGCAGCATGTTATTTGTACCAATTTACAGGTGATTCCTACTATTTAATCAAAGCAAAAGAAATATACGAATGGTTAAGATCCACCTTACGTGATGAAAATACAGGGGAAGTATGGAATAAGATAAATGCAGACGGAACTGTCCTGAAAGCTGTAAATATTTTTAATCAGGGGAGTTTTATCGGGGCTGCAAACTTTTTATATCAAATAACAGGAGAAGGAAAGTATTTAGCCGATGCGAAAAAAACTGCAGACAGAGTAATAACAAACCAAAGCAACAATGGAATTCTTGCATCCGGTCAACGTGGTGGAACTGAAATGGCGGAATACTTCCGCTGGCTTGGTGATTTTGTGAGACAAAACTATTTGTGGAATGAGTATTATTCATTTTTGAAATTGAATGCAGATGCTGCCTGGAGTGTTCGCAGAAGAGATTTAAATATTACCTGGAATAATTTCTTGCAACAAATGCCGGAAGATGACATTACCGGAACAAATGAATGTAACAGTGCGGTGGTTATTCATGAAGTAACTCCATTCTTACAATCAATAACTGATACAATTCAGGCAGAAGATTATAACTACAAAAACGGAATTTATGTTGATCCAATTCCCTCGGGGGGGAATTGTGTTGATTCGATTGAGGCAGGTGATTGGATGGAATATATCGTTGAAATTCCAACAACCGGTGTTTATAAATTGAATTATGGTGTTGCGGCTGCAAATGAAGGCTCAGCCTTTTTGTTGCAAAATGGATTACCAATAGATACAATCAGTTTTCCGGTTACCGGTAATTTGGAAAACTATGCCACTGTAAGTTCCAATGTGAAATTAACTGCCGGTATTCAATCAATTAAGATAGTTGCTGATAACGGAGGCTGGAATATTGATAAATGGAGTGCTGGTATTACAGAAACTTCGTTTCCCGGAAAGATTCAGGCGGAGGATTACAGTGATATGAGTGGGATAATTGTTGAAAATACGACAGATGTCGGTGGTGGTCAAAATATTGGCTATATCAAATATAATGACTGGTTGGAATATACAATTGATGTTCCAAAATCTGGTAATTATGCAATTAATTACCGGGTGGCAGCAACACAGGCAGGGAAGATACTATTTCAGCAAAATGATGAAACATTGGCTGAAACAACAATTCCGAGTACTGGTGGTTGGCAAAACTGGACGACTGTTGGAGGCACTTCAGTGCATTTGTCAGAAGGCACTCAAACGATCAAACTATATGTTCAGGCCTCCGGATGGAATATCAACTGGTGGAGTGCCGATTTGGACTCAATACCAACAATTTCGCTAACAACACCCAAAGTTGATACGTCGTACGTATTTCCAGCGACTATCACAATTGATGCTGACGCTTCTGATGCAGATGGCTCAATTTCAAAAGTTGATTTTTATCAGGGGACAACACTAATTGGAACTGACAATTCAAGTCCATACCGTTTAATCTTGGATAATGTGCAGAAAGGAGAATATACTTTCTGGGCCAGGGCAACTGACAATATAGGAAATACAGCCTCAACAGAAGATGTAAATGTAACCGTTTCAAACATTCTGCCAGTAGTAAGTCTAACGAGTCCGGCTATTGATACTACTTTGCAAGATACAGAGGTGAATTTTACTTTGGAAGCTGATGCAACTGATGAAGATGGATCAATTTATAAAGTTGAGTTTTATAATGGAACAACCCTGCTTGGTACTGATTATTTTGCTCCGTATAGCTATGATTGGACAGGAATTACACCTGGAACGTATTGGGTGACAGCAAAGGCTACAGATAGTTCCAGAGAAGCTACTACTACTGGGGAAGTTAAGATTACTGTGTCAACTCCAACCGGTGTTGACGAATTACAAATAACAAGTACCATGAGAATATATCCAAATCCTGTAACCACATATTTAACAATTGATTGCGGAAAGCAAAGATTTGAAAATATAATGATTTTTGATAATGCCGGTAAGGTCGTTCTGGAAAAATCAGGTAACTATCAGGGAAGCGCATCAATCAATGTTGAAAATCTACCAAGTGGAATCTATTTCGTGTCGGTGCAAACAGCAGATAATGGGCGGCTTGCCAAGAAATTCTTAAAGTAGCCGGTTGTTCGGTAAAAAAATGAAACATGCCAAGATTTATATTATGAAAAAAGAATGCTATCTACATTTAAGACAATTTTACATCGCTGCAATTTTTATGCTGCTTGGAGGTACCTCGGCGTTTTCCCAAACTGTTTATACAGTCAAATCGCCCGACAACAGCATTGTTGTTTCTGTTACATTAGATAATCAACAAGTTACCTATTCTGTGACAAAGGATGGTAATACCGTAATTTCGACATCGTCTCTAGGAATAAACACCTCTAAAGAAGATTTTACAGATGGATTATCTTATGTTTCTGAAACAAAGGAAACAATTGATGAAACCTACACCTTGCCATCAGGTAAAAAATCAACTTACACGAATCACTGTAATGTCTTAAATTTAAAACTTAGCAAGAATACGTCTGAATTTGAAATTATTTTCAGGGCATATGACGACGGTGTGGCATACCGATACAGCATACCCGGTACTGGAAATGTTAATGTTTATAGTGAAACAAGCGAGTTCGCTATAGCTAATTTTGATAAAACCTGGGGGCAACAATACCGCAATGGTTATTCAGAGTATTACCCGGTTCGCAACTGGCAAGAATCTGTGGAACTGGGTACTTTTGCAGCGCCGGTACTGGTTAAAAATACAGCAAATTCTATTTATTGCATCTTAACAGAAGCTGCTAATATTGGTAATTATTCAACATCTACTTTTAAAACAGGTAATAGCACAGGCCTTTTCTACCTGGGGCAAAATGGTAGTATTAATACACCACTTCCGGTTACTACCCCTTGGAGAACGATGATTATTGGTGATTTGCCAACCATCGTAGAATCCGTAATGATTGAAAACCTTAATCCTCCGAGCGCAATCAGTGATGTATCGTGGATTAAACCGGGTAAAGCATCATGGGATTGGGGAGGAGAAGAAGGTAATCCAGATGTATCCGTTGAACTCGCAAAAAAATATATTGATTTAGCTGCAGATATGGGCTGGGAATATTATTTGCAAGATGAAGGATGGGATAAATCCAGTTTTGATTTACAGGAAATGATTGACTACGCTACGTCTAAAAATGTTGGGGTCTTGCTTTGGTCTCATTCCAACCGCTTTCAAAATGACGAAAATCAAATACGTAATATACTTTCTGACTGGAAAGTAAAAGGTGTTAAAGGGATAAAAGTCGATTTTTGGAAGGATGACTCACAAACAGAGTTGGAAAAATACGACAAGCTCAATAAGATTGCAGCTGAACAAAGACTTATGCTAAATTTACATGGATGTACTAAACCTTCGGGTTTAAGACGATCATTTCCTAACCTTATTACAACAGAAGCAGTATTAGGTGGTGAAATGTACCTTTTTGTGTATAACTCATTGCCGGCCAATCATAATATTACGCTAACGATGTCCAGAAATGTTATAGGGGCTATAGATTATACACCTTTAGACTTTGGAAGACCTGATGGTAAAATTAAACAATATACTACTTGGGGGCATCAGTTGGCTTTAGGAGTTGTCTTTGAATCTGGAATTCAGCATATGGTTGATTCACCAAATAACTACAAATACCATATCGCTAAAGAATTTCTAAAAAAGTTACCTGCTGCCTGGGACGATATAAAATGTTTGGAAGCTAGTCCTGACGAGTATACTACTATAGCCAGAAGAAAAGGAGACGAGTGGTATCTGGGATCATTATGCAAAAATGCAAGAACTATAAATATCGATTGCTCATTTTTAAATAATGGCACAACTTACTATGCTAATATTTTTAAAGATGGGGATTGTGATTCTGAAATCAAATTTGAACAAGTAGAAGTTACTAGTACCAGTGATCTTAGTATTGATTTACGAAATAATGGGGGGGCTTCTATCTATTTTTCAACTTCATCTTTTGCGATAAACGAACAAGTGAAATATGAAGCTGAAGCAGATGCTAATACGCAGAATGGAGTTTCTGTAGTTGACGATCCTGATGATAAATGTTCAAATGATACATTTATTGGCAACCTTGGAAATGGTAATTCCCTCGTGTTTAACGAGGTAAATGTATCGGAACAAGGGAGGTATGCAATGACAGTATATTATATGACCGGAGGAGACAGAGATGGATATATTAAAGTAAATGATGGCGTTGGCTACTATTATACATTTAAATCATCTGGCGGATATGATGGTGCAGCAATGGCGCAGCGCACATTTATTATACCTTTAAATGCCGGAGATAACACCATTGAGTTTGGAAATGATAATGGTTGGTCGGTTAATATTGACCGAATCACGATTCAAAACGGAGGAAACGAATGCGAACCAGTTGATATTTGGCCAAATGTTAATGCAAATGGTGAATGGAAACAAACCAGTTCGGTTACAGTAGATGCCGGTGAAACACTTTCTTTTGATCCACAGCCAAATGATGGCACATGGAGTTGGACTGGTCCGGATAATTTTTCTTCAGATTCAAGAGAATTTTCAATATTCAATATGCAGGTGCCTCAAGCAGGTGATTATGTTGCTACCTATACAAACCCTAACGGATGTAGCAGTACACTTACTTTTAAAATTAAGGTTGATTCTCCTTGCGAAATTGTGCCTTTCTACAAAGTTGACAATAGTAATAAGGTGCAAAACGATGTTGCGGTAGTAAATGCTGGTGAAACATTAACGCTCAGTTCGCAACTAACAGATGGTACATGGAGTTGGACCGGGCCAAATGATTTTTCTGCAGATACAAGGGATTTAACTCTAAGTAATATTCAAAAAAATCAAGCGGGCACTTATAATGCTGTTTACACAGGCCCAACCGGATGTATCGCTATAGAATCTTATATGGTATATGTAAATGATGGTTGCCAACCATCAACAATTACTCCATATGTAGATGTTGATAATTCAGGCTGGACAGTTTCAACCGATATTAGAGTTGGTTTAGGTGGTACAGTTAGTGTTGGCCCACAGCCTCTGGATGGTGAGTGGAAATGGGTAGGCCCGAATGGTTTCACTTTAAATTCCAGAACTTTTTCATTTACAGATATTCAAGAAGATCAATTTGGAAAATATACCGGCATCTATCAAAACGATGCGGGATGTGTTACTACAGTTATTTATTATATAAATACAGATCCAGTGCTAAGCGTTTCAACTTCAGTTGAAAACAAAACAGAAATAACTTGTTTTCCAAACCCGGCATCAAATGAAATAACAATAAATAAAGTACCTGCAAACACCGATATTACAATATTAGATATAAATGCAAGAGTACTTCTTAAAAAGAGGTCGTCATCAAATACTGGTACTGAAAAGGTTAATGTGAGTAAATTAGTATCTGGAATTTATTTCATCAAAATAGGTAATTCACAACCTCAACTACTAAAGTTCGTAAAGAGATGATATTTAGGCACTACCTCGATAATTATGTTGATGGAAGATGTAGTGGGATACAGATTTTCACCACTATAGCTACTGATAAGGTACACATCAAATTCAATGAAAGCTATTCGAGTCCTGAATTCTACCTTATTAACGTTTCGGGGCAGATAATAAATTAAAACAGTTATATTGATGCAACACAAGGGAACCTTTTTATCTCGAATAGACAAAGTTCCAAAAGGATCTATATTTGTTAAACCTGAGCTCTTCTGAAGGTGATTGTTGCACGAAGATTATTAAAAAATAAGTAACCAGTATTGAACCAAAATATACGACTATGTATAAAATATCTTTCCCTTTAATTCTGTTGCTAACTCTATTTTTTTCAGCTTGTACATACCAGTTGGTTAACAATCAAATTGACATAAAACAAGCTATAAGAACAACTGATGTTGAACGAAATTCAATGCCAGATACAGCAGTAATCAATCTTTACCAAGGGAACGGTGTTTTTGGAAGTTCTTATGGCCCGTTGGGATTACATCTGAATCCCGCAAAAGGCGCTGATTTTTATAAATATGGAAAAACAGAATATCTCTGTTTGAATCATTTAATCAGGGCAAAATACGGAGCTGACTATTTAATTCCGTTGGCACAGATTTTTTGGAAAGACGAACCTGCAAACGTTACCAATTACAGCCAGCACCAATCCTTTTATGATGGGACAATTTCGACTCATTTTGAATCTGACGAAAATAAGGTTACTGTATTAACCTGGTTCGATCCGGTCAACAAGAATTTGTCAGGAATAAAGATTGATTTGGAAGGAGAAACGTCCGATGTTGTATTAAAACCCAGTGAATTGCTCAACGTTCATTATGGTCAAACAATCGATCAAACTTGTGTGATAAGCGAAGACGATGGTCAATGGAAAATTGAATTGTCCTGTATGAATGCAAAATCCGAAGTTTTTATAAAAACAAATGCAGAAGTGAAATTGCAGGATTCTGAGCTAATTCTCAAGCTACATCCCGGAGAAAACAATATTCAACTTTCTTTGAATAAGCTGGTAGATCGGTCCTCTTTTAAATCGTTAACTCAAAATAAGGAATGGTGGCATTCCAAGTGGGAAAATATGGGAATGATAGTGGTTCCTGATCTGAATGCACAACGAATGTGGGTTCGGTCGATGGCATTGTTCCTATCATCATACAGTGATGATAAACTGGGGCTTTCACCTCCGATGGGTTTTACAGGAAACCATTGGCCTTTTGGTTATCCGCAGGATGTCTCTTACGTTCATCCAATGTTTCTTTCAACAGGGAATTTGAATATTGCAAAGTCATGGATCGAATATTTTGCAGAACGGCTTTCGGGGATGAAGGAATACACCAAACGCTTAATGAAAGTGGATGGGATTATGTGTCCATGGGTTTTTCCTTACGGTGATTTTACTGGTTATCATACTCCCGAAGCTCCGAATAAATTCTATTACGAAATTCATAATTCGGGTTATTTGGCCCGCATGGCTTACGAAACTTCCGTGTACGTCAACGATGAGGATTGGACTGAAAAGTATGCGAAACCCTTGATCAGGGAGACTGCTCAATTCTATAAAAGTATTAGCAAAAAAGGGGAAGATAATTTATGGCATCTTTCCATAAAACCTTCAACCGGACAGGACGAAAGGGGAGGTGTTGACCAGGACGACTACCTGTGCGCTCTTTTTAGTGCGAAATATTGTTTTCAAAAAGCAATTGAATACCAGTTGGATGATGATGGAACTTATACAAAAATGCTAAATGATGGCTTGGCTTTTCCTGAATTAAAGTCAGAAAGAGGATACTACTATACCAGCAAAGGTAGTGGAGAGGCCGATTTTGGGAAGCAGAAACATCCGGTGCAGTTGAACGACCTTGCTTTTTTACCGGTTAACGAAGACGTTGCCGATGCTTCTGCTATTGCTTATCAACTTCGGTATGATATCACTCAAGATGCCAAACGGCCCTATTTTTATGGTTGGACCCTTGGTGAATTTTTGTTGGCCGGATCACGAATTGGAAGTGTAGAAGGATGGCAGAAGGATTGGGAAAACCTGCGCAAAGCAGACTATGTAGATCCAGACTGGATACAGATATACGAAACAAGTGGAGTCTACAGGGATGCGTATTACAACATTACCAATGGCCTTGTAACCCAATCGTTGCTTAATAATCTGGTGTGCGATTGGTATGGAAAATTGGAAATTGCAAAATGTAATCCATGGAAAGGGAAAATTTACCTGAAAAATATCTATTCGAAATTAGGGGTGAAAATTAGCGGAGTAATCGATGGAGATTCGGCTAGTTTACTTTTGGAAGCCTGGAAAGACTGCGAGTTTGAATTGCGCGGAGAACGGATTAGACTAAAGAAAAATGAACAGATTGAACGAAATCTGGAATCGAGAGCAGCAGTAGAGTAGAAAACAAACAATTAATAAATCAAAAAAAGATATTCGATTCCCTCGGTTGTGACAAAGCTTTGTTTGCACAATAGTAGGTTGATGCTGGAGGCGTGGGGTAGGAGTTTTTATCAGACAAATGTTTCTAATTTAAATATTTGTCTGAGTTGTTTTAGAAGCTTGTTGTTTATTGTTTTGTTAAATTGATATTTAAACTTTTAACTACTAATTATACAAATAACCAACTAACTAATTGATTAAACCTAACCACTATGAAAAACTACGTTCTAAATGCAGCAATTGTTTTATCATTGTTGCTAATGACAGGATACATCAATGCTCATACGGTCAGTCATGCTACTCGTGCTGATATCGGAGAGGCGGAGGACTTCCCCAAAACGGGTCTAATGTTTTGGGTTTCTGCCGACCATGTAAAGCAGGCAAATGATACCGTGACCATGCTTTGGGATCGCAGCGGAAATAACAACAATGCCTACCACAACAGAGAAAATGGTATGACGATGAGCAATCCGAAAGTGTTGACAGACAAGCTTAGCGGTCAATCCATTTTAAACTTTACTGGAGAAGATTGTTGTTTCAGCTTTGATCAGGTTTCCGACGTTCGCACCGGATTCTGCGTTATCAGCAAAACTCCTGATGCATTTGGAAGCCTGAATGAGAAATGCGTTTTAGGGGGCAAGGATTCGCATGACCTGCATACCGGATGGACAAATGATGTTATTTATAATACCGTTGTAAATTCAGGGCATATGTCGCAATATGCTGCGGATGGAAAGCAGTGGTTAAACACAGTGCCCATAGAGGCAAATATAACTCCATGGCCTAAGCAACTTAGCCTGTTTTCCTTTACAACAGCTGGTCCTGTACGTGTAGATCAGATTGCCCGTGACCGGGATATGGGCGGACGTTCCTGGCAGGGAGAAATTGCAGAGATACTTCTTTTCAATACAGTCCTCTCCGAAAATGACCGCAAATCAGTAGAAAAATATCTTCTTACTAAATACGCTATACAGCCTGAAGTTTATTCAAATGATTCGATTCTTCCTGAGAGGATCAATCCAAAAGATACTGCTGAAATGGTTTTTGTACCAGCGGGTGAATTTATAATGGGCAGCAATGATGAGCCTATAAGAATGAATGAAAAGCCTCGTCGTAATGTTTATTTGGACTCTTACTATATTTATAAGTACGAAGTAACAGTAGCACAGTACCGGAAATTTTGTAAAGAGACCAATAGGGAAATGCCAGTAGAACCTTCCTGGGGTTGGCATGACGATCATCCGATTGTTAATGTAACCTGGGACGATGCAGCTGCATATGCTAGCTGGGCGGGGGCTGCTTTACCCACCGAAGCTCAATGGGAAAAAGCCGCTAGAGGAACCGATGGAAGCACCTACCTGTGGGGTGAATCTTTTACCAAGGAACACTGTCATACAAGCGATGGAAAAACAATCCCGGTAGGTCAATATCCTTCGGGAGTAAGTCCATATGGAGCATTCGATATGGCAGGAAACGTTTGGGAATGGTGTGCCGATTGGTATGATCCGGAATATTATGCCAATGCTCCCGCAGAAAATCCACCTGGGCCGGCTAGCGGCAGTACACGCGTGTTGCGTGGTGGAAGCTGGGGATTCAATGTTTCGGAATACTTTAGGGTAACATACCGAAATCGCTGTAGCACGGGCAATAAATACGGAGACTATGGCTTCCGCTGTGTATTTCCTCTCACGAAGGCAGTACAGAAGCCCCAATCCACTACCGGGGAAAAGCCCCCGATAGATTTATCGGTACTTGATCCGGAACTAAATAACCAGACGATTCCACTCACTTTAAAGACGACTGACTGGCCTCAACTCGACGGGCCTTTGCTTAACTGTATTTCTCCGGAAACAGGTATCAACACTGATTGGACAACTCATAAACCTCCAGTTCTGTGGACATTTAAAATGAATGATGGTGGGTATGCAAGCTCTACCATTGTGAAAGGAGTTGTTTACATTGTCGATCATAAAGGAAGTGATGACATCTTGCGTGCCTTGGATCTTAACACAGGAACTCAGCTTTGGGAGTCTGCTTATGAAGAAGAAACCTCAGCGGGCTATGGATTTACACGAGGTTGTCCGGTATACTCTGAAGGTAAACTTTATACGTATAGTAGCGGAGGAATTGCGACTTGTTTTGACGCATCAGCGGGCAAAATTATTTGGTCGCGAAATCTGCAACAGGAATACGATGGAAAGAAGGCCGATTGGGGGTATAGTGCTTCTCCTTTTGTAGATGGAGAAAAGGTTATTTATCAGCCAGGTGGCACTAACGCGTCGGTTGTTGCTCTTGACAAAAACACTGGCAAAAACCTTTGGCAAAGTGGTAGCGATGCAGCTGGCCATGCAACACCAATCACTGCAATCATTCATGGCGTAAAACAATATGTTATTTTTAATACGTATGGAGCTGTTAGTATTCGTGCTGATGACGGAACTCAACTGTGGCGACACCAGTGGATTACACAACATAACTGCAACGCGCTTGCACCAGTAATTATGGGTAACAAGGTATTCATTGCAAGTGGTTATGGGGTTGGTTGCGCTATGCTGGATATTAATAAAAACTGGAAAGTGACTGAGATATGGAAGAATAAGGAACTTATTGCCCGCACTGCCCGGCCAATCCTTTACAAAGGTTATCTATATGGTACAGATGAAACCGCTCGGCTGGTTTGTCTGAACCCTAAAACAGGGATGATAGTTTGGGCAGAAGATGGTTTTGGTGCACGCCTCAATCATGCATGGAAAGACGGCTTTTCGTGTGGTTCTGGTGCTTTGATTTTGGTGGATGGCACCTTGTTCGTAGTTTCCGAACTCACAAAGAGTATTGTGGCTGTTAAGGCTACACCTGAAGGGTATCAGGAACTCGGACGAATGGAGCTACTCGTAAACGGGATTGACCTTTTCTCTCCCTTAGCATTTTCAAATGGAAAGCTAATCGCCCGGGACAAAAAGAACCTTTATTGTGTTGATTTGAAGTCAAACACGACTTCTGAGAAAACAAAAGAAACAAAGTCAGTCGAGTCATTGGAAAAGACCAACCCAACAAAAGAGACGGCTACAACCACTCCTGCAAACGGAAGTGAAATTGCAGGAAAAAGTGATCGTTTGTCAGCAGGCTCCGGAGGTCAAACTAACTGGCCTCAGTTTCGAGGAGCAGATGGAAGCGGATTCAATCCACAGGCAACTGCACCAATAGAGTGGGATGAGTCAGCGAAAAAAAGTGTACTTTGGAAAGCTCCCATCGGTCTTCCAGGCTTCAATTCCCCTATCGTATGGGGTAATCAGGTTTTTATTGCCAGTGCTACGTCAGAAAAACGTGAGGTATATTCTTATAGCACAACAAATGGAGAGCTTGAGTGGACTTGTCCCATTATGGACGTGGAGACAAACACTAGCCCAACTCAAGATATTTCTGAATTTTCAGGTTATGCGGCACCAACGATGGCTACAGACGGAGAGCGGGTTTACGCGATCTTTTCAAATGGAGATCTTGCTGCGGTAGATTTTAAAGGGAAGCTTGCCTGGCATAAAAATCTAGGTGTACCTGAAAATACTTATGGACATTCTACTTCACTTGCTGTTTGGAAGAACAAGCTTATCATACAGTGGGATAAGGGGAATAAACCAGGAAATTCACGAATGTTGCTGTTAGACGGAATTACGGGCAAAACAGAATGGGAAAAAGCAAGGCCGGTTCCTTGCTCATGGGCTTCTCCGATTGTTGTTGAAAATTCAGGAAAGCCACAGATTATTACAGCAGCATTGCCCTGGCTGACATCGAATGCTGTTGATGATGGTGAGGAACTTTGGAAAGCCAGTGTGTTGGAAGGAGAAATTGCTCCTTCTCCAATTTTGGTAGACAAGCTCGTGTATGTTGCAAGCCCCAACAGCAAACTTGTCGCACTGAAAACTGACGGCAAGGGAGATGTCACAGAAACACATGTTTTATGGGAGTGTGAGGACGAAATTCCTGATGTTACATCACCAACAAGCAATGGTGAGATTGTATTCTATGTAACAAGTTATGGTGTGGGAACCTGTCTCGATGCCAAGTCTGGTATTAAGCTTTGGCAGCACGATTTTGGAGAAGAAATACAGGCTTCGCCAGCCATCGCTGGCAATCTAATCTATGTAGTTTCTACTAGCGGTAATGCGTGGGTATTTGAAGCTGGGCGTGAATATAAAGAACAGGGGAATGGTGTGTTGAATGACAAATTCTATGCTAGTCCGGCATTTTCAAATGGATGTCTTTACCTGCGCGGAAACAAAAACCTGTATTGTATAAAGTGATTAGTTTAGCGGAGAAATAGATGGGGATTCAGCTAATTTACTGCTGGAGGTTTGGTGTAGTGCATATTGATGAATGGTGGGGTAAAACAACTAAATACAAATAATAGTTGCATGAATAACAAACGTATAATTTTTTGTAGCCAATTTAATTATTTGTATCAGCTTAAAAAGCTCAAACATCAATAGGACTAAGTGTTAAAGATGAAGGACGTGTTTTTGACGGAATTTGTACTTTAAATGCCAGCCTCATTTAATACCTTTGGTAATATTTGCAAGAAACATGAATATTCATTGATGGCTTTTCGTATTTATAAAGTCGAAATATAATATGTGGATGAAAGATAGATATCTGTTGTGTCTAAAAATGAATCATAAGTAACTTACCATAAAAAAGCAACCGGGTTTTGTAATGAGTCGATTTAAAATTTACTTATCAGAGGTATTTATAATGATAATTATCGCTTTTTTTAAACAAAGCGTTTACTTTATTTGTATCGACTATTGACTTTTGGTGCAAATTTTTACATTCGAACAGAATTATTGGCATTCAGTTATAGTATAAAATCACAAAAAGATAGTAATTAACTAATTCTAGTAACAACATGAAGAATAAAATCGTTGGAATACTTTTTACAGCTCTGGCAATTCTGAGTTTAAACGCTTGTAAATCTGGTCCTGATTGGAATTTATATGAAAAACCAAAAGTGACACTTCAAATAGAAGCAGAAGGGCATGAAGGAGTGGCGAAATATTTAGAATTAGTGGAAAAACAAGGATATGGTAGTATTGAAGATTGGGTACAATATTGTTGCGTACAAATCGCAAAGGAGCTTTACTATACTCCCGAAGAGGCTAATGAACACGGACTTAAAGAGATTACTTATAAATTGAACGATGGGGGAGCACTTTCTTATAAAGGTGGAGGTGTGCCACACATCGAAATTGGTTTCGATTTAAATTACCTGGTTACTTTCATTAATAAACATGGCATGGATGTCGCTCGTGATGAAATATATGGAGTTTTATGTCACGAAATAACACATGGTTTGCAAAATGAACCCAAAAATGCCGGTGGCTACAATGGAGGTACCGAATGTTATGGTTTTATAGAAGGTACTGCCGATTTGAGTCGTTTAAATACCGGAGGCTTTAATCCCAAGCGTTATCCGAAGCAGGGAGGAACGTTTCTCGATGGCTACAATACAACTGCATTTTTTTATTTGTGGATCTATAAAAACTTGAGTAATAATTTTCTAAAAGATATCAATCGTACTGCCCTCGAATATGAAACCTGGAGTCTTTCGGCTGTTACTGAAGAGTTGTATGGCATGTCTGCTGATGTGCTTTGGAATCTTTATCAGAACGACGTGGCTGCTTATCCCTGGGATGATCCCCAAAAGCTAAAAGCATGGTTTAACCCATCAGACTTCAGTATTTTAGAAAATGAAACCGTTACATTTTCGCCATATATTAAGGATGGAGTTAGTTACAACTGGACTTTTGAGGGAGGAATACCATCAACAAGTACCGAGAAGGCGCCGGTAGTATCTTATGCCAATTCGGGAGATTATACAATATCGCTTATCGTAGAACAAAACGGAAAAAAGGACACATGTTCAATAAAAAAACTTATTAAGGTTATTGATCCATTTGCAACGATGGATATTACGGATTTAGCCTCTAATGTTACTTGTCAATACACCGACTCTCCCTCTGGCGAAGGGGTGAAAAATAGTTTTGATAATAACCCGGGATCAAAATTTCTGACTTTTAATTCCTCCGCCTGGCTACAGTTCCAAATGAAGGATGTATATCAACTCGAAAAATATACGATTACTTCTGCTAATGATGAGCCCATGCGCGACCCTAAAGACTGGGTACTTAAAGGCTCGAATGATGGGGAAGTTTTTACTGATATCGATATACGTGTCAATGAAAATTTTTCAGATCGTGGACAAACATTAGAATTTGTTTTGGATAATTCTCCGGCCTATAAGATTTACCGTTTCGAATTTACACATAAGGGAGTCGATCGCTTTGGTACAACTGTTTTACAATTGGCCGAAATTGAACTCATCGGTAAAAAGCAAGCAGGAAATGAGATGGTTGCTGCTAAACTCTAATCGTATAGCCGGGTTGTAATATAGTCACGCTCTACACAATAGAGCGTGTTTTTTTTTCAGCTGCTAAAAGAATAAGTTGGGTGATTTATCCCGTTACAACTTGCAAGAGGTAGTTGAATTTCTTTTTACTTAATTCTGGTGTGGCACTAATTTTTTAGTAAAAGGAAATTTCTCTACCAATTTCACTTACATCACTCAACACACATACTTTCATTGCAACAATTGGATATATAATTGCCGTAAATACAAGTCGAAATAAGCTGTATATAATTGGAAATTGAAGGAGTTTTGATAGAATAGGAGTATCGTCAGAGATTTACCTAATTTAATAATCAGGAATTAATTTTTTAGCTTTGGCTGTCTTTTTTGATGAAGAGTTATGTACAAACAAACTAGCAGCGGGCATAAGGAACTATTTGAAAAAGTTTATGAAAGCTATTTCAGTTTTTTTTATGAAGTTGCTATTCAGTTTCTTCATCATGAAGACGATGCAAAAGGAACTGTTCAGGAGGCATTCATAAAGCTTTGGGAAAATAAGATTTATACAAAATCGGAACCAGAGGTGAAGAACTATCTTTTTATCGTTGTCCGAAATCAGTGTTTAAATATTCTCAGACAACGAAAAAAGAATTTTCCCCAAACAGATTCGTATGATTTTTTACTGGCTAGCATTAATTACAAGCTAATTAGCGAAACCGGAGAAGACATCTTGCTTTATAGTGAGTTGTTGGAAAAAGTGCAACTTGCAATTGCAAATCTGACACCTCAAAGCAGGGAGGTTTTTAAGCTAAGCCGGTTCGAGGAATTATCCAATAAAGAGATTGCCGAAAAACTTTCAATTACAGTAAAAGCGGTCGAAGCAAACATGACAAGAGCTTTAAAAAGTCTTCGGGAAGAGCTGATGCCTTATTTGAAGGGAACAAATAGTCGTTCTCAAAACCAGAAGATTAAGACCATTTTGCTTTCTTTTTTATAAAAAATCATTTTTTGATGTAGGGTTGTATTCATGTTTGGTGTTTTTATGACACAAATGATTTATTAATGGCAAGCATGAATTTGATTGATGACGTACTTCTGAAATATTTGCAACGAAAGGCGAGTCCCGGGGATTTGGAAGAATTGGAAAAGTGGAGGAGTCAGAATGCAGAAAATAAAAGAACATTAACAGATTACTTCCAGATCTGGATGTTAAGTTCTTTATATAAGAAAAAGAAGCCTCAGGTTAGTTTTCAGGAAACATGGGAAATTATCAACAAAAGAAGTAGTCTTACTCCTATTGTTAGACTTAATTATAAGAGGGTGTTGCAATATGCAGCCATTGTTATTTTGGTTCTTAATATTGGTTGGTGGAGTTCAAATTATTTCTATTCTACAGAAGATCATTTACAACAGATCCACATTTCAGCTGACCAGGCATCAAATAGTATCGTTACACTTCCTGATCAAACGGTTGTTTATTTAAGAAAAGGTTCAAGCATGAACTATGATTCTAAATTCTTATCAGGCAATCGGAATGTTGAGTTAGTTGGGGAGGGATATTTTGAAGTCACTAAAGATGCCAAACATCCATTTATTGTGCATACTGAAAATTCAGAGATCAAAGTTTTAGGAACGAAATTTAATGTTTTAGCTGAGTCTGGTTCATCTATTTGTCAAACTACATTAATTGAAGGTAAGGTGCAATTTGAAACCAGTTCGGGCAAAAAATACCTTTTAAAACCAAATCAACAAATTGAATTTAACGCAAGTGCAAATTCTATTCAAATGCGGGATGTAGAGACGGAATTATTTACTGCGTGGAAAGATGGCAAAGTTGTATTCAGAAATGAAACACTTGGTGCAATTACTAAAAAGCTTGAGAAGATGTATTCGGTTCAATTTGTATTTAAAACCCCCGAGTTAGCTACTGATCATAGCTTTACTGGAAGTTTTCACAAAGAAACTTCTATTGGGGAAGTCATTAAAATGTTGAAAATATCCATACCTATGGAAGTTGAGAGAGAAGAAAATTTCCCGGAAAAAGACATTATTTATTTGAAATAAAAAAACGGACAATACTACGAATATTGCCCGTCAATTAAAAGGGACTACGAATCCCTAATAGTTAATTTAACACTACAAATTTATGAAAAAAAAATCTGTATTCAACGGGTTTCTAGCTCGTTATTATTTGAAAAAACTATGTCTTATGATGCGATTAATGACATTTATTGTACTAGTTTCTGTATTTGTAGCTAATGCAAATACTGCGAGTTCCCAGGTTGGGAAGCTTAATTTATCCTTTCAAAAAGCTAGTCTTACCGAGGTATTTGAACGGCTGGAGCAAGAGTTAAACATTGGTTTTTTGCTTCCGGCCGAAATTGTGAATGATACAAGAGAGATAAACCTAAGCTTTAAAGATGCAAATGTTGAGACCATACTAAAACAGGTTTTAGACGTTGAAAATTATCGATATGAATTTGTTGGAAAGAATGTTGTAATTACAAAGAAACAATCTGTTCAACAATCAAAAGACGTAACTGGTAAGATAACAGACAACTCTGGTTTTCCTCTTCCTGGTGTTACAGTCGTGGTTAAAGGAACGACTCAGGGGACAATTACAGACGTAGATGGAAATTACTCGCTTTCGAACGTGAATAGTGGTGATGCTTTGGTATTCTCATTCGTGGGTATGAAATCTCAAGAGATTTTGGTTGCAGGAAAAGCAACTATTGATGTAATTATGGAAGAAGATGCAATTGGGATTGAAGAAGTAGTTGCGATTGGATACGGTACTATGAGAAAGACAGAACTGACCAGTGCTGTCTCAAATGTGAGCTCAGAAGACTTTGTCCAGGGTGCAATCAGAGATGCAGGACAACTAATTCAGGGAAAAGTTGCAGGTCTAAGCATCAGTCAAACGAATTCAAATCCTGTCGGAGAATCTCAAATATCCCTTAGGGGAATCACAACTTTAAAATCAGGAACAAGCCCACTTGTAATTATTGACGGAGTCCCAGGTTCGCTAACAATGGTGGCTCCCCAAGATATTGAATCAATTGATGTATTGAAAGATGGTTCAGCTGCTGCAATTTACGGTACACGAGGAACTAATGGTGTTATTTTAATAACCACAAAGGGAGTTACTGGGGAGATTAAGAATACTATCGAGATTGATTCATATATAAGCACCCAAGTGATCACCAAAAAACTTGATTTTATGAATGCAAATCAATACAGGGAATTGGTGAATCAAGGAAAACCAGGAGCAATAGACTACGGAGGCAATACAAATTGGCTGGACGAGATTCTTCAAACTCCAATCTCCCACGAAAGTAATTTAAATCTAAAAGGTGGAAATATTTCAACCAATTATATTGCAAATTTAAATTACAAAGAGCTGGAAGGAATTCTTAAGAAATCAGATAATCAAAGTCTTACTACTCGTATCGAAGTTAATCATACGATGTATGAAGGAAAATTAAAGATAAATGCAAACCTTTTAGGAAAACAATCGACTTATTTTTCAGGTGCAGATGGTAACAGTTTTCGCAATGATGTATATCGGAATGCATTGATATACAATCCGACAGATCCAATAAAAGACGAGAATGAAGTATGGACTGAACATATCTCAATGAATAATTATCGAAATCCTCTGGCTCTTATCGAAGAAACAGATGGAGAAATCAAAGAAGATAATATCAGGACTTTTGGAACAATTATGTTTACACCGACCAATAGCCTTATTGCTAAATTGCTATTATCTCGTAATAAATGGAATAGTACGAGAGGTTATTCTGAAACAAAAAAGCATATCTCGACAATCCAAAACAACAGAAATGGATTTGCATCTAGAGGAAGCTCGCATGAAATAGATGATTTGGCAGAGTTCACTTTGCAATATGATAGAACATACAAGGATCATAATTTTAAGTTTCTTGGTGGTTACAGTTGGCAAAATACTGTTTGGGAAAACTATTTCATGAATAATTGGGACTTCCCAAGTGACGAGTACAGCTATAATAATATGGAGGCCGGTCAAGCTCTATCTAGGGGGGAAGCAAACATGGGGAGTTATAAAAGTGAGACAAGATTAATTGGCTATTTCTTTCGAATTAATTATAACTATAAAAATAGATACCTATTGATGGCCAGTATAAGACATGAAGGTTCTTCAAAATTTGGTGCCGACCATAAATGGGGTAATTTTCCTGCAATTTCCGCTGGGTGGAATGTTAGGGAAGAATCCTTTCTTGATGGTGCTACATGGATGAGCAATTTAAAGATAAGGGCTGGGTTCGGTGTTACTGGGACAATACCGGGATCACCTTATATGTCATTAAGTCGCTTGAAATTTAGCCCAAATGCTTTTGCTGGGGGGCAGTGGATTCCGACTGTGATGCCATCTACCAACCCAAATCCTGATTTGAGATGGGAAAAGAAAGAAGAAATTAACATTGGCCTCGACTTTGGATTATTTGATGATAAAATAACAGGCTCAATAGATGCCTATAAAAGAACAACTAAGGATATGCTTTGGGATTATAATGTATCCAAACCTCCTTACTTATACAGCACTATTGTTGCAAATGCAGGAACTATGGAAAATATGGGACTTGAAGTTCACTTATCTTTTGTTCCGATAGAAACCAATCAGGTCATGTGGACGAGTACCATTAATTATTCAACAAATAAAAATACATTAAAGTCTCTATCGAATGATCAATTTACAGTACAAAGCGGCTATTTTTTTACTGGAAACACGGGTGAACCAATTCAGCAAAGTACTCATAGAGTAGCAGAAGGAGAGCCAATAGGTAATTTCTATGGTTACAAAACGATTGATATCGATGATGAGGGCAGGTGGATTATAGAAGGAGAAGACGGTAATCCAAAATCAATTTTAGATCAAAAAGCGACTGATAAAAAGGTGATTGGAAATGGAATCCCAAAGCATATTATTAGTTGGGACAATATGGTAAAATATAAAAATTTTGATATGAGTCTTACTATGAGAGGTGCGTTCGGGTATGATATTTTTAATTTTCCTCGATTATTCTATGCTATGCCAGTAAGCCTTACAAGAGGTAATGTCTTTTCAACAACCTTTGATAATGTTTATGACAAAAGACCTATTGGTGATTCTCAAAGTCTGGACTATGTTAGTTATTTCATAGAAAAAGGAGATTTTTTAAAAATCGACAACCTTACGGTTGGATACAATAAGTCCATACACTCCGAGATTATTAAACATTTACGGGTCTATTTTTCATGTAATAATCTTGCAACCTTTACCAACTACAGCGGAATTGATCCAGAGGTAAATACTTTGGGACTTTCTCCTGGTATTGATGGAAGAGATCGATATCCTTCTGCCAGGACGTATTCGTTGGGTGTTAAAATGAGATTTTAATCTAAAAAAAAGAAAGATGAGAACTATTTCAAGAATAATAATTGCATCTGTAATGATTATTTTTACAAATTCATGTGAAAATAGTCTAGATGAAAATGTATATTCCGCAATAACTGAAACTAGCTATAATTATACAGAAGATGAGGCACTGAGTGTTGTGGCTAATTCATATACCAGTTTAAGAGACTATTTTACTGCTCCTCAGCTCAATTATTGGTGTATTCAAGAAGCTGTTTCAGATGAGATTGTGATGCCTGCCAATGCTTCTGGATGGGATAATGGGGGTGAATTTAAAAGGCTCCATTGGCATTCATTTATTTCGGATCAACGACAAACAAATAATCTTTGGAATTCATCTTATACAGGTGCTCTTAGCTGTAATCGAATTATTGAGCAACTCGAAAATGATGTTATCCCTCTGCCAGCAGAAATGAGTAAAACAGCACTCATTTCAGAAGTTCGAGCAATTAGGGCCTTATATTACTGGATATTAACGGACAATTGGGGGGATGTTCCACTAGTAGTAGAGGAAACACAAGAGTTACCAGAAAAAACTTCAAGAGAAGATATTTATCAATTTTTGATTACGGAATTAACTGAAGCAATACCAAATCTTGATGAACAGAACAATGCATCTACCTATGGAAGGATGAATAAATGGGCTGCTAAAACTTTACTTGCAAACATATATCTGAATGCCGAAGTGTATAGTGGGAGTCCAGAGTGGGAAAAGTGTATACAGGCATGCGACGATATTATTAACTCTAATAAATATTTTCTTGAAGAAAATTACAAAGACATTTTTAAAGTTGAGAATCAAAGTTCAACAGAAATAATTTTTGCAATTCCCTTTGATGTAATTTATTCGGGGGGGTGGAGGTTGCCTCAAATATCTCTGCATGCTGCAAGTAAGTTGACCTTTAACATGGAGCAAGCTCCATTCGGTGCAGGTACAGCAAAAGCAATCCCTCAGTTTGTAGATACTTATGATATTGACGATCAGAGACTTTATGATACATGGCTGATAGGCCCTCAATTTGCGTCTGATGGTGTTACTCCAATTATTGGTGCATACGATAGACAAGGAGAACAGATTAATTTTACAAAAGAAATACCCAACGGGGAATATACGGGAGAGGATGAAGGGTACAGGATTCAGAAATATGAAATCCCGGAAGGCTATAAAGGTTTAGAAAATGATTTTCCTTTTTTTCGTTATGCACAGGTGCTGATGATGAAAGCTGAATGTTTGCTTCGAACTGGACAGGGCAATGCTGCAGCTGCCATCGTAACCCAGATAAGACAACGTGCATTTAAAGATAATCCTGAAAAAGCTACAGTAACTGCTAATCAGTTATTGGCAGATACGAAATACAACTGGGGCTATGTGGAAAATTATCAAATTATTGACCCGGGAAATTCATCTCCAATTGAATTTGGAGGGTTCTATGACGAATTGGGTTATGAGTTCGTTTCGGAAACCTATCGAAGGAGAGATATGATTCGTTTTGGCACATATACAAAAAAATCATGGTTGTCACACCAACCAAGTGGTGATTATAAAATAGTATTGCCACTTCCGCAAATTAGTATTGATGCAAATCCTAACTTAATACAGAATTCGGATTATCAATAGTGTTAAATCATATTTATTAAAAATGCCATAGGGTACTAAAAGTGCCCTATGGTTTAATAATCTAGTTATGAAAATAATTAATTACTGCGGAATTATATTATTAGGTATGCTATTAGCAATGTGTGAAAGTTCATCTCATTCTAGTTCTAATGATGCTAATAAGGGTACCAGACCAAATATTTTACTTGCTATTTCTGATGACCAATCCTGGTGTCATGCTGGTGCTTATGGTGACAAAATAATAAAAACACCAGCCTTTGATAAAATTGCAAAAAATGGTGTTCTTTTTAATCATGCTTATTGTGCTTCCCCATCATGCACGCCGTCAAGAGCAGGAATACTTACAGGACAGGATATTTGGCGGTTAGAGGAAGGCGCACAACTATTTGGAACTTTACCCTCAAAATTTAAAACATACACTGAAATTCTTGAAAGATCTGGATATAACGTAGGATTCATGAAAAAAGGATGGGGCCCTGGCAGCGTTGAACAAAGTGGCCGTTCGCACAATCCGGCGGGGCCCAAATCATACGAGAATTTTGACGAATTTATTAGTTCTGTTCCTCCAGGAACTCCTTGGTGTTTTTGGTATGGGAGTTATGATCCACACAGGACTTATGAAAAAGGATTCGGGGAACGCTCTGGAATAAACGCAGATATTATAAATGTGCCGGAATTTATGCCAAACGTACCAGAGGTTCGATCTGATATTGCCGATTACTATTATGAAATTCAAAGGTTTGACAACGAGTTTGGTGAGATTTTATTTACCATTGAAAAGCAAAATGAAACGGAGAATACACTGATAGTTGTGACCAGTGATAATGGGATGCCATTTCCAAGGGCGAAAGCTACATTATATGATTATGGAGTACGCATGCCTTTAGCAATAAGCTGGAAAAATCATTTTCCAAGTAACCGAGTTGTTGATGACTTTGTTAGCTTAACCGATTTGGCCCCAACATTTTTGAAAGTTGCTAAAGTTAGTATTCCAGCAGAAATGACTGGGAAAAGTCTCCTTCCTCTACTGGAGTCTAATAATTCAGGATTAATTGATCCAAATAGGGATTTTATTTTAACAGGAAAAGAGAGGCATGCCTGGTGCAGGCAGGAAGGGGTAGGGTATGGTTCCAGAATGCTCCGAACAAAAAATTATCTGTATGTCCGAAACTACTATGCTGATCGTTGGCCAGCAGGTGATTCGTCAATAGTTACTAATGAAGGAAGCTATGGAGACATTGATGCATCCCCCTCAAAGTCATTTATCATTAATCATAAGGATGATCCAGAATATTCCAAATATTTTGACCTTTCAATTGGAAAGAGGTCAAAAGAAGAGCTATACAATTGCCTAGCAGATCCATTCCAAATGAACAACATTGCTGAACTTACTGAATTTCAGGAGATCAAAAATGAATTGTCACAAAAACTTACAAGTTACCTTCAATATACAAATGATCCGAGGGAAACAAATCAAGATGTGAAATGGGATGAGTTACCATATTACGGCAGACATGATTGGGAGACAAATCCTGGAAGGTAACTCTGAAATTAATACTTATAAAGGCTATGTATCAAATCATCTTTATTGTTCAGGTATTATTATTAGGTTCTATCAGCTTTTTTATTGGTTGTATAGAGAGGTCTGAAAAAGAAACGGTGCAAAAGATTTCAGGGAATATCCTCACCTGGAATAATTTTAACAACTACATCAATCGATTTACTTATGAGGATGAAGAATTGTTTGTGCAATATGTTCCCAATGATCAGACAGAAAAAAATCGTTGAGTATGCTCATCAAAGAGGGTATTCATATTTGAAAGAGTTTCAACAGCTTTATCCAATCCCTCAGTTTATTATGGATTCCAATCCTACATTGGATTAGAACGAAGGTTACTAAAAAATAACGTAACTTGAGGAGATTTTGGCCTCCTCAATCTTTATCTGTTAATATTAAATAGCAATATATGAGAAATTATATAATTTGGTTCTTTTTGTTGGTGATGTTTCTAAATTCGTGTTCTCATAAATCAAGCGAAGACAAACCAAACATCCTCTTTCTTTTTGCTGATGACTGGGGGAAATATGCCAGTTGTTACAAAAATATTGATGGTGAGAATTCGATAAATGCGATCATCGAAACCCCGAATATCGATCGAATAGCAGAGCAGGGAATCATATTCACAAACTCCCATGCTCCTGCTCCTTCCTGCACTCCGTGTCGCAGTTCTTTACTTTCCGGACAATACTTTTATAAAACCGGGAGAGGGGCTATTTTACACGCTGCCGTTTGGGACGATGCTATTCCTTCGTATCCTTTGATTCTGAGAGATAATGGTTATCATATTGGCTATGCTTTCAAAGTATGGAGCCCGGGGAACCCGGTAAATGCACCTTATGGAGGAGATAAATATCGCTATGAACCTGCTGGCAAAAATTTCAATCATTTTTCGCAATATGTAAGTGAACACGAAAATATTGAGAAAGCGAAACAGGACCTACTCAATGAGGTAAAGCAGAATTTTCTTGCTTTCTTGAATGATAAAAAGGAAGGACAACCTTTTTGTTATTGGTTTGGACCAACCAACACGCATCGTCCCTGGGTGCAAGGTTCGGGTAAGGCATTGTGGGGATTAAATCCCGACAAGTTGAAAGAAAGAATGCCTGATTTTTTGCCGGATGTTCCCGAGATTCGGGAGGACTTCAACGATTATCTTGGAGAAGTGCTGGCATGGGATGCCGGAGTAGGTGCAATTATTGAAGCATTAAAAGAAGCAGGGCAACTGAATAATACCATAATTGTTCTCAGTGGTGATCATGGAATTCCAGGATTTCCAAGAGCAAAAACCAATTTGTATGAATTGGGAACTCATGTAGCATTAATTGTTTCAAGCCCCGGTAAATATGAAGGGGGACGAGTGGTTGATGATTTTGTTAATTTGATGGATTTAGCACCGACATTTCTTGAAATGGCAGGTGTTACTATACCAAAAGTTATGAATGGCAAAAGTCTGGTTCCACTTCTCGAATCAGCGGATAGCGGTTGCATCAACGCACAAAACAAGTGGGTTTTTACCGGTAGGGAAAGACATGTCGGGACGGCCAGAGAAGATAACCTACCATATCCGCAAAGAGCTATTAAGAACAAAGATTTTCTGTACATCCGTAATTTTAAACCAGAACGCCTTCCTATTGGGCCTCTCGAGAAAGGGCTTCGTGATATCGATGGGGGGCCGACCAAAAACTGGTTTGTTTTGAATCATGATAACCCGGCATATAAGATTGAATGGGAACTTGCTTTCGGACTACGTCCTTACGAAGAGCTTTACGACTTAAAGAAGGATCCATTTGAAATGAAGAACCTGGCTGCATTTAATGAATATGCTGAAATAAAGAATGAACTTTCAGAAATGATGGATTCAATAATGAATGCCACCGGAGATCCTCGTATTATTAATGACAATTGTATTTTCGATGCTGCTCCTTATACCGATGTCAACAAAAGTATATTAACCCAGCAGAAGAAGATTCAGGAAGAAATACAACAATTGTTAAATGAGTAATATAACCAACAATTTGTAATATTTATAAAGCAATGTTTCGAATAATCTTTATTGTCCAGGTGTTATTATTGGGTTCTATCAGCTTTATTACTGGTTGTAAGAAGAATTCTGAAAAAGAAACTGTGCAAAATATTTCAGGGAATATCCTTGGCTGGAATGATTTTAGCAACTACATCAACCAATTTAATGAAGAGGATGAAGAACTGTATGTGCAATATGTTCCCAATGATCAGGCAGGAATATTTTTGAAAGAAAATATTCCCTATTTTCAATGCCCTGATAAAGAATTGGAGAAATCCTATTATTTCCGCTGGTGGACATTCCGAAAACATATCAAAAATACTCCAGCGGGATTTGTCATTACAGAATTTCTTCCAGATGTTCCTTGGGCTGGAAAGTATAATACAATTTGTTGTCCAGCCGGACATCACTTTTATGAAGGGCGTTGGTTGCACAATTCAACCTTCTTGCACGACTATGCTAATTTTTGGTTTAAGGGTGGCGGAAGTCCACGTTCATACAGCTTTTGGGCTGCTAATTCAATTCTAGCTTTTACCTCCATTATTCAAAACAACGAATTAGTAATTGATTTACTCCCCTATTTAGTGGAAAACTATGAGGAGTGGGAAAAAAGTAATTTGTGTGAGGATGGATTATTCTGGCAGGTTGACAATCGAGATGGTATGGAGGTATCTGTTGGTGGTTCGGGAAAAAGGGCCACTATAAATTCATATATGATTGGAGATGCTAAAGCTATAGCACAAATTGCTAAAGCAGCAGGCAATACAGAATTAATGAATACCTACAATGAAAAGGCTGAAAAATTAACAAAGCTGCTGTTAGCAACTCTTTGGGATAGTAAAGATGAATTTTTTAAGACGATGCCGCTCAAATCGGAAGAGCTTGAAAAATTGAAGGAAAATCAATATCTGGGAACTTTTACAAAATATGCAGGAGATACTATGAAACTTGTTGATGTTCGGGAACTTCACGGTTATACCCCATGGTATTTCAACATCCCTGAAAATAAACATTCAGTTGCCTGGAAATTTCTATTTGCGTCTAGTGGGTTTAAAGCTCCTTATGGCCCTACTACAACAGAACAGTCTCATCCCGGATTTGAAGTAATTTATGAAGGTCATGAATGCCAGTGGAATGGCCCAAGTTGGCCGTTTGCTACGTCAATAACCCTCAAGGCACTGGCTAACCTTCTTCGTAATTACAATCAATCAATTATTTCAAAAAGTGATTTTGTGCAACTTCTGCAAACCTACTCCAATAGCCATCGCAGGATAAATGAAAAAGGGAAAAAAGTTTGCTGGATTGATGAAAATATTAATCCATTTACGGGAGACTGGATTAGCCGGACGATGTTAAAAGCAAGAGGGTATGAATATAAAGAACGCGGCAAAGATTATAATCATTCGGCTTTTTGTGACTTTGTTATTAGTGATTTAGTAGGTATTCGGCCTTCGATGGATGACACATTGACCATATATCCATTAGTACCTGCTGATTATTGGGATTGGTTTTGCCTTGATCAGGTCAAGTACCATGACAAAATAATTTCAATAATATGGGATAGGGATGGGACTAAATACCATAAAGGAGAAGGATTCTCTGTTTTTGTCGATGGCGAATTAAAGAAAAATTTACCAACAATAGGAAAACTAAAGATTCAAATTTAAAACTATGAAGAAACTATTTTTATTCATCACGATCTCTCTTTTTATTGGTTGTTCTGCCTTTTCAAAAGAGAAGCGAAACTTACATTATATCACCAACCAAGCACCATTAATTGCTCAACCATATACGGCACTCCCATTAGGAGCTATTAAACCCCTAGGCATGCTTTTAAAAATGCTTGAGCTACAGCGTGACGGGCTTAGCGGAAGTTTAGATAGTGTTTACAATGTGGTTTGCGGCGACAACAATGGATGGCTGGGTGGTACTGGTGATGGTTGGGAACGCGGCCCTTACTGGATTGATGGATTGGTTCCCCTGGCATACCAGTTAAACGATCCTGTACTTAAGGCAAAAGCACAGAGGTGGATTGAATGGAGTATTGCTAATCAGCGTGAAGATGGTTATTTTGGACCGAACCCGTTGCCCAAAGGATACAAGAAAATAAAAGGTACTCAACAGGGAAACAGGGAAGACTGGTGGCCAAAAATGGTCATGCTGAAAGTGCTTCAGCAATACTACACAGCAACAGAAGACCAAAGGGTGATAAGACTCTTACTTGACTATTTTAAATATCAACACAAAACCCTGCCACAATATCCACTGGGGAACTGGACTTACTGGGGTAGCCAGCGTGGAGCTGATAATCTGGCGGTCGTTTATTGGTTGTATAACATTACCAACGAAAAATTCCTGCTTGATCTAGCAGAAACAATCCATAAGCAGACATTTGATTGGACAACCATTTACTCTGGAAACGTACTCAGAAAATTGAATCCTTACCCTGATCTGCATTGCGTGAATGTAGCACAGGGGCTAAAAGCACCGATTATATATTATCAGCAGCATCCCGAGACGAAATACCTTGATGCAGTGAAAGAAGGTTTGTCTGCACTTCAGGATTGCCATGGTTTTGTGAATGGAATGTACGGTGGCGACGAGCACATGCATGGAAACGATCCTACACAGGGATCTGAATTATGCTCTGCCGTAGAGATGATGTTTAGCTTTGAAAGCATCATCCCTGTAACCGGTGATGTATATTATGCAGACTACCTGGAAAAGGTTGCATACAATGTACTGCCTACGCAAACGACTGATGATTATATGCGCAAACAATATTTTCAGCAGGGGAATCAGGTCTTGATTACCGACGAAGAACGTAACTTTCTTAACGATAGTCATGGGCGTATCGTTTTTGGAACAACCTCCGGATATCCATGCTGCCTGACTAATATGCACCAGGGATGGCCAAAATTTGTACAAAATTTATGGTATGCTACTGACGATAATGGGGTGGCTGCTTTCGTATACGGACCTTCATCGGTTACAGCCAAAGTTGCTAATGGCAAGGATGTGACGATCATTGAAACAACGGATTATCCGTTTAAGGAAAAGGTGAATTTTAAGGTTGAAACAGCAAGCAAGTTAAAATTTCCGTTCCACCTGAGAATACCGCTTTGGAGCAATGGTTCCGAAATTCGTGTAAACGGGCAACTAATTAGGCCGGTAATTAAAAATAATGTAGCTATTATTGATCGCGAATGGTCAAGTGGTGATGAAGTTGAATTAAGCTTGAATGCTGAATTTCGGTATAGCAACTGGTACGAAAATTCTGTTGGAATTGAGCGCGGACCATTGGTGTTTGCTTTGAAAATAAAGGAAGAATGGCGCGAGGTTCAAAAAGAAGGATATGACAATTCGTTCTGGGAAGTATTGCCCCAATCACCATGGAATTATACGCTTCTGAAAAGTGAACTTGAAGGAGGAAAACTTCAGATGGAAGTAAGTGATAAAGTGGAATTGAATCCTTGGAATCTGGAGAATGCTCCAATTTCTATAAAGATGAAAGCAAGGCGAGTACCTCTCTGGCAAATGGAGCGTGGCTCAGCCGGGAAAATACCTTCACCTGGACATCCTAAACGACCAATGGAGCGTATTGAAGAAGTGGAATTAATTCCCTACGGTTGCACCACTCTTAGGATTGCCGAATTTCCTGTATTGGAATAAAGAATTTAATATTTAATAATTAATAGAAGAGGTTGTCTTATTCGAGAGTAAGACAACCTCTTCTATATAATATATATTAAGAATCAGTCGTTTAATTGATCTTTAAATTACACGCTTATTTTTCATTGAAATGATAAATCAACTTGGTAATATTTCCGTTAGCTTTTCAAGCATTCAATTTTTCATTAATCTGCCCTCGAAACATTCGACACACCTTTAATGTTTTGAAGCTTTTTCATTAGAAAATCTAAATGTTCAAGGTTGTTGACAAAAATACGTAAGGTGCCCTCAAACAGTCCATTTGTCGAGTCGATATTGATAGAACGCATTTGAACACCGACGTCTTTGGCAATTACATGGGAAATCTGACCAACAATTCCCATATCATCGGTTCCGGACAACTTAATGGTTGCCTGGAATGATGATTTTTTCTTGGAGTCTCGCCATTTTGCAGGAATCACCCGGTAGGGATAACGTTCTGTCATTTGTTTGGCATTCGGACAATTAATCCTATGTATTTTAATGCCATCATTTATTGTTACAAAACCGAAAACTTCATCTCCAAAAATCGGGTTACAACAGGGAGCAAGTTTGTGATTTACGTTTTTGATATTGTTGTCAATAACCAGATAGTCATCTCCTCCTGTAAATTCGTATTCTTTTATTTGGTCAACAGGAATTATTTCTTCCAGTTTCTGACGAGCAGTTTCTTCATGAGTTTTTTCAATAAGAACTTCCTTAATAGTCAGAGGATCGATTTTGCCAACAGAAATACTGTAATACAAGTCTTGAGCTAGCTTAAAATTGAAATGTTTCAGCAAAGTTCTGATGCTTTCATCGCTATATTCAATCTTCCAGTTTTTTAATTTTCTGGTTAGGATTTCTTTACCATTCTCAGCTTCTTTTTTACGCTCTTCGTTAACGCTTGCTTTTATGCGGTTCTTTGCTTTGGTGGTAACCACAAAATCGAGCCAGTCGAGTTTTGGCTTTTGATTATTAAAGGTGTCCACCGAAATAAGATCACCGTTCTTTAGTTTGTGGCGTAGCGTTATCTTTCTTCCATCTAACATTCCTCCCACACAATGATCTCCGACTTCCGAGTGGATTTCATAAGCAAAATCAAGCAAGGTAGCCCCAGCTGGTAATCTTTTTAAATCACCCTTTGGTGTAAACACAAAGATCTCGTCACTATAAATGTTGGTGCTAAAATCATCAATAAAGTCAACCACATTAAGTTCTGGATTTTCCAATATTTCTCGCACGTGAAGAAGCCATTTTTCCATTTCGGAACCACCGGTGCCTCCTTTATATTTCCAGTGAGCGGCAAGGCCTTTCTCGGCAATTTCATCCATCCTTTTTGTTCGAATTTGTATCTCAACCCATTTTTTATGTGGCCCTAAAACGGTGGCATGCAAGCTTTCATATCCATTTGATTTTGGTACGGTAATCCAATCTCTCATTCGTTCCGGATTTGATTGGTACTCATCGGTAACAATGGAATAAACCTGCCAGCAATCGGACTTTTCCAACTCAGGCGTTGATTTTAAAATTACACGGATGGCAAACAGATCATAAACTTCATCAAAACTTACTTTCTTATTTTTCATCTTATTCCAAATGGAATTGATGGATTTTGTGCGTGCCTTCATTTCAAACTCGAAACCACGACTACGAAGCTTATTTTCAATTGGTTTAACAAATTCTGCTACGAAGTTTTTTCGTTCTGTTTCCGTTTCTGCTAGTCGTTCGCTAACATGCAGATAGGCATCCGGTGTTAGATATTTCAAACTTAAATCCAATAACTCCGAATTTACATTGTACAAACCTAAACGGTGTGCAAGAGGAGCATAAAGGTGAGATGTTTCCACCGAAATTTTCTTCTGTACTTCAGGTTTCTGATTATCCAAATGACGCATTACATGCAGCCGATCCGAAATTTTGACCAGAATTACACGAACGTCACCAGCCAGTGCCAACATTAATTTGCGGTAATTCTCTGAATGAAGATCAACGGTGTCGGTTCCCAGCGCATTAATTTTTGCCATACCCGAAAGAATACCAGCAACTGATGGACCAAATTTTTCTTCAATAGTTTCAAGGCTGGCACGTTTCTCTACTTGTTCATAGGTAACATTGTGTAATATTCCCGAAATGATGGAGTCAGATCCGAGGCTGATTTCACGTGCAACTACTTCGGCAACTTCAATGGAATGCACTAGAATAAGCTCGCCATTTGGCCAGGTTTGTTCGCCAAGTACCTGATAGGCAAATTCAAATGCATCTGCTACTTCTTCGAAATCTTTCTTATTTAAATTGGGCTCGCAGGCTTCTTTTAAAGACAACCATGCTTTCTCTATCATCTCGTTCATCGGAAATGTTTATTGGGGATCTAAAAGAACCAGTTTGCTAAAATAAAAAAAGGCTACCTAATACGGGCAGCCTTTTTATCAAATATAGTCATAGTATGATCTTTATACTGCCGTTGTTTCGTCAACGAATGTACGTTGTTGTAATTCACGATTGAGCAAAAAGACGCCATTGCCTTGGCCATTGATCAGTTTCAAATTGTCAAGAAGCTCATTTACATTTGCTTCTTCTTCAACTTGCTCATCAACGAACCATCTCAAAAAGCTTTGAGTAGCATGGTCGCTTGCTTTCACTGCAATGTCCATCAAATTATCAATTAATCCGGTAACTTTCTGCTCGTGTTCAAGGGTTTTTTCAAATACATCAATGATTCCGTCAAAATCAGTTGGAACACCATCAATCGGTTTCAAAGTAACACGTCCGTTGCGTTCATTTACAAAATCAAATATTTTTAGCGCATGAGATAGTTCTTCTTTATATTGAACTTTCATCCAGTTTGCAAAACCACCTAATCCCATATCTTCAAAATAAGCAGACATTGAAAGGTATAGATATGCTGAGTGCATTTCAGCATTTATTTGTTCGTTGAGAGCTATTAATACATTATTTTTTAGCATAACTGTCGATTTTTAAGTTTGGTTAAAAATACGAAATAGATTATTTACATTCGAATTTTATTTGGTCGATTCTTTTTTCTTAACAAAGTATTTACTTATTCCGTTCAATTACTCCCCGTAATCAAGATTGAATTTTTGCTTTAGCAGAGCAAGATTCGGATTTTTCTTGATCATTTCATTGAGTTTGTCTGTGTCTGTTAAAGCTACTTTATTTGGCTGATCATTTGCTTCTATTTTAGTGAATAATTCAATATCAGTGTTGCGAAGTTGTTTTCTTAGCCAGGCTACCAAATCGGGTTTTATTGAGGTAATATCTTCATTCTGAATGAAGTTGCTGATTTTTAGTTTTAACTTCGTTTCATTGAAGATTTCCGGAATGTTAGACAACGTTGCTTTTAGTGCAGGGCGTTCATCCAACTTGGTGAGATACTCTTTCCACTTGGCTTCAAATTGCTCTTTGGTAAATGGCTCATGAAGCTGTTCTGTAGTATAAAGCTTCATTTTCTCTTTCGGACTTTCTTCTTGTTTGTCCTGCAGTTTACCAGAGATAGCATCTTTTATGGAAGGAGTGAATCCACTTCCTGTTTTGCGAATAACCCTCTTAACAATAGGTTTATTTGGGGGAGAGTTTTGAGAAACTTCCTGACTGGTATTTTCTTTTTTAGGGGGTGACTGTTTTTCTTGTGGTTGAGTTTTTGAGTCACCTTTAAACAGAGGAGCTAATTCATCTGATTTGTTGTCGTCAGCTATTTTTTTTTTAATGTGAGCTGTGCCATTTTAATCAGGTTTAGCTCAATTAGCAAGCGTTTATTTTGGCTCGCTTTGTACTGCATATCGCATTCGTTGCTAATTCCGAGTGCTCCAAAAAGGAATTCCTGTTCACATGCTACAGCCTGTGTCTTATATTTTTCTTTGATTTCGCCGCCAACTTCAAGCAGTTGAACGGTAATTGGATCTTTACAAACCAATAAATCACGAATATGAGTGCTCAATCCTGAAATGAAATGATGACCGTCAAATCCGTGATCCAAAATTTCATTGAAAAGCATTAATGATCCGGGGATATCATTTTTCAGAAATAGATCAATTAATCTGAAATAGTAATCGTAATCCAACACATTCAGGTTGGAAATAACATCTTTATAAGTGATGCTTTTTCCTGAAAAACTAACAATCTGGTCAAAGATTGAAAGCGCATCACGCATGGCACCATCAGCTTTTTGGGCAACTACGTTTAATGCCTCAGATTCAATTTCAACTGCTTCACTTTTCGCAACATACCCCAGGTGTCCTGCAATGTCTGAAACTTTAATCCGATTAAAATCGAAGATTTGACAGCGGGATAAAATGGTTGGGATAATTTTGTGCTTTTCAGTGGTTGCCAAAATGAAAATAGCATGTTTTGGAGGTTCTTCCAATGTTTTCAGAAATGCATTGAATGCCGCTTGAGACAACATGTGAACCTCATCAATAATATAGATGCTATAGTGTCCTATTTGCGGTGGAATGCGAACCTGGTCCGTAAGATTTCTTATATCGTCGACAGAATTGTTTGAGGCAGCATCCAGTTCATGAATGTTGTATGAACGATTGCTATTAAATGCCTGACACGATTCACATTCGTTGCATGGCTCAACTTCAGCAGTAAGGTTTTGACAATTAATTGTTTTTGCAAAAATACGTGCACAGGTAGTTTTACCAACTCCCCGCGGTCCACAAAACAGGTAAGCATGAGCTAGTTGCCTGTTTTTAATTGCATTTTTCAACGTAGAAGTGATTGAAGCCTGTCCAACCACAGTTTGAAAAGTGTCTGGTCTGTATTTTCTGGCAGAAACTATAAAATTCTCCATAACCCTTTTAAATGAAAATCAAAGATAAACATTTTGTGCAGATCCGGTGGATGAACTTATTAACATCATGGTTGTTTTGAGCTGAACAAATTGTCTTTCCTACTGTTTTTTATATCGTTATATTAATTGAATTAGCCATGAAAAAAATTGTGTTTTTATTCTCATTGATTTTATCAGTAACTATTGGTTTCGGACAAAAAAGTTTTCATGATTTTGTCGTGAAAGATATAGAAGGGGGAGATTTTGATCTCTCTACATTAAAAGGTAAAAAAGTTTTGGTCGTAAATACGGCCTCAAAATGCGGCAATACACCTCAATATGAAGGCCTACAAAAATTGTATAATGAATACGGGGGAGATGACTTTGTAATTATTGGTTTTCCAGCGAATAATTTTGGAAAACAAGAGCCGGGAACAAATGATGAGATTGCCGAATTTTGTGAAAGAAACTACGGTGTGACATTCCCAATGATGTCAAAAATTTCAGTAAAAGGAGAGGATATGTCTCCTGTTTATCAATGGCTTACTGAAAAGAAAAATAATGGTGTACTTGATTCTGAAGTAAAATGGAATTTTCAAAAATACATGATTGATGAGAATGGACATTTAGTAGATTTTGTTAGTCCAAAAACTCAACCGTATGATGAGAAAATATTGAACTGGATTAAAAGTGATTCATAGCTGAAAAATAGGATTGCATTTCTTTTATCTTTCAAGTGCTATTTTATAGGTTTTAATTGCCCTTTCTCTTGCAAATTTATGTTCGACTATTGGTTTGGGATACTTATCTGTTCCAAATTCAGGAATCCACTTTTTTATGTATTTAAACTCTGGATCAAACTTTTGTGCTTGCAGAGTCGGATTGAAAATTCGAAAATAGGGTGCTGCATCGCAACCTGAACCGGCAGCCCACTGCCAACCTCCGTTGTTGGATGCTAATTCATAATCCAGAAGTTTCTCTGCAAAATAAGCTTCACCCCACCGCCAATCTATCAGTAGGTGTTTGCATAAAAAACTTGCAGTTACCATTCGTACACGATTGTGCATAAAACCTGTCTGATTTAGTTGTCGCATGCCTGCATCAACCAAAGGATAGCCAGTATTTCCATCGCACCATTTTTGAAAATCTTTCTCCGAATTAATCCATGGAATTCTGTCATATTCCTTTTTGAAAGATTCTTTTTCTACATGGGGGAAATGCCATAAAATGTCCATGTAAAAGTTCCGCCAAATCAATTCATTTAGAAATATGGATGAGTATTTGGAAGCTTGTTTGGTTAACTTCCGAATGCTGATTGCACCAAACCGTAGGTGAATCCCCAATCTCGAAGTCGCATCGATGCCTGGGAAATCCCTTTTTTCTTCATATTCTTCAATGATTGTTCTTGATATTTTATTTTTTGGAATTGGATAATTCCCAGGCCTAAATCCTAAATCCCGCAGGTGGTATGTTTTTAATGGAGGAGATTTAAAAAGGTTAACTAATAATTCTTTAGAAGGATAGTTTTCCAGCTTAAGGTTTTGAAATTTTTCCAGCCAACGTCTGCTATATGGAGTGAAAACGGTGTAAGGCTTCCCATCTTTTTTTAAAATGTCATTTTGATCAAAAATGAGTTGATCTTTTAGCGTTTCAAGTTTTACTTTTTCTTCGGCAAGAAACTCTGCTATTCGTTGGTCTCTTTCTAATGCATAGGGCTCGTAATCGCGATTTGCATATATAGTATCGATATCAAATTCAACTAAAAGTCGTTTGAAGGCGTTCAGTGGTTTCCCATGATAAATCCAAAATGTGCTGTTATTCTCTTCAAATTCCTTTTTTAGTTTGTTTACTTCACCCAGAATAAAACCCAATCTGGCATCGTCATCGTCCAAATCATTTAGAATTTGACTATCAAATATAAAAATAGGCAATACTGAATATTTAGAAGATAGTGATCGGAAAAATGCGTGGTTATCAGCAATTCGAAGATCGCGACGAAACCACATAATATTAATTTTTTCTTTCATTTATTAGGTTTTGAAAAAGATGTAAAATACCATTTAGAAAGATTCACAATATGTAACAAATAAATACACAGTTTGGCTTAGATTGATTTTGATCATCTGTTTTTTTTAACTTCTTTTATGTTGAAAAATCAAATTTAACTACCATGAAACGAGGCTTTGCCAGTGATAATAATGCCGGGGTTCATCCTGCAATCTTTGAAGCGATGATCGCTGCAAATGATGGTCATGTTGTTGGATACGGCGGAGATCCAATTACTGCCGAGTCAATTTCAATTTTTAAAAATGAGTTTGGACAAGATACCGACGTTTATTTTGTTTTTAATGGAACGGGTGCCAACGTGTTAGGCTTATCAACATTAACCAATTCTTTTAATTCGATTGTTTGTGCTGATACTGCTCATATTCAGGTTGATGAATGTGGTGCTCCTGAGAAATTTACGGGCTGCAAGTTATTACCTGTAAAAAGCGAAAAAGGGAAAATATCACCGGATAGAATCGCTGAGTATTTGCATGGGTTTGATTTTGAGCATCATGCACAACCGGGAGTTGTGTCAATTTCGCAGGCAACAGAACTTGGAACCTTGTATGGTGTAGACGAAATAAAAAGTATTGCAGAATTGGTTCATAGCCACGGTATGTATTTGCATATGGATGGGGCTAGAATTGCTAATGCTGCTGTAGCTTTGGATTTGCCTTTTAGAGCATTTACCAAAGATGCAGGAGTGGATGTGCTTTCATTCGGTGGAACAAAAAACGGAATGATGATGGGTGAGGCGGTTTTGTTTTTTAATTCGGATTTGTCAAAAAATACCAAATACTTGCGCAAACAGAGTATGCAACTCTTTTCGAAAATGCGTTTTGTAAGTGCGCAATTCCTGCCATACTTTAAAGATGAACTTTGGAAGAAGAATGCAAGTCATGCAAATAAAATGGCTTTATTACTCGAGCAGGAAGTTTTGAAAGTTGACGGAATTACGCTGACTCAAAAAACCGAAGCAAATGGGGTATTTGCGATTGTCCCGCCTGATATCATTCCAAAACTACAGGAGAAATATTTCTTTTACGTTTGGGATGAAAGCCGATCAGAAGTTCGGTGGATGACTTCATTTGATACTACCGAAGAGGATATTTATGACTTTGTAAGCATATTAAAAAGTTTATTGTAGAACATGCGGATATTCAACTATTACCCAGGCCAGACCGGAAATACAGATCCTGAGCTGGATAAGAAAATATTTAAGCACAGTATGGTATTCCCGGGTTTGTTTTTGCTTGCTTTTTGGCTGGTGTTTTTGGTTGAAAATATCATGGATTTCAGTTTTGTGGAGTTGGGCATTCTTCCTCTTTATCTGAAAGGATTGAAAGGCATTTTGTTTTCCCCTTTTATACACAGTGATCTGGGGCATATTTTTGCTAATTCCGTACCTTTTTTTGTTTTGTCACTGGCACTATTTTATTTCTACCGAAATTTAGCTTATCGTATTTTCTTTTTAGTTTATTTTTTATCCGGAGTATGTGTTTGGCTGGGTGGGAGAGAAGCATGGCATATTGGTGCCAGTGGTATTATTTATGGTTTGGGTTCATTTCTGTTTTTCAGTGGGATCTTTAGAAATGATGTACGATTACTAACCATTTCAATAATAGTTGTATTTCTATACGGCGGAATGTTTTGGGGAATGTTTCCTGTTCAGCCTGGTATTTCATGGGAAAGCCATTTGTGGGGGGCTGCCGCTGGTTTTTTCTTAAGTATTTTTTATCGAAATCAGGGGCCGCAGCGCACGAAGTATGAGTGGGAAGACGAACCTGACGAGGAAGGAGAGGACGTTGAGAGCCTGGAAGAGAGTTCGGAAAGGTGAGAACATTAATTTTTGTTTTCAACAATTACTTTATCTTTCTCAATGTTCATTCCAATGTTGAATGTTAATCAGTTCTTCTTTTTTTAGAAACAAGCAATAATATCCGTAATTTAGAATGCAGTCTCGATAGCGAGATTTGCCCGGATTAAAGAGCTTCTTTTATCACAAGAAATAACAATGATTGTCTTAAAGACAATTGCCATTCGCGAATCTCAAATAATCCCATCTTTTTTCAAAAATAAGTAAAGATGTTGAAAAGCATAAATAGAAAATGCTTAACTTTGCAGCCCAATGTGATTAACAGGTTCTAAAACAATGATTAGCAGAAGAATTATCCGAATTAAGGTATTGCAGGTTTTATACGCCTTCTATACATCACCAGATAAATCAATCAACAACACGGAGAAAGAACTTTTCTTCAGTTTCCAAAAAACATTTGATCTTTACCACTACTTGCTCGATTTGGTTATTGAGATGTCCAAACATGCAGAGTCTGTCATTGATCTTCGTAAAAAGAAACATTTTCCTACAGCTGATGATTTAAATCCAAATGTTCGTTTTGTCAACAATGCATTGATTCATCAACTTAAGAATAATCAGGAGCTTCAAAAACAGTTGGAGCGTTCGAAATTATCATGGAACGATGAGCCAGAATTGGTGAAAAAGCTATATACTGCAATGGTTTCATCAGATTTCTTCATCAATTACATGAAAGCTGAAGAAAACAATTATCAGGCTGATAGGAAGTTTATTGAAAAGTTGTTTGTCGAAGTGATTTTACAGTCAGAAGACTTGTTTATGTTGCTCGAGGAACAAAGTATATATTGGAACGATGATGTTGAATTTGTGGTGAGTATGATCATTAAAACTTTTAAAAAGTTCAAAGAATATACTCGCGAAGATCAGTCATTGATGCCGATGTTTAAAGATTCAGAAGATCATCAGTTTGCAAAAGATCTTTATCGGAAAACAATTCTGAATCATGATGAATTGAAAAAAGTAGTGGAAGACCACACTTTTAACTGGGATGTGGAGCGTATTGCATTTATTGACAAATTAATTTTAGAATTATCGATTTGTGAATTTCTGTATTTCCCGTCAATTCCTACTAAAGTTAGCTTGAACGAATACATCGAATTATCAAAATATTACAGTACCAGAAAAAGTAGCAACTTCATTAATGGAGTGCTTGATAAGGCGTTGAAAGATCTGAAGAAGGAAAATAAAATATTGAAAGCAGGACGCGGTTTAATTGGTGAAGATAAAGCTGAGTAGTGAAAAGTATACTTTCAATATTATTGTTGGGTGTATTACTTTCTTGTTCTTCAAAACAGTCAAAGCAAGAACAGCAAAAAAAAGCTGACAGTCCGGATGGAATTGCAAAGTTTGAGTTTCAACAAGAAATGCATAATTTTGGTGACTTGCAGGCTGGAGAAGTTGTAGCTTTTAGCTTTAGTTTTAAAAATACTGGTGATGCTTACTTATTGATTGAGAAAATTGAATCAGATTGTGGTTGTCTGAATATTGAATATCCGAAAGAAAAGATAATGCCACAGGAAACAGGTTATATTGAAGTCGTTTTTAATACGGCTGGCGAAGTCGGAAGGGTATATAAAACGATTAAACTATTCACCAATGCCGGACAAAAAGAGTTGGCAATAACTGCAACAGTCGAAAATAAAATATTGAATTTATATAGTAAAAATTAAAAGGTATAACGTATGAATTATTTATTAATGGCGCAACCACAAGGTGCTGACGCTAATCCACTGACAACTTTTTTACCACTCATATTGATTATTGTGGTTTTCTATTTCTTCATGATCAGACCTCAGGTTAAAAGGCAAAAGGAATTGAAGAAATTCCGAAAAAGTCTTGCAAAAGGAGATAAGGTTGTAACAACTGGTGGTATTTACGGAAAAATTGCTGAAATAAAAGACGCTTACATTCTATTGCAAGTAGATGATAATGTGAAATTGAGAGTAGATAAAAGTGCAGTTGTTAAAGATATGACAGATGTGACTCCTCAAAAATAGGAGCATAACACTAAAATACTAAAGGGTCGGCTTCTTAGTCGACCCTTTTTTTTTATCTTTGGTTTCGTGGAAAATAATTGGATAAATAAAGTTAAAGGTGTTTTTAAAACCTTCAATATTAAAGATGAAAGTAAGCTGATCATCTTTCTTATTTGTGTCGGTATTGCAACAATATTTTGGTTTTTAAATGCCTTAAACAAAGAGTATAAAGTAGAACTTTCTTTCCCGGTAAAGTATACAAATCTTCCTAAAAAGAAGGTTCTGTCCAATGAACCACCGGATCATTTCGTATTGGAAGTAAATGCATACGGTTTTACCATTTTGAGACATAAGCTGAGTTTGGCATTTTCACCATTGGTATTTAATGTAAATGAGTTTACTGGCAATATGATGGAAGAAAGCGAACGTTCTTATTTTGCTATTCCAAGCAGGAGGTTTGTTAGTCGAATTTCAGATCAGGTAAGTAACGAATTGCGTGTGGCAAGTATTCAGCCTGATACTTTATATTTTAAATTTGACAATATCGTTTCGAAAAAGATAAAAGTGAAGCCTGATGTTACCGTTGACTTAGTACAGCAGTATTACTTAAATGGTGATATTCGGACAAAGCCAGACTCTGTTTTAATTTCAGGTCCACAGTCAGTGTTGGATACTTTAGAATTTATAAGTACGAAGATTCAACACTATGAAAAGATAGATCAAGTAATTCAACGTAATGTTTCGCTGAGTGAATCAAAAAAATATACTTGCCAACCCAAAAGAGTCGTCATGACCATTCCAGTGGAGGAATTCACGGAAAAGCAATTGGAAGTTCCTATTATTATTGACGGATTGCCTGAAGATGTGAAAATCAATCTATTTCCTTCAAAAACACGCTTGAGCTTTATGACTGGCTTAAGTCGTTTCAGTGAAATTAATACCGATGATTTTATTGCGAGAGTTTCTTATGACGATATTTTAAAGAACAAAGAAACATTGGCGGTTGAATTGATTTTACAGCCACCTCATTTAAGGGGAGTAACAATGTCTCCTGCTGAAGTAGAATATCTCATTGAAAAAAATTAGTATGATTAAGGTTGGATTGACAGGCGGAATTGGAAGTGGGAAATCAACCATTTGTCAGTTTTTTAGGATAATAGGTATCCCCGTTTTTGAAGCAGATGTAGAAGCAAAACGTATCATTAATTCTTCATCGATTGTTCGAAGTAAGTTAATGCTAAACTTTGGAAATGACATTTACCTGTCAAATCAATCACTTGACCGAAAAAAATTAGCAAACATTGTGTTTAATTCTGCACCTTCGTTGGAAAAACTGAATGCTATCGTTCATCCCGAAGTCAGGAAATATTTTTTTGAATGGGTTGGTAAGCAGCAAGCACCGTATGTTTTGCACGAGGCTGCCATTTTATTTGAAAGTGGCTTTTATGAAATGATGGATTTTAACATACTGGTTACTGCTCCGGAGGAAGAGCGTATTTTACGAGTAAAAACCAGGGACAATATATCAGAGGAAGAGGTGAGGCAACGGATTGGAAAGCAGTGGATTGATGAAGAAAAAATGAAGTTCAGCGATTTGGTGTTGCAAAATGATAACAAGGATCTGCTGATACCACAATTAATAGAATTTGATAAAAAAATAAGAAAAGATGGCTAAATACGGAAAATGGTTAGCTGGTGGGCTAGGATGGGCCTTTTTTGGTCCGATAGGTGGAATTTTAGGTTTTGTTGTGGGGTCTATGTTTCAAAATGAAACGGAGATGACTATGCAGAGCCGAACAGGTACACAGCGAACAACTACAGGAGCATATGTAACCAGTTTGCTCGTTTTGATTGCTGCTGTAATGAAAGCTGATGGGAAAGTTCTGAAATCTGAGTTGGACTATGTAAAACAATTTTTGGTTCGGACTTTCGGGGCAAGTCACGCTCAGGAAGCCACTCAGATGCTTCGCGATTTGTTGAAACAAACCATTCCTCTGGCGGATGTCTGTCATCAGATCAGAAGCAATATGGATCACTCATCGAGGTTGCAATTAGTTCATTTGCTTTTCGGCGTGGCACAAGCTGATGGTAAGGTAGATGTTTCTGAGTTGAATTTGATTGATAAGATTGCAAGTTATTTAGGGATTAGTGATAAAGATTTCCAGTCTATTAAATCAATGTTTGTCAAAGACACAGGAGCGGCTTATAAAATATTGGAAATTGAACCTGAAGCTTCTGACGAGGAAGTTAAAAAGGCCTATCGAAAAATGGCGATGAAATATCATCCGGATAAGGTTAGTTATTTGGGCGAAGACATTCAGAAATCGGCTAACGAGAAATTTCAGAAAGTTAACGAAGCTTATGAAAATATTCGTAAGGAAAGGAACATTGCTTAAAAGCATCAAGTTTCCTATTTTTCAAAGTTGATTTACTTATTTAGAATTTGCCATTTGGCATCAGGCATAATTTTTATCTTTGTTTCATGCCCGAGTTTTTAGATCAGGAAATAAAGTTTTTACCCGGAGTGGGGCCAAAAAGGGCGGAGTTGCTGACAAAGGAACTTCGCATTTCTACATTTCGTGATCTTCTATATTATTTCCCCTATAAATACATTGATCGCACCAAATTTCACCGAATTGGTGAAGTAAACGCAAACCAGGCTTACATTCAGGTAAAAGGCAAGATAAGGTCGTTCGAGGTTTTAGGAGTTCGAAATAAGCAAAGGTTAAACGCTGTGTTTTATGATGAAACCGGATCAATGGATTTGGTTTGGTTTAAAGGCGTAAAGTATATTCGGGAGAACCTAAAGCTTGAGAAAACGTACGTGGCTTTTGGGAAACCATCCGTTTTTAGTGGAAGAGTAAATATCATTCATCCGGAAATGGAGAATGAGGAAAGTGAACAGTTTAAGACAGGTGTTTTACAAGCTTTTTACAATACGACGGAGCTTCTGAAAAAGCGTTTCCTCAACACCCGTGCAATTAATAAACTACAGTATAATCTGGCAAAGGAAGTTGAGGGTAAGATTTATGAAACACTTCCAGCCCAAGTTCGGGAACCTTTAAAATTGGTGCCATTATCAATCGCTCTTAAACAGGTCCATTTTCCCGAAAATACGCGATTATTGCAAAACGCTACTTTTCGTCTCAAGTTTGAGGAATTGTTTTATATCCAGTTGAAAATATTGAGTTTAAAGCATAAAAGGTATGATGCGTTTAAAGGATTTGTATTTGCTCAGGTTGGTTACAATTTCAATAAGTTTTATGAAAATAATCTTCCATTTGAGTTGACTGGCGCTCAAAAAAAGGTAATCAAGGAAATTCGCAAGGATTTGGGATCCGGTAAACAAATGAACCGATTGTTACAAGGAGACGTCGGAAGTGGTAAAACATTGGTGGCATTGATGGTTGCTCTTATTGCCTTTGACAATGGATACCAGGCGAGTTTAATGGCGCCAACAGAGATTTTGGCTATTCAGCATTATAATACCATTCAACGAATGGTTCAGGGATTAGGAATCAATATCGCATTATTAACAGGCTCAACAAAAGCAAAAGAACGTAAGGTTATTCATGAACAGTTGGAGAAAGGCGAATTACAATTGTTGATTGGAACTCACGCGTTAATTGAGGATACCGTTAATTTCAATAAGCTGGGTTTGGTAATTATTGACGAGCAACATCGGTTTGGGGTGGCTCAACGCGCCCGGCTTTGGAAGAAAAATAGAGGTATTCCACCTCACGTATTGGTGATGACAGCAACTCCAATTCCGCGAACCCTGGCAATGACTTTGTACGGTGATTTGGATGTGTCGATAATTGATGAATTACCACCCGGTAGAAAACCAATTGATACCCGGCATTTCTATGAAAATCGTCGGAAAGAAGTTTACCAGTTTGTCCGAAAGCAAGTTGATTCCGGACGACAGGTTTACATGGTTTATCCTTTAATAAGCGAATCTGAAAAGTTGGATCTAAAAAATCTGGAAGACGGTTATGAATTGATGCAGGAAGTTTTTCCTCGTTATAAAATTAGTATGGTCCATGGTCGCATGAAGCCTGCTGAAAAGGATGCAGAGATGCAGCTTTTCAAGGAAGGAATAACGCAGATTATGGTTGCAACAACGGTCATCGAAGTTGGAGTGGATGTACCAAACGCTTCGGTTATGGTGATAGAAAGCTCTGAGCGGTTTGGTTTGTCTCAGTTACATCAGTTGCGTGGAAGAGTGGGGAGAGGAGCCGAACAGTCTTTCTGTATCCTGATGTCGTTATACAAAATTAGTAATGAAAGTAGAAAGCGTTTGGAGACCATGGTTCGAACAAATGATGGTTTTGAAATTGCCGAAGTGGATCTGAAGTTGCGTGGTCCCGGTGATCTGGAAGGCACGCAACAAAGTGGCTTAGGTCTCAATCTAAATATTGCAAACTTGGCAAAAGATGGTGAAATTCTTAGAATTGCCAGAGATATGGCTAATGATATTCTTAATGCTGATCCACGGTTGGAAAAGGATGAAAATAAGCTTTTATTGTACCATCTTACAAAAATGACAAACACCGAATTTAATTGGAGTGTGATTAGCTAGCTATTCTAATTTTGATTTCATCTTGAATACGAGATTGATTTTCTTTTCTAATTTCAGGACTTCCCATGTGCCGAATCATTAAATAATTCAACTGGTATTTCATTAAATTACATAGTCGAATTGAACGAAATCATAGAATAACTGATTGATTTATTCAATTTTTTGTCGTTTTTAAAACTCTTCAAAATTGAGCAAAAACAATGACAAATATCATGTATGCGTGTAATGCGTTGATTGATAGTGCTAAAAAAATATGAATTATTTGTTGCTATTTAAAATTGATATAAATAAGATAAGATGTTTTATAAATGATTTTAACATAGATTCTAGTTTTTGAAACATAGTTAGTTTTGCAGCATTAAAGCTTTTTGAAGAACAAGAATGACGGGAGAAATTTCACACAAGGGAATTATAAAAGAGCTTTCAGATAAAAGGATACTAGTAGGCATTATTAATGAATCTGCATGTGCCTCTTGTCATGCCAAAGGGGCTTGTACAGTAGCAGATATGGAAGAAAAGATAATTGAAATTCATCATTTTGAAGGTGATTTTCGAGTTGGCCAGTTTGTCAACGTAGTCGGAAAAACCTCGCAGGGTTTTAAAGCGCTGTTTTATGGATACCTACTTCCTTTTCTATTGCTGATGGCTGTCTTAATCATCTCATTATCGATTACCAAGAACGAGGGATTGAGCGGTTTGTTGGCTTTAGGTTCAACCATTCCCTATTACTTCACAATTTATTTATTCAGAGAAAAGCTTAAAAGAAATTTTGAATTTGAAATAAAGGCTGTTCAATCATGAGTATGACCATTGTTTACACGATGATTACTTTGAGTGCAATTGGGACGCTTGCTGCAGTGATCTTGTATTTTGTTGCTCAAAAGTTTAAAGTATATGAAGATCCAAGGATCGACGAAGTAGAGGCAGCATTACCCGGTGCCAATTGTGGTGGTTGTGGTTATGCAGGTTGCCGAGCATTTGCTGAAGCTTGCGTTTCGCAAAACGAATTATCATCCTTGTATTGTCCTGTTGGTGGTAATGATTGTATGGGAGATGTTGCAGGAATATTAGGTTTGGAAGCAGTGAAACAAGATCCCCGGGTCGCAGTTGTTCGCTGTAATGGAACTTGTGAGCATCGTCCTAAAACAAACTTGTTTGACGGTGCTTCTTCTTGTGCGGTCGCTTCATCATTATATAGTGGAGATACTGGTTGTCAGTACGGATGCCTCGGACATGGAGATTGTGTTGTTGCCTGTGACTTTGATGCAATTCATATGAATCCTGAAACTGGCTTGCCGGAAGTTGTTGACGATAAATGTGTTGCTTGCGGAGCATGTGTTGATGCTTGTCCGAAAGATTTGATAGAGCTTCGTAAAAAGGCACCTAAAGATCGTAAGATTTACGTTTCCTGCAGGAATGAGGATAAAGGCGGTGTTGCGAAAAAAGCTTGTTCTGTTGCTTGCATCGGATGTAGCAAATGTTTTAAAGTTTGTCCGTTTGATGCAATTACAATGAATAATAATCTTGCTTTTATTGATTCAGATAAGTGTAAGCTTTGTCGTAAATGTGTGGTTGAATGTCCGACCAATGCGATTATTGAGTTGAATTTTCCCCCACGGAAGATAAAGACGGATTTGCCACCAAAGCCAGCAGCAAAGAAACCGGAAGCTTCACCGGAAAAAACAACGGAAGCACCCTCAACAAATTCTGAAAATTCAGCTAACTAAATAAGGAGGCCAATCGTGTTAAAAACATTTAAACTCGGAGGGGTTCACCCAGCAGAAAATAAGCTATCAGCAAATAAAGCCATTGACGTGCTTGATTTGCCGAAAAGTGTTTTTATACCTGTAGCCCAGCATATTGGAGCACCAGCTCAAGCCCTGGTTAAAAAAGGCGATCAAGTAAAAGTTGGACAACTCATTGCTAAATCCGGTGGTTTTGTATCAGCTAACATTCATTCTTCAGTTTCAGGAACAGTAAGTAAAGTCGATCTGGCTCAGGATAGTAGCGGTTATCCAAAGCAAGGTATTTTTATTACTGTGGAAGGTGATGAATGGGAAGAGTCGGTCGATAAAAATCAGGATCTAAAAAAAGATTTTGAAAAAGATAGCAAGAAGATAATTGAAAAAATTAATGCAGCCGGAATTGTCGGATTAGGTGGTGCAACATTCCCAACACATGTGAAATTGACTCCTCCACAAGGTATGGAGGCAGAGATGTTGATCATTAATGGAGTGGAATGCGAACCTTACCTGACCTCTGATCACCGGGTGATGCTTGAAAAAGGAGAAGAAACTTTAGTCGGTGTTCGTTTATTGATGACCGCACTTAATGTTCAAAAAGCGTACATCGGTATTGAAAATAACAAGAAGGATGCTATTGATCATTTATCAAAGTTGATTGATGGGGATTCTACAATTAAAGTGGTACCGCTAAAAGTAAAATATCCACAGGGAGGAGAAAAACAACTGATAAAGGCTGTCACTGGAAGAGAAGTTCCATCTGGAGCTCTTCCGATCGCTGTTGGTGCTGTGGTTAGCAATGTTGGTACGGCTTTCGCGGTTTATGAAGCTGTGCAAAAAAATAAGCCACTAATAGAGCGTGTTGTAACTGTGACTGGAAAATCGGTTGAAAAACCTTCGAATTTCATGGTAAGGGTAGGAACACCCGTGCAGGATTTGATAGATGCTGCAGGTGGATTACCCGAGGATACTGGAAAGGTCATTAGTGGTGGACCAATGATGGGGAAAGCAATTGCATCGATGGATGTGCCTGTCACCAAAGGAACATCAGGGATTTTAATTTTGCCAGAGGAGGAAGCAAAACGCGAGAAGATGCAAAACTGTATTCGTTGTTCGCGTTGTGTGTCTGTTTGTCCAATGGGATTGGAGCCATACTATTTGATGACTGTTTCTGACAAACAAATCTGGGATAAAGCTGAAAAGAACCAAATTATGGATTGTATAGAATGTGGTTCTTGCAGTTATACTTGTCCTGCAGATCGTCCTTTACTTGATTATATCCGATTAGGAAAAGGAAAAGTTGGACAGATTCTCCGTTCACGAAAAAAATAATTGAGTTAAAAATCGAATGAATAGATATAAGAAATGAGTAAGTTACTAACCATATCCCCTTCACCGCATGTGCACACAAGTGATTCGGTGAATAAAATTATGTACCGGGTGATTTTCGCTTTGGTACCCGCCTTGGTTTGGTCTGTATTCATGTTTGGATTTGAAGCAGTCAAAGTCACATTTATTGCTGTTGCAGCCTGTATTGCATTTGAGTTTCTGATTCAGAAATATATAATGAAGGAGATTCCAAAGATCACCGACGGATCAGCTGCACTCACCGGGATTTTACTTGCATTTAATGTGCCGGCAAATCTCCCTGTTTGGATTATTATTATTGGTGCTTTGGTTGCTATTGGAGTAGGTAAACTGTCTTTTGGCGGTTTAGGAAACAATCCGTTTAACCCTGCTTTAGTTGGGCGTGTTTTTCTACTGATCTCATTTCCGGTGCAGATGACCAGTTGGCCGGTTACCAAACAAATGGTGGTAGATGCAACCACAACTGCAACTCCATTGGCAATATTGAAAGAAGGAATTAAAAATGGCCAACCAGTTAGTGATCTACTTCCCAATCTACCAGCAAATATGGATTTGTTTTATGGAAACATGTCTGGTTCTCTTGGTGAAATTTCAGCCATATTCCTGTTGCTTGGATTTGGTTACATGCTTTGGAAAAAGGTTATAACCTGGCATATTCCGGTTTTCATTTTGGGAACTATTTTCATTTTCCAAGGCGGAATGTGGTTGATAAACCCTGAGAAATTTATCGAACCAGTTTTTCATTTACTTTCTGGCGGTGCAATGCTTGGTGCAATTTATATGGCAACTGATATGGTTACTTCACCCATGACGCATAAAGGGCAATTCTTCTATGCGGTGGGTATTGGATTAATCACAGTACTAATTAGAAATTTTGGTGCATACCCTGAGGGTATTTCATTCGCAATATTAATTATGAATGGATTTACACCTTTATTAAATGCCTATATAAAACCTAAACGATTTGGAGGGAAAAAGTAATGGCACAGAAAGAATCAACTTTTTTTAGTATGACTACTACTTTGTTGGTAGTCACTTTAGTAGCCGCAATGATCTTAGGTTTTATACACGATCTAACTAAAGAAGACATTGCCTTGGCAAAAGAAAAAGCCCAGAAGAAAGCCATTGAAAGTGTATTGCCCACATTTGATCATTTAGGATCATCGTGGAAAATGCTTCCTTCAGATGGAGCTGATAGTCTGGAATTTTTTCCTGCATTTGATGCAAATCAACAACTAGTTGGCGTCGCTGTAAAAACATATACAAAAAAGGGATTTAGTGGTTTTATTAGTGTTATGGCGGGTATTGCTGCTGATGGAACCATTTCTGGGTACGAAGTATTGGAGCACAAGGAAACTCCTGGATTAGGTTCTAAAATGGGAGTTTGGTTTAGATATGAAAATAAGCCCAATCAAAATATAATTGGAAAAAGTCCGGAAACTACAGAATTTAAAGTCTCAAAGGATGGTGGAGATGTGGATGCCATTACTGCGTCGACCATTTCATCACGCGCATTTTTAGATGCTATTAATCGAGCATTTGAAACCTATAAAGATGCACCCCCACTTAATGAACAAGAGTCTGCTAAAACTGAAGCAGAGGAAGGAGGTCAGTCATGAGTCAATGGAAAAATTTTTCAAAAGGATTTATAAAAGAAAACCCGGTTTTCGTTCTCTTATTGGGAATGTGTCCAACCTTGGGAGTAACTTCTTCCGCGATAAATGGTTTGGGAATGGGATTAGCAACAACCTTTGTTTTATTAATGTCGAATATTGTTATCTCAATATTTAAGAACTTTATTCCCAACAAAGTAAAGATTCCAAGTTTTATTGTAATTATTGCCACTTTGGTTACAGTTGTGGAGTTGGTTATGCAAGCCTATATTCCTGCATTGTATAAAAGTTTAGGTTTATTTATTCCACTGATTGTTGTGAACTGTATCGTATTAGGACGTGCCGAAGCTTTTGCTTCCAAGAACACGATATTATCTTCTGCACTTGACGGTTTGGGAATGGGCTTAGGATTTTCCTTCGCCTTGACTCTTTTAGGAGCAGCTCGCGAGTTTCTGGGGAGTGGGAAGATTTTTTCTATGACAGTTTTTCCTGAAAACTATGGAATGTTATTGTTCGTGCTGGCCCCAGGGGCATTCATTGTTTTGGGTTATTTAATTGCCCTGATCAGACGTTTAAATAAATCATAGGAGATTACATTATGGAATATTTATTTATTATCATAGCCGCCATATTTGTCAATAATATCGTATTGAATCAGTTCCTTGGGATTTGTCCATTTCTGGGTGTATCCAAGAAAATATCGACTGCAGTTGGAATGACTGGTGCTGTTACATTCGTTATGGTAATTGCAACGATCGTTACATACTTGATCCAGTTGTATATTTTAAATTCGTTTGGTCTTCAATATTTACAAACCATATTCTTCATTCTTATTATTGCATCGTTGGTTCAGTTAGTCGAAATTATCCTTAAGAAAGTTAGTCCTGCTTTGTACCAGGCGTTAGGAGTTTTTCTTCCACTAATTACGACAAACTGTGCAATCTTGGGTGTTGCTATTCTTACCGTCCAAAAGGAATTCAATTTGTTGGAAGGAGTTGTTTTTGCAACTGCAAATGCTATTGGTTTCGGATTAGCCTTGGTATTGTTTGCAGGTCTGCGCGAACATCTAGATTTGGTTGATATTCCAAAAGGATTAAAAGGAACTCCAATTGCTTTGCTTGTAGCAGGTATTTTAGCTATGGCATTTATGGGCTTTTCTGGCTTGGTTTAAGAAATTTGTCACTACTCAAAATAATGAAGCAGCATCGTTGATGTTGCTTTTTTTGTTATCAAATTATTTTTTATTCGCTTATTGTATATTGGACTTATTTTGATAATTTGGTGATGGAGATTGCGTCAGCAATTTTTTTTGTTTCCTAATATTTCTATTTTAATTGTTTAGTATGTACCATTTACCTTGTGAACATTGCGGACACTTCAACCCTGTAAAATCAGAATATCTGGTGTTTTGCGAGAAATGCAATAAGAAGATGTCTAATAACTTCAAAGATTGGTTAAAGCGGAATCAAGGCAAAACATTAAATGATTTTAAGGCCCAAAGATGTGTTACAGATGAGGCTGTGTCGGTAATGCAAAAAGCTGGAAAAAAGAAGAAAAGGAAGATTACAAAAAGTCAAATTATTGGAATTGTTGTGGGAACTATTTTTGCAGCGATCGGAAGTCATTATGGAAAGTTGGGGGTAGAAAAGTTAATGGAAATACAGGGGCTGAAGAAACTCAATAAAATGGAGTTTCTTCAATCTGATACAATCCAATGGATAACATACCACAATAACGAAGCTAACTTTGAAATACTTTTTCCGGAACAACCCGAGGAAAACATACAATCTGTAGAGTCTGAAATCGGACCAATGGAAGTGAAAATTTATACCTATGAGCCGGAACTGGGGAAAGATGATAATATCCTTTATGGAGCCGGGTTTTCAGTATATCCGGAAGATCTGGTTGATAGTGATATCATGGCAGATGAAGAGATTGCTGAATTTATGAATAATTCGATTAACGGTGCTGTTACGAATGTGCAGGGTAAATTACTAACAACTAACACCATTTCATATAAAGGATATCCTGGCAGAGAAATAAGAATCGATTTTAAAAATGGGGTCGCTATTATAAAAATGAGAATCTATTTGGTGAAAAATAAAGCTTATATTTCCGAGGTGATTACAGCAAGTAGTAACAGCCTTAACAAAGCTGTAAATACCTTCCTGGATTCATTTAAATTGACAGAAGAATAATTTACTACTTGTCCTTTTTAAGCAGCGGGAACATGCTTAAAATTCCACTTATTAAATATCCGGCACCGGTTAATAGTAATGCAGCAGCCAGGCTAAAATGATCGGTGATATACCCAAGAGCTGGTCCAATAATGGCAAAGTTGATTCGGATCACAAAATTTCTGATGGAAAGGATAGTTGCCCTGACTTCCGGTTCTGTGTACTGATTGATATAATCTTTCAAAATGGGGTGGGCAATTCCACGGATTAAGTAGAAAAAGAATAAGAATGCAATACCCGCAATACTCACTACCATTGCTGATAAGAAATATCCAAGGCTCAAGCATAGAATGATTACAAGTAATGAATATCGCTGTCCCAATACTCTCTCAACGCGATAAGAAAACATCGAGGAAAGTCCAACCGAAAGGTTCAATAAAGTCCACATCACACCAAAAAATGTCAATGGTAATCCAGCTTCCTGAAAATAAGGCTGAACAAACCAAGCAAAAGTAAGAGAAGCCGTTCCTGTGAATGAGGAAGTCAATATGGCGGAACGAAGTAGTGGATGTTTAAATGTTTTCCCAACAGTTTGAAGAATGTTTCGAAAACCAACGGATACCTGCTTGGCATGAACAACTGGTTCTTTCAGAAAAATGGCAGCAGGGATTGCAATGGAAGCTACTCCAAATTGAAAGTAAAATGGGAGTCTCAAACTAATAGTTGCAAGCAATCCCCCGGCTATGCCTGCAAATGCCTCAGCAAAATTTCCTGATGAGGTTATCCAGCCTTCGTGCTTTATATACTCTTTTTCTTTTTTATTCGATTTTAGCGTATCATAAAGCATGGCAGAATCAGCTCCTGAGACAAAACTGTGTCCAATTCCTAAAATGATTTCGGCAATTGCAAATGTCCAGAAAACATACGAAAAACTGTAAAGTGCAAATCCCAATGCCCCAAGCAAACCTCCGAGTAATAACGTTTTCTTTCTGCCCCAAACATCTGCCATGTAACCAGACGGAATTTCCATTACAACAATGGCAATTGAATAAATTGATTTTAGAATGAAAATATCCTGCATGGTAAGGCCATTTTCTTGATAGAAAATAACAATAACAGGCATTACCAAATTAAACCATTTTGCAATTTTTATTAGGTACAGGTTGAATATGTTGGGGGGAAGTTTTTTCATGCATGGCAAAATTAAAAAAATTGATTAAATATTATTTTTTTTTGACTTGCTAAGAATTCCAAAAACACCCCTGTTTCTGATAGGGAATAGATTTTAAATTGAGTGAATTATTTCGAAGTAGCCGCGTTATTCTATAGACTATCGCCATGAAAATAGTTGGTTGTAGAGAGTTTGTCTGAAGTTGAATAATTATATTGTCTTTCAGTTTGTTAGAATATTTCTATTAAATGTGATAATATACTATTTTTAAGCAGAAGAAATTATTAGTTGTAACTAATCCGGTTGTACGGATCAAAACATCATTTTATGAAACTATACTTTCCCGAAAATTATCATTCTCATCTCGACTTAAAGCAAACAGAAAAGGCTATAAAGCTGGTAAAAGATTTTTTTCAACAGGACTTGTCTTCAGAATTAAAGCTAAGTCGGGTAACTGCTCCACTTTTTGTGATGAAAGGTACCGGAATAAATGACGACCTTAATGGTATTGAGCGTCCAGTCTCTTTCCCTGTCAAGGAATTAAATGATGAGGTTGCCGAGGTTGTTCAGTCTCTTGCAAAGTGGAAGCGGATGACACTGGCTGATTTGGAGGTAGATGCCGGCTACGGAATTTATACCGATATGAATGCGATTCGTCCGGATGAGGAATTGACAAATATTCATTCGTTATATGTGGATCAGTGGGACTGGGAGCGTGTAATTACTCGTGAAGAACGAAACCTTGAGTTTTTGAAGAAGGTTGTTCGTAAAATTTACACCGTACTCTTGCGAACCGAGTTTTACGTCTATGAGCATTACCCTCAATTAAAACCAACTTTGCCAGAAGAAATAACGTTCATACATGCAGAAGAATTAGAATCAAGATATCCGGATCTTACATCAAAAGAGCGGGAAAATAGAGCTGCAAAAGAATACGGAGCTATTTTTGTCATTGGTATCGGGGGTGCATTACCTGGTGGCGAAATTCATGATGGACGTGCTCCTGATTATGATGATTGGTCAACGGTAAATAGTAATGGTTATAAAGGTTTAAATGGAGATATTGTCATTTGGAATCCGGTTTTACAAAGTGCCTTTGAAATTTCATCGATGGGAATTCGTGTTGATAAAGACGCATTATTGCACCAGTTAGCATTGACCAACACTGAAGATAGAAAAGAATTATACTGGCATCAGCGATTGTTAAACGGTGATTTGCCACTTTCATTGGGAGGTGGAATTGGTCAATCGAGAATTTGCATGTACTTTTTGAGGAAAGCGCATATCGGTGAGATTCAGTCAAGTATATGGCCGGATGAGATGATCGAACAATGCAAAGCACATAATATACACTTGGTATAAACTGTAAATAGTGGTTGTTCTGTCAAAAAAATGAAATTTTAGTCCTCATTTTTTGATATTTTCCTATATTTGCAACCGCTAAAAGGATGCCTCGGTAGCTCAGTTGGATAGAGCAATAGCCTTCTAAGCTATGGGTCATGGGTTCGAATCCCGTCCGGGGTACAGTTATTGAAATAAAGTCAAATTGAAGACACTTAAGATGTATGTTTTAAGTGTCTTTTTTTGTTTTTAAGTTTCTCAATGAATGACTATTGATGCAGAAAGTAGGTTCTGATATTAGTTCGCAGAATTTTTAACCAATAGATAATAAGTTTGGAAGATGATTTAAAATTCTTTTTAAATTATTAAAATTGTGGAGTCAATTCAACTCTCAAGTTGTAGCGAAACGTTGGAAAATACAGGTAAAAATATATTTGGCAAATTTTTGCAGGAGCAATCGCAACAGTCATTTACTGACTTTTTTGATTACTACTTTTACCGATTAATGCGTTTTTCAGCTGCAATTGTAAAGTCTGAAGTATTAGCAGAAGAAATTGTACTTGACATTTTCTTAAAGCTATGGGAGCAAAGACAAATTCTTTCTGCGATAAATAATATTGAAACTTATCTATTTATTTCTATTCGCAACAAATCCATCAATGTATTAAAAAAGGAACAGAAGTTTAGTTTTGATATGCTTGCTGATTCTCATATTCAATTGGCAGATTACAAGCAATCAGCTGAAAATGATTTAATCGAAGGAGAAATGCTTGACGCATTAAATAGAATTGTCAATAAATTACCATCGAAATGTAAAATCATTTTTAAGTTGATTCGAGAAGATGGATTAAATAGAAATGAAGTTGCCAAAATCTTGGATATATCTGTTAAGACAGTTGATAATCAGGTTGCTATTGCCGTTAAGAAAATCGCAGAGCAGCTAGATATTGATTTGACGAATCCTACTAATTCAAAGGGTTTGATAACCTTTTTACTGGCCTTTTAAATAATTCGTGAAAAAAAGTCATTTTCTTTTGGGGAGAAGCAAGAGAAGTGATGTCCTTATTTCGTAAAGTATAATACTATTATGAAAGAGTTGAAGGATATTTCACTAATAATTGCCCGGAAATTGCTTAGAATTGAAAGTAAGGAAGACAAAGATGTATTGGATCAATGGAAAAGCAAGGCTGCTCGCAACAGTTCATTTTTTACAAACTTAGAATCATTTTGGAGTAATCCTGCAGAGGAAGAATCAAATGAAAGATTGAATATTGTTCGTGAGAGGATGCTGTTCAAGTTAAATGCAGGAAGTGTTAAAAAGAGACATCACCCCACTATTTTTTACTTAACAAGAATTGCTGCCGCGATAATATTGATTATCACAATTGCTGGTTCATCTATTTATATTGCCTCCCAAACCAATTTGTTTTATAAAAATAACTGGGTTGAAGTTAGCACAGAAGCTGGTCAGCAAAGCAAAGTCACGCTTCCTGATGGTACGTTGGTTTGGCTTAACGCAGAAACCGTGTTAAAATACCACGCAACGAAAGATGAACGGATTGTTAGTATGGATGGAGAGGCATATTTTGAAGTAACTCATGCGGCTGACCACCCATTCATCGTAAATACGGACAATGCAAAAGTTAAGGTTTTAGGCACAAAGTTTAATGTTGCACATTATCACGATTCAAAAATTACTGAAGCTTCACTTCTGTCTGGTAAAATAGCGATGAACATTAGTGATCAATCAGAAACCTTTGAGTTAAAGCCTGGCGAAAAAATTAGTTATAATGAAGATGAAGGCCGCATTTCAAAGATTGAAACAAAAGTGCAAAATGAAATCTTGTGGATGCAAGGAATTCTGTTTTTTGATAATGAACCATTTAATGTCATGATTCAAAAATTGGAACGATATTATGCTGTAAAATTTATATATAATAAAAATGTATACAAAAATATACACTACACAGGATCAATAGATAACCTTAGTATTTCCAGAGTACTCGAATTTATAAACCTTACAATACCTATAAAATATGAAGTAGATAATAAGACAATTAAACTCCAACTTAAGGAGTGAAGAAATGAAAACAAAAGGTGATACCCGCGCCAACGAAATATCACCTTCTAATTTCTGATTTACAAACTATAAATCTTTTCAAAATTATGAAAAAAAAACGATTATCTGACTACTCGACAAGAGTCGGGTGGATTAAACTTTTTCGAATTATGAAGCTAACAGTCTTTTTAGTTCTATTATTTGTGGTTAATGTTACAGCATCTGTTTATTCTCAAAGTTCAAAAGTCTCTATGAAAATTGAGAATGCTGCGCTAAGTGAAATCTTTCGCCAGATTGAAGAACAATCTGAATACCGCTTTTTCTATCAAAATGAACAGGTCAAGAATGTTGAAAGAAAGTCAATTCAAGTTACAGACAAAGGTGTGCTGGATTTGGTCGATGGATTATTGGAGAATACGGGTTTATCCTTCAAATTGATAGACCGTAGTATTATAATTTTTCCAAAAAATGAAGAAATTGACTCTGATTTTCTTGTTCAGCAGATGACTGTTTCCGGCACTGTTACTGACGATTCCGGGCTTCCATTACCGGGTGTTTCTGTAGTTGTGAAGGGAACCACACAAGGTACGATAACGAATGCAAGTGGATATTATTCCATTGGAACAGATAATGGAGTTGCCTTGGTTTTTTCTTTTATTGGCTTTGAATCGCAAGAGATCACTGTGGCAGATTCTCCTGTTATTGATGTGGTTTTGCAGGAATCATTAACAAGCCTCGATGAAGTAATTGTTACTGGTTACACCAGCCAGCGAAAGGCCGACCTTACCGGTTCGGTATCTGTTGTGGAAGTGGATCAGATACGATCCAGTACAACCGGTAGTGCGATGCGAGCAGCCCAGGGAAAGGTTGCAGGGATGACAGTATCAAGCAATGGTTCTCCAAATCCGTGGTCTACCGTTCGTATCCGGGGGGAAGGTACCTTGAATAATAATAATCCACTGTATATTGTTGATGGTACTCCTACAACCCGATCGATGTCTGAGTTGGCAACGATGGATATTGAATCTATTCAAGTTCTGAAAGATGCATCATCAGCATCAATCTATGGATCTCGTGCTGCAAATGGTGTTATCATCATTACAACCAGAAAAGGGAAAAAGGGCACCACGGTTGATTTTAGGTCTTCGTACACGATGGTGAGTAGTGCAAAACCTTTTGATCTGATGAATACAGAAGAGAGAGGTATTTCTCAGTATTGGGCGATTAAGAATGATAATGCTGATGCAGATCCAAACCTTGTTGGAATCGGGCAATTGTATCAATATGTAGATCACGTCGATGCCAATGGAAATTTTGTTTTGGATAAAGTAACTTGGAGAGAATACCTCGATCCTGATGCGAAAACAATGAAATCGGCAGATACCGACTGGCAGGATGAGATTCTTCGGACAGGTCAGGTGCAACAATATAATGTGACCCTTTCCAGTGGTAATGAAAGTGGGCACGCTATCTTTTCTGTTGATTATTACGATAACAAAGGAACCATCAAAGGCAGTTTCTTCAACCGGTTGAATACTCGGATTAATACGGATTATTCCTGGTTGGATGGTAAAATTAAGGTTGGCGAAAACTTCACCATTTCAAAATGGAGACAGAGCAGCAATATTGGGGATGGCAACTTAGGTAGCACAAAATCTTTAATGTCCATTGTGCCTGTTCATACCGTTGATGGCATTGGTTGGGGTGGCCCTATTGGTGGAATGAGCGATCGACAAAATCCGGTGCGGTTAATTGAGGACAATCTACAGAATCATCAGGATAATATGCGCTTGTTTGGAAACACATTTATTAATATCGAATTATTAAAAGGGCTAACATTCCGTTCATCATTCGGTCTTGACTTTACAGGTTTTTGGCGCAAAACCATGGATCTGACTTATCGTTCAGGCTTTTTGAGTGAGGATAGGAATAAAGTAACCCAAACTGCAAATTTTGATGCGAACTGGAATAACAGTAACATCTTACAGTATGTATTTGATTTAGGAAAGAGCAATTTTGACGTCATGGTTGGGCAGGAAACTATTGAGCACACTTGGGATCAATTTTGGGGAAGTCGCCGTGTGTATGCATTGGAAACTACAGATTATATGCAACTAGACGCTGGTGAAGAAGAAAAAGACAATGGAGGAAACAGAAGTAATAACACAATGATTTCCTGGTTTGGGAAATTCAATTACAACTACGACAATCGTTACTTAGCCTCATTTACTCTTCGTAGAGATGCTTCTTCTGTATTTGGTTCGAACAATCGCTGGGCTACTTTTCCTGCATTTTCAGTGGGATGGGTTTTAAATAATGAAAGTTTCTTAAGTGAAGCCTTATCTGATTTTTCCCAACTTAAATTGAGGTATGGTTGGGGACAAAATGGTAATTCTCAGATTGATGATTATGCTGGTTATCAAATGTATGTTTCAATGTATGATGCAAACAATTTGTGGGACTGGAACTGGGGAACAGCATATGACTTTACTGGTGAAGGCGGTAGTTTACCTGCAGGTTTTCGCAGAACACAAAGAGGAAATCCGGATTTAAAATGGGAAACGACTTCTCAGCATAACTTTGGTCTGGACTTTGGATTCTTTAATTCAAAGCTTAGCGGATCATTTGATTATTATCTGAAATATACTCGTGATATTTTAATGAAACCTGGTACTGTCGCAACTTTGGGTGAAGGAGCAAGCATGTGGTTGAATGGTGCCGATATTGATAACAAAGGGTATGAATTTACATTGAACTACCGGGAGAAACTTGGAGACGTTGGATTGGAAGTTAGTAGTGTATTCTGGCACAATCAACAAACTGTGGTTAAAGTACCGGAAGATGTAATCAACAACTTTGCAGGGAATGGAACAGATCAAAACATTTTGGGGCGTCCAAGAAATTCGTTGTATGGATATGAAGCTGATGGATTATTTCAATCTCAGGCAGAGGTTGATGCTCATGCAACACAGATTGGTGCTGCTCCCGGGCGCATTCGATACAAGGATTTGAATGATGATGGAAAAATTGATGATAAAGACCGTTCCTGGATTGGCGTAGAAAATCCTGACCTGGAATATGGTATTACTGTGGGGCTTAATTGGAAGAACTTTGATTTCACTGTATTCTTCAATGGCGTATTTGGTAAAGATCTAAATGTGAGTGGTTGGAAACGATGGACTGATATTTATGCACTGGGAACTGTTGGTGAAAACTATGGAACAAGATTGTTGGATGCATGGACTCCTGAAAATAATAACTCTACAATCCCTGCAGTTTCAATTAATAACTATAATGATGAAGGTCGTTTCTCAACTTATTATGTAGAGAGTGGCTCATACATGAAAATTAGAAATGCAGAACTGGGGTATACAATTCCGGATCAAATGGCTAATCGCTTAAAAATCAAACGAGCAAGAATCTCGCTGCGTGCAGATAATCTCTTAACGGTTATGAAGACTTGGGGAGACAATGCTTATACCGGATTGGATCCGGAAACTCCAGGCAACAGCTATCCTCTTCCATTGTCATTAACTATGGGATTGAACGTAACTTTCTAATTAGTAAAAATTAAAACGAATAAAAATGAAAACTATAAAAATAGCAAGTTTTAATCTTGTGCTAATACTTATTATATCATGTACTTCGATGCTCGAGCAAAATCCTCAGGGGATAATCTCAGATGCAGATTTAAATACACCTGATAAGGTGGAACAGATGATAAATGCAGCTTACTCTTTTTGCGGGCAAAACCATTTCAATAAACAAATGGGGATGCCTTACGAAGAAGGATCAGTTCGTGGTGGTGAAGCTTATAAAGGAGGTTCGGGAACAAACGACAATGCAGAACGAAATCTTTGGGAAACTTTCACTTATATGCAGGCAACAACTTCTGGAGATTTAGATAATTTATGGTGGGTGCATTATGTAGCGGTTGGTAGAGTGCATGATGCTTTACGGAGAGCTCAAGCTTTAACAGATGCGGAATATCCGTTGAGAAATCAACGAATTGCTGAGTTACGTTTCTTACGCGGACATATTTATATGTACATGAAGTTGAACTTCAAGTATTTCCCATATATCGATGAAAATACTCCTAATGATCAGTATGATAAGGTAAGTAATGATGATTTAACTGATCAGGAATTATGGGGAAAACTGATCGATGATTTCCGCTTTGCAGCAGAAAACTTACCTACAAGTCAGGATGAAGTTGGTAGGCCAACCAAGTATGCGGCAGAAGCTTATCTGGCAAAGACTTTATTATTTGCTGCTTACGAACAGGATGACAATAACAATGTCGTTTCTATTAATCAGCAAAAGCTTACTGAGGTTGCAAGTTTGTGTAAAGATGTAATTGATAACTCTGGTAAGAGTTTATTCGCAGATTTTGGAAAGAACTTTTTGTGGGAGTATGAAAATGGACAAGAGTCAGTTTGGGCGATCCAGCACACTGCAAACAACGATGGTTCACCTGTTGGACGTGTTAATGTTTGGCTGGTTTATCCGGTGAACTCAGAATATGGTTGTTGCGGATTCTTGCAACCAACCGTTAACCTGATGAATCGATATAAAACGGTGGACGGTGTGCCTGACTTTGACAACTTCAATACTGGTGTAATGCTCGATAACAAAGAAGCATTTGCATCTACTCCGATGGATCCAAGGTTAATGCATACTGCTTGTGTGCCGGAAATGCCCTGGAAATACGATCCGGATTTTGTGATGCAGACCAGCTGGGTTCGGACTCCTGAAGTGTATGGCTATTCCATGAGTCAAAAATTGTTGGTATTGCCTTCTTGTCCCTGTTTCCGTAAAACAAATCCATTTATGGGAAGCGGGCTTAACTGGGATGTTATTCGCTTGGATGAAGTGATGTTGTGGAGAGCAGAAGCTTTAATTCAATTAAATCAAAATCTGGATGAAGCACTGGACTTAATCAATCAAATTCGTGAACGAGCTGCAACCAGCGACGAAATGCTGAAGTTTGCTGATGGTACACCAACCGGAAACTTTATGGTTGAGCCTTATAAACCAGGTGAAAACTGCCCTGCCTGGACACAGGATTTTGCTTTCGAAGCTCTAAAGTGGGAACGCCAGCTAGAGTTTGCAACTGAAGGAAAATGGTTTTTCGATATCGTACGTTGGGGAATTGCAGATGAATATATGAACAATTATTTTAACGTTGAGAAGACACGACGTACCTATTTGAAGGATGCCACATTTACAAAGAACAGGGATGAATATTTCCCGATTCCGCAGACACAAATCAGTTATGTGAAAGGTTTGTATAAGCAGAATGTAGGTTGGTAAAATATACCGAGAATGTAAGCCAAGACAGAAAGATGGCTTGGCTTACTTCTCTTCAATATGCTATGAATAGATTATTGTTTAGTACATTTTCTTCTGAAGACTAAATATATCCAACAAATGAGAAGTGCGCTGGCGATTATAATTGTGGTGTTTGTTTTTTCATGTAATACGACCACACCAAGAGTGGGATCGGGAAATACAATGTCTGGTTTAAGTGATAAAATCAATGGCAAGCCAGTAACGGTAAGCTATTTTAACGGAAGTTATCATCTGTATTTCTCGGAAGATTCTATTTCAGATGACTTAATCTGGGGGCACTATTCCAGCTCAGATCTTTTGACATGTGCAGAAGAGCAAGTCGCTGTTTTATCGGATGGAATGCAAACAATGATTTCACCATGTGTCGTGATTGATTCTGCAAATACATCCGGATTTGGAGCTAAAGTATCTCCACCAATGCTTTGTTATTACATGAACTCGTTAGAGGGGATTGAAAATACAATTGAGATTGCATATAGCATTGATGAAGGAAATACCTGGAATCTATTCGGAAGTATTCTATTGACAGATAGTGAACCAGCCAGCTTTGCAAATCCAAAAGTTAGGTGGAGCAAAGATTTCGATGCCTGGATTATGACTGTGTCTGTTGGTGATGCCATTCGGTTTTATAAATCCACTGATGGGATTCATTGGAATTATTTAAGTGATTTTGGTGAACAACTTCATTTTTCCGGTCAATTTGAAAATCCGGATTTCTTCCCGATGAAGGTTGTCGGGACTAATGATATGAAGTGGGTGCTTTGGGCGGATATGAAAAAAGAAGATGAGACAGTCAAAACAAAAAGATATTTTGTAGGCGATTTTGATGGTGCTAAATTTTTGGCAACGCAGGTAAAAGAGCTTCTGCTTGATTACGGAACAGACAAGCTGGACGGATTATTCCTTAACGATGAAAATGGAGACAAAATAGCTTTTTTATGGGGACGAGGTTTTAATACTGAAAATGAGGAGGAATGCAATCAAAAACTAATTCTTGCTCGCAAACTGGAATTAACTAACGAAAATGATGATTATTTTATTTCCTCATCTCTCATCTCAGAAATTAACTCGCAAAAACAGCTCATAGAAGAAATAGGCAGAATTGAATTGTCGAATGCAAGGACGATCTCTGATGAGTACAAAATTCCCGAAGCTCCATTTATATTGGATTTAACGTTTGATAATTCGCGTAAACATGCAATCTGGAATAGTCGTAATTATGGAGTGCGGTTTAAAACGAAATCAGGGGGAAGTCTCAATATTGGATATAATTCGGAAGAACAGTATTGTTATGTTGATCGTTCCAATTTGTTTGAAAATAACCAGATAGAAAATGGATATAGATCATCTGGTGTCGCTTATTCTTCGGATTCACCAGTTAATAATTTGAAGATTTTCTTTGATGGGTGCTCTTTTCAATTATTCACATGTGATAATCAGATAGCGATGACTTCATTTTGTGGTAATGAGGAAAACTTTCAAAGTTTTGAAATCTATACAGAAGCAGGTGATGCTATTTTATTGAAAGGCGCCCTTATGGGCATTCAGTAGGGAAAAGAGACAGAGAAGTAAATAACTGACTCTGGTTTAATCAATCAATTACTATTTAATCAAACCAACTAATAACTACTAAATCAAAAATGAAAAGTAAACAATATAGATCGAGCTGTTTCCTGAGATTGATCGGGTTTCTGCTGTTGTTTTTGGTAATATTTCAGCAGATGGTTTTTTCGAACGATCGAACAATGAAGATTACGAAAAACTATTTGAATATTCCCATTGGCTATCAGGCCAGAATGAAACTTGTTGAGATAGAAGCGAATGGCCAAAAGCAGCGCGAGTTTCCTGCACAGTTGGCAGAAGATTCCGTTAATTACTGGATATACATCAATGTTGAAGAGTTCAAGGGGCAGCGAATTACATTGTCCTGTCCGGCATCCAGGGAATCGATGGATCGTATTTATCAGAGTGACGAAATTGCTGGATCCGATTCAATCTATCAGGAAAAGTATCGTCCTCAATATCACTTTACCGTAAAAAGAGGTTGGAGTAACGATATTAACGGTCCAATTTATCTTAACGGGCAGTATCATCTGTTTTGGCAGTCATTTCCATTTGGACTATCGTGGAACACTGGTTTTATGTACTGGGGACATGCTGTCAGTTCAGACCTGATACATTGGGAAGAATTGCCACCAGCATTGCGTTTGGATACCTTAGGATCACCTTGGTCCGGAACGGCTATTATTGACAAGAACAATGATGCCGGATTTGGTAAAGGAGCTTTGCTTTTGTTTTACACGGCCTACGATCGCGTTTCATTCAAACAAGTGCAATGCATAGCTTATAGCTTGGATGAAGGGAAAACATTTCAACGTTTTCAGGGAAATCCCGTTATTGATAGCAACTGGGAAATGGGAACTACACATACCCGCGATCCTAAAGTATTTTGGCACGAGCCATCCACGCATTGGGTAATGGTTCTTTTTGAAAAAAATGGGATGTCTTTTTATAATTCCAGAGATTTGAGAAATTGGGAAAAGCAAAGTCATTTTGAAGGGCTTTTCGAATGCCCCGATATGTTTGAATTGTCCGTAGATGGTGATGACAATAATAAAAAATGGGTTTTGCATGGCGGTTCCTCAGAGTATTATGTCGGTAGTTTTGATGGGAGGGAATTTTTACCCGAAACGGAGAAGCTACGCTATGCCGAAGGAACAAGTAGCTGGGGAGATCTTTTATATGCATCACAGTCGTTTGAAAATATGCCGGATGATCGACGCGTTCAAATAGCGTGGGCCAGAGTAGAACCTAAAGGAATGCCATTTACACAGATGATGTTATTCCCGACCGAATTTTTACTTAAAACCACCGATAGGGGAGTTGTCTTAACGGCAAATCCAATTCATGAAATTAATCAGTTGCACCAAAAAGAGTACATCTGGAAAGGCCTGAGTGCGGAAGAAGCAAACAGAAAAATGGCAGAGGTTAATGAAGGGCCGCTTCATGTTAGAATGAAGTTCACCTTGGATGAGGGAAATACCTTCAGGCTTTATTATCAGGGAAATTCACTAATAGAATTGTCTTCAGATGAACTTTTGTCAGGTGAGAACCAATTGGAAATTCTACTTGATAAAACGATTGCTGAGATCTTTTTAAATAGTGGTGAAAGGTATATAACAAGGCAATTACCTCTAGCTAGACATGCTGACGGACTGGTGTTTGAGTCCTTTAAATATGGCCCGAAAATTAGTATGTTGGAGATTTATGAAATGAAATCAATTTGGAAAATAAATAACTTTTGAAACCTATTAAAATGAAGAAAATTATAGTTACGGTTGCTTTAGCTATTATAGCGCAACTAGGAATTGCCCAGTTTAAAATTGATTATAAGCCGGAGTCACAACCAACGGGTAATATGCAATATTTTGTTCCCGAAAATGGAAATCAGTTTGTAGGAGATTGTATTCCCTATTATCATGATGGTATATATTATCTTTTTTGGTTACTGGATGAAGGACATCATTCGTCACTAAATGGACTAGGTGCTCACCAGTGGGTAGTTAGCACAACTAGTGATTTAAAGAATTGGAAGCACCATCCGATTGCGATTGGGATTGATGAGGATTGGGAAAAGTCTATTTGTACAGGTTCCCTGGCTTTTGATGGTACTAAGTTTTACGCTTTTTATGCTACGCGTCTTATTGACGAAAATGGACATGTAAATGAGCAATTGAGTTACGCTACCAGTGATGATTGCATCAGTTTTGAAAAGCAGAAACCGAATCCTTTTTATACATCAGCACCAGGCTATAGTAAAAGAGATTTTAGAGATCCTAAAGTGGTGATTGATGACGATGGTTTATTTCATTTGTTCGTTTCCAGTTGGAGAGAGAAAAACACATCCATTGATGAGAACCAGGGATGTTTGGTTCATTTAACATCCAGTGATTTGAAAACATGGAACGTGAATAAACCGATTCTTGATGGTCAACGTCATGTTCCGGAATGTCCGGATTATTTCAAATGGAATGATTGGTACTATTTGTTGTATTCGCAAGCAGGTAGAACTTTTTATGTGATGTCGAAAGAACCTTACGGCCCATGGATTGAACCCTCATTTCAGGTGTTTGACGAAGATTGGTCGAATGTTGTAAAGACAGCAGAATTCACTAACGGAAGGCGAATTGCAGCCTCCTGGATTCCAAGTAAAAGAGATAACAAAGATAATGGCGGTGAAATTTTTGGAGGAGCCGTTCTTTTGCGCGAGGTCATACAAATGGCTGATGGGACATTGGCTACCTGCTTCCCAAAAGAAACGATGCCCGAAGTCGGGTCTAAAATGAAGGTTGATTTTCAGCTGGATGAAAATGCATCTAAAGATAGTGCAGATGAATATATCATTGATGCATTGGGATCGATAGGATCTTTTCATGCTGGAGATATTCCTGTTAATTGCCGTATTAAGTTTGAAGTTGATCCTGATGGAAATAATGAAAATATCGGTCTTTATTTAAGATCAAAAGAGAAAGCGTCTGAAGGTTATAAATTGGACTTTTCTGAAATTAACCAGACTGTGTCGCTTTATAATACTAATATACAAGCTGTAGATGGCTTAGATAAACCATACACCGTTGAAATTATAATGAAGGATGATATGATTGATGTCTGTGTTGCTGGTAAACGATGCATTGTAAATCGGCTACCAGAGAGAAAGGGAAATGTGCTGTGGTTTTACGCAAAACATGGCAAAGTAGCTTTCAAAGATATTGAGATAACACCGATATCAGAATAGGTCTGCTCGCAAATGAAGGGGAGGTTGTATATGCATTTGTAACTAATAGAATGTGCATTTGCAGCCAACCTCTTCCTTTAATGCAATTGTGATTATAAACAACAGCTGGATGTTTTCAGATACAAGTAAAATAAGAATCTTTCAGAAGGGGTGGAACTTTAATCAAGATGGACCAGGGAACAGATTATTATATCACCTACAAGGATGCAATCTGAAGTGTCCCTGGTGTTCTAATCCTGAGGGAATTTCAATGGCGGGTACCTTACTTGTGAGCAAACATAAATTGCAAGACTCAATTTGTCCCTTTGGAGCAATTAAGAATCAAATACTGGATCGGTTACTTTGTGAAAATTGTATTTCAAAAGTTTGTATAACAAAAAACAGGAATGAAGGAATTAAGTTGAGTTATACAGAGTATTCAATCAATGATATTTATGATGAAGTGTTACAGTCTAAATCGTTGTTTTACAATGGTGGCGGTGTCACTTTTACAGGAGGTGAACCGACTCTCCAATTCAATGAACTGAAGAATCTAGCAGCAATGTTGGATAAAGAGGGGATAAATATTGCTCTGGAAACAAATGGAACGCATCCATTTTTATCTGAATTATTTGCATTCCTTGATACTTTAATGATTGATTTCAAACACTGGGACAATAACAAACACAGGCAAATATTGGGTTTAGGTAATGAAATGATAGTTGAAAACATTAAAAAAGCTTCTGGGTCTGGTACAACTATCTGGATAAGAATTCCATTGGTTCCTCATTTTAACGATTCCGAGATAGATATTATGCATTTTATTGAGATAATCAAACCATTGAATAACAATCATCTATTTGTGGAAATTCTTCCATATCATGAATATGGAAAAGTGAAGTGGGAGCTGTCCGGACTCGATTATACTATGAAAAACGAATATGTATCGGTAGAAAGAATATTGAAAATTGAAAAGGTGTTTCGGGAGAATGATTTGAAAATCATCAATAACCTTAGAAAGTTAATATGAAATGGCAAAACCTATATAACAAAGAAAAGCTTGACCGAATGGCACTTCAGCTTTTTGAGGAGCAACGGCAACTAAAAAGACTTGATGGCTGGTTTCGTATAAAAGAGATACAGATGAATGCGGAAAGTGATTTTGAAGGTGTTCATTCCGAAATTAAATCAGCCAAATTACTGGAACGGGTAGTAACTGAGATTCCTTTGCAGATTAGTGCTAATCAGGTTTTTGCTGGAACTCAGAGTGATGCCTTTGCAAAAACATACGCTTTAATTAATCCGAATTTTCACATTGATTCTTTTGAAGGGTACTGCGATCCATTGGCCGTATTCGATGATATTGAACCTAATGATGAATTTACCGAGGAGCGTATTCGAAAGGTCAGGGATGAGTATGCAAAATCTCCATATGTTCAGGATTTAAAGAAAGTCTATCAAAAAACTGGTGACGAAACAAAAGAAGTAGTTTATTTTGTGGAACAGGTCACGGGACATACAATTGCTGATTTTAAACCGATAATAAAAGGAGGAATTACTGAGCAACTTCTTCAAATTGCTAAGAAGCGGGAGCTTGAGAACGATCAAAATAAATTAGCATTTTATGATGCGATGGAACTTGCACTTAAAGCAACAATAAAATTGGCTAATCGTTACGCTCAGCTTGCGATGGAATTATCAACTAAGGTTTCAAAAGAACGAAAGAGAGAATTACTTTTAATTGCCAATACGCTTCAAAAAGTTCCTGAATTTGGAGCGTCAAATTTGTTCGAAGCAATACAATCATTTATCATTTTGTGGCAAGTGATGTGTATTGAACAATCTCCCAATCCTTATGCTTTCTCTGTCGGAAATGTTGATCGTATTTTTGAAGACTACCGTGAGATGGATGGAGCTGACCGAGAAATGACTACTTCTATTTTTAAGCATTTTCTGACTTTTTTTAATGTTGGTGATCGTAGTTGGGCAATCTCTCAGAACTTAATGGTCTCTGGTCGTTTAAGTAGTGGAGAAGATTTAAGCAATGCAACTACTTATGCAATGCTTGATGCCTATTTTGAGACAAATTACCCACAACCAATTTTGTCAGTAAAACTTCATCGAAACACTCCCCAGCAGATTTATAAAGAAATGGGTAAGTTCTTTTTTACTCCGGGGTGTCTTACTCCATCACTCTTCAATGATGATTCACTTTTTAAGGTTTTAGATTGGGCGGGAATTGAAACAGAGGATTTGGCAGATTATTCTATTGCTGGCTGTCAAGAACCGCTTGTCATAGGGAAAGATAACGGAAATACAACCAATAGTTGGCTGAACCTTGGAAAAATACTAGAACTTACATTAAATGACGGATACTCAGCTATATCGGGAAAAAAGATTGGTCTTGGTTATACCGAATTGGGAATGTCGGAAATTGAACCAGTTGCGATTCTTTCTAATATTGAGAGTCTGTTTTATAAGCAACTCGATTATTTTTTAGATCAAATGTCGAGAGCCGCGAATGATTGTTCACTTGCGTTATCACATTTGAAAGTTCCTTTTCTTTCCTCAACGATGGGGGGAATTGATTCTGGATTTGATATGCGAGATGTGAATAATCAAGGGACCAAGTACAATGGAAGCGGATGCCTTATCCATGGACTTTCAGTACTAGCTGATTCGTTTGTTGCCATAAATGATTTATTGAAAGAGCGACCTGAAGATGCTGGTAAACTATTACTTGCTTTAAGGGATGACTTTTCTGAAAAAGAAGATCTTAGGCAATATTTGTTAACTGCTGAGAAATACGGAAATAATTCGAGAAAAGTTGACGATGTGGCTCAACGAATTGTAAATAAAGTATCAGATAAAGTAGCTTCATTGACTAATTATTTGGGGAATCCATTCAGACCTGATTGGAGCAGCCCATCCACACATCTTTTGTATGGATATTGGGTTGGAGCAACTCCAGATGGACGGCATGCTCGAGAAATGCTAAATTATGGTTTGGACCCACTTTGTGGGGACGCGCATTCTGGATTGGGTTTTAGAATTTTATCAATTAAGAAACTATCATTTGAAAAAATGACTGGTGGATATGCGTCTCATTTTGGAATAGATCCAAAATATTTTCCAGAAGAATCTATGGAGGAGAAGGGAATGTCATTTTATGACAAAGTAATTCAACCTTTGTTTTTTTGCGATAGCGATCACATTAATCCATTCTATCTGTATGTAAATGTAAATACTCCCGATATGTTGAGAAAGGTTATAGCGAATCCGAAAAAATTTGCACCCAGTGGCGTTTATATAATGCGAATTCACGGAACTTTCGTTAACTTTTTAGATCTATCAGCTGAAATACAAAATGATATAATCCTCCGGCTGGATTTGGAGTCAACAAAAATGTAATTTCAATAAATTACCATTGGGAAAGCGAAAAATTAAAAATGAATAATTCAATTATGTCTACAAATAAAAAAAACTATCGGGTAACAACTACTTTAATAAAAGCGTCAATTGTTGCATCACTAGGCGGTTTATTATTTGGGTTTGATACAGCTGTAATTGCTGGAACAACCTCCGCAGTGAAAACCATATTTCAACTTTCAGAATGGTCAATGGGCTTTGTGGTGTCGTCTGCTTTGATTGGAACAATTCTAGGAACAATAATTGCTTCTAAACCAGGTGATATTTGGGGCCGAAGAGAAAGTTTGAAAGTACTGGGAGCTTTATTTTTTATTTCAGCCTTAGGTTGTGCTCTGGCGTGGGATTTCTGGTCATTAACAGTCTTCCGGTTGATTGGGGGAATCGGAGTGGGAGGGGCGTCTGTTTTGGGGCCTATGTATATTGCAGAAGTTTCTCCCGCACAAATTAGAGGACGATTGGTAATATTGTTTCAGTTTAATGTTTGTTTTGGAATATTGGTCGCCTATTTTTCCAACGCACTTATTGAAACCATGCATTTTGATATTTTAAAGTTGCAATGGAGGGTGATGTTTGCTGCTGAATGTATTCCAGCTCTGTTGTTTATTACGATGTTGTTCTTTATCCCTAAAAGTCCAAGATGGTTAGCATCAATCCACCGAATCAAAGAGGCGAAAAATGTACTTGCACAAGTTGGGGAACTTAGAATTGAAGAAGAAATGGCCGAGATTATTGAATCTTTGAAGTCTACTTCAAAGCATATTAAGGAAAAATTGTTTCAACGAAAATATTTCTACCCCATTTTTCTGGGTGTAACAGTAGCTGCATTTAATCAACTGTCATTTGTTAATGGATATTTGTACTATTTAAATGACACGTTAAATGAAATAGGAGCCACATTCGGAGGTAAATTTCAACCCGTAATTATAGGTGTTGCTAATGTTATTGCAGTAACTATTGCCTTATTGACAATTGATAAAATAGGACGAAAGATGCTATTGTTAATTGGTTCTTGGGGGTCAGCTATACCTTTGGGCGTTTGTGCCTACATTGCGTGGACACGTGAGTTTACTGAACTTTTTCCATGGGCAGTTGCAGCATTTATTTTGTTTTTCTCATTTTCACAGGGGGCTGTAATTTGGGTATACATCAGTGAAGTATTTCCCAATAAAGTTAGAAGTAAAGGCCAGTCATTAGGTAGTTTTACACATTGGGGACTTGCAGCTGTTGCCGCTCAGGTATATCCGGTAATTGTCTCCATACCTAAAATTGGCCTATCCATTCCATTTGTTTTTGGAGGAGTAATGATGATATTACAGTTTTTTATCGTATGGTTTTTCTTTGTAGAAACAAAAGGAGTTCCATTGGAGCATTTGGAGATGAGACTTGAGAACAGAAATCTGATTGGAAAATAATTTCAAAATCCTGAGATATAATTTTAGAAGTATGGGAAAACATTTCATTGGTATAGACATCGGTACAAGTAATATTTGCGGAGTTATTTACGATCTGGATAGTAGAAAGCTAAAATCTGTTACATATCAGAATTCTGCTAAAGTTGTCGTTGAGAATGTGTGGGAAGATGTTCAGGAGCCTAAAATTATTTTATCGATTGTTTCAAATATTATTGATGAACTTACAGATGAATATAAAAATATTGAGGCAATTGGAATAACGGGTCAAATGCATGGAATTTTATACGTTGATAATTCGGGAGAACCAGTTAGTCCGTTGTATACCTGGCAAGATGGAAGAGGAAATTTACCTTTCGATGCTGATTTAACTTACGCTGAATATATATCAAAAATGACCGGTTATAATGTGTCAACTGGATTTGGCTTAGTGACACATTTTTATAACGACCATAACAACCTAATTACAAAAAGTGCTTCGAAACTTTGTACGATCATGGATTTTATAGCAATGAATCTTGCTGGATTAAGTATTCCGGTTACTGATCATACAAATGCAGCAAGTTTAGGTTTGTTCGATCTTGAAAAGTTGGAATTTGACATTGAAGGGATTCAAAAACTAGGGATAAATAAAGACATGTTGCCTGAAGTTGTAGACGCGGGGAAAGTGATTGGGAATTATTCAGACAATATCAAGGTATGCAATGCTTTAGGTGACAACCAGGCGAGTTTTCTCGGATCTGTTCGCGAAATTAGAGAATCAATACTTGTAAATATTGGAACAAGTAGCCAGGTTTCAGTTTACACCGATCAATATGAATACATCAAAGATGTAGATGTGCGCCCGTTCCCCGGTGGTGGGTATATTATGGTTGGATCAGTGCTAACCGGAGGATACTCTCTGGTTGTTCTAAAGAATTTCATTGAAAAGCTAATTAGTGCGTTTTGCAAAAGCTCTCAGTCTGAAATTGACTTTTACCAATTTATAAATCAGATAAAAATTGACGATGATGCAATTGAAAATTCATTGAATGTTGACGTATCATTTCGAGGAACACGGCTTAATCCATCAAAAAGAGGTAGTATAGAAAATATATCTACCGCCAATTTCTCCCCCGAAAATCTGATTATCGGATTTGCTAATGGGATTTGTAACGAGTCCTATGGTTTTTATGATATGTTCCCATTAGAGATTCGAGATCGGATGAACTATTTAGTCGGTTCCGGCAATGCTGTGCGGTTGAATAAAATATTGGCTGATTTAATTGAACGAAGATATAGTCATAAATTAATGATTCCTCTTCATTTGGAGGAAGCTGCTTTTGGTGCTTGTATCTCTGCGATGGTCGGAACAAATACTATTGATGATTTTTATGCGGCAGGGGAGCATTTGCAATATGGTTGATATTTAATAAAACAGACTTCCAATGTTTCATAAATAGTAAAAACATTGGTTGTTAAACACTCATCATTCTTTTAATATCTCATTAATTGAGCAACCGCAATAATAATACAGAGCAATTGATTGGTAGTTTGAGTATTGTGGACTCAATATTTTATTACTGTGCTATCTTGTTTGTGTGCTATGTTAATAAAAGAGCGTTTGTTATGTTGTGTTAATATGGTTGTCATTCCCGAGAACTTCCAATAATACTTTCAAAATTATGGTAGGATTCATGGCTTAAAACTGAATTATCTCGAATCTAAAATACTAAAGAGAGAGAAATTAATTGTTTGGAATTTTTATCTGCGGAACTTCTTTGCGTATAATTTTGTGATGTTTTTTTTAAATCTCTTTTGTGTTTAAGGAAGTAAAATCCATTCTTATAGGTGTATCAGGGGTGCGGCCGTGGTTTTTTTAGACAGAGCTATTAAAGCTGTTTCTAATTTTAGTTTCGATAATTTTTACCAGATCAGAATTTATTACTAAAATTGTTCGGAATCGTTTTATAGAATGGATACTTACATCTGGGATAAAATAAAGGCAGGGGACAAGCAAGCGTTTAGGCATTATTATGATGAATATTATTCATCATTATGTTTCTATGCAAATTCGGTTGTTGATGATATTGAACTAGCACAAGATATAGTTAGTGATTGTTTCGTTCGAATATGGGAACGTAAGGAAAAAATATTAATCAAAACGTCGTTTGAAAATTACATGTTGCTTACTGTGCGAAATCAAATTTACAGTTATTTGCGGTCGCCAAGAAGCAGAAGAACAGGAATTGATTCTATCGTTGACAGATTGGAAAGTATTCCAATTGAAGAGTACGATCTGGAGAGGGAGGAAACAATTCAAAAGGTTTATAATTTAATTGCAGAACTTCCAGAACAACGAAGAAAAATACTTCAACTCGCAATTCTTAATGGTCTTTCGTATAAGGATATTGCTCAGGAATTAAAAATATCTGTCAATACTGTTAAAACTCAAATGTCTCGAGCCTATCAATTTTTGAGGGAAAATTTAGTGAATGACAACCTTCTTCTTTGGCTATTTTTCAGAAATAGGACAATTAATTGAATTCTTCTGTCACCCAAATATCATGTTGACGCGTCCTAAACGTGTAATGCATGAAATATTAGGAAATGATGGAACCAAATAAAGCGTGGCAATTAATTGTTGGGAAGATACATAATAGCTTGGATGAAGACGAAGAAAAAGATTTTTCTGAGATCGAAAATTTGGCTGAAACTAAAAAGGGACTGGGGTTAGCTCGCAAAATTCATTTTAAGTCTAAAAATAGTTTTTTGCTTGATCAAATTGATAAAGAACGAAATTGGCAAAACATAAGTTATCAGTTAACTCAAGATTTTTCCTTTAAAAAGCTTATTCTACCACTTGCTAAATATGCAGCAGTTTTTTTGTTGGCCTTTATTGTTGGAGTTTTATTTCAAAATATAGTTGTTTCTGACTTCAAGGATCTTTCTTATAACAAAATTGAAATTGATTGGGGGCAAATGAGTAAAATGACTCTGTCCGACGGTACAATCGTTTGGTTAAATGCAGGAGCTACATTAGAATATCCAACAGCATTTAATAGTAAAAATAGGATTGTTTCTCTAGAGGGTGAAGCTCAATTCAAAGTTGTTCATAACGACAATATTCCTTTCGAAGTTGTAACTGAAACTGGAATTGTAAAAGTTTATGGGACAACTTTTAATGTTAAATCATACGATGACGATTCAGAAATGGCTGTTACCCTTATTGAGGGAAAGGTTACTGTCGAAAATATGGATGGAAGTCAATTGGCGATATTAAATCCTTCCGAGCAAATTATCATTGATAAAATAACAGGTGAAACAATAATTAAAAAAGTTGATACCAAATTTTATAGCAGCTGGATAGACGGGAAGATATTACTTGAACAAACAAAGTTAGCTGATTTGGTCAAATCACTAGAAAGATGGTACAATGTAGAGATAATTATTTCTGATGAAAGCATTGGTGATATTGAAGTCTCTGGTACGATTATTAAAGGGAAACCAATTGATTTATTCTTGAAAATTTTGAAAAGAATGTATGGCGTACAGTATGAACTAAAGCCATTCAACAATAAAAAAGATCAAATACTAATATATAAAAACTAGTTGCCTATGGTATATTGATTTAGGAGCATAAAAAACGGTGAAAGTGCCCCACACTCTCACCGTCAAGCGTTTTAAAAAATCTTATAACTAATTAAAACATTCCAAATTTATGAAAAAAAGTAATGTAGATTATTGTCTTTACCGACAATGGTGTAAATTTTTATTAATTATGAAACTCGCTGGGTTTTTTATTTTGATTGGATTATTTGCTGCCACAGCAAAAACCTCCAGCTCTCAAAACGTGAGATTAAACCTTAGCATGGAGAATGCTACGCTAAAGTCAATCTTAACAGAAATAGAAGAAAAAACTGACTATTATTTTTTTTACAAAAATGATGAAATTGAAAATCTGGATAGGTTTTCAATTAATGTAAATCATGTTTCAATGTCAGTTTTATTGGATCAATTGTTAAAAGATAAGGGATTCGAGTATGAAATTCATGATCGGTATATTCTGATTCAGAAAATAGGTGGATCTAATTCCGTGAATGATTTTATCCGACAACAAAATACGGTTTCAGGGAAAGTGACAGACTTATCAGGCATGCCAATGCCGGGGGTTACAGTCGTTGTCAAAGGAACTACAATGGGAACCATAACCGACGTTAATGGGAATTATTCCCTAAATAGTGTTCCACAGGATGGTGTTTTGGTTTTCTCTTTTGTGGGAATGAAAACTCAGGAGTACCAATTTTCCGGACAGCCTACAATTGATGTAACCTTAGTTGAAGATGCGATTGGTATTGAAGAAGTCGTTGCAATTGGCTATGGAACACAACGTAAAGCGGACCTTACAGGTGCAATTGGCGTTGTAAAAATCGAATCAATAGAAAATGTAAGTTTAAGTACTGGAAACCCGATGTTGGCGCTTCAGGGCAAGGTGCCAGGCTTATATGTTGAACAGACGGGTGATCCAAATGGTGCAAGTAATCGTATTCTTATTCGTGGTGTAAATACACTTGGGAATAATGATCCTCTTTATATTATCGATGGCGTCCCAACAAAAAGAGCTGAAGTGTTTCAGGCACTAAGTCCAAGTTCAATTGTTTCTGTTCAAGTATTGAAAGATGCTTCTGCTTCATCTATCTACGGATCCAGGGCTTCCAATGGTGTAATCATTGTTACAACAAAGAATGGATCAAATACTAAAGGAAAGGTAAAAGTGCAGTTTAGCTCAAATTTTTCTGTTCAAAGTGAAAAACCACAACGATATAATATGCTTAATGCAGTCGAACGGGGAGAAGCGCTTTGGCAAGCATCTATTAATGATCGCGTAGACCCTGCAGCCGCAAATGGTGAAATTTATAATTTTGATTGGAATGGAGACTTTAACAGTCCGGTTTTAAACAAAGTTACCTCTCAGCCTTTTGTTGGAGGTGATACCAATGTACCTTCAGCAGATACCGATTGGCAGGATGCTACTTACCAACCTGGCTATGTTATTAGCAATGACCTTACCGTTACTGGAGGAACTGAGAGTTCATCATTACTGATAAATTTAGGATATATCAAAAATACCGGTATGCTTAAGTATACCAATTACGATCGTTTGACTGCCAGAATTAATGCCCAAACAAGTATGGCGGATCAAAAGATTCGATTTGGTATAAACACCCAAGTAGTTTCATCAAATGAGACATTGGCAGCACAGGATATCGGGTTGGCGCTTACTCCTGTATTAGCAATTCTAATGCCACCTACAATTCCATTGTATACTTCAACCGGTGAGTACGGAGGTCCATTAGGATCAGGATATAATGATAGAAATAACCCTGTGGCAATGCAGGATCTAAACAAATGGGATAATAGAAATCGATCTTACTTATTTGGCAACGCCTTCGCTGAATTTGAACCAATTGAAAATCTTGTTTTTAGAACAAATGTTGGTGTTGATTATTCAATGCTAAAGGATAAAAATATCGAACTTAGTTTTAATAATGGGTTTGTTTCGAGAGTAGTTAATAGCTTGAGATTATATAAAACAGATTTTACAAGCGTAACGTGGTCGAATACTGTTACCTATAAGTTGGATGTTGGTAAAAGTAAATTTGATTTTTTACTTGGTGTAGAGGCGATTGCAGATAATTTCAGTTCGTATACTGGTTACAAGGAAGGTTACTCTGTTCAATCAGAAGATTTCTTTGTACTGGATGCGGGTACCAGTAATGGTAATAGTTTTGGAACCGGAACCGGCAGTCGATTATTTTCTCAGTTTGGAAAAATTGCATACAACTTCGATGAACGCTTTTTGGCTTCTGTTACATTACGTCGTGATGGTTCTTCCAGATTCGGACTGGATAACCGTTATGGTATTTTCCCGGCAGCCACATTTGGTTGGAGACTTAGTGAGGAATCTTTTATGGATAACTTAACTTCATTATCAAATTTGAAATTGCGAATTGGTGTAGGTCGAGTTGGTAACCAGGATGTTGGTGATTTTGCCAGCCTGGGTTTGTTTGAACCAAGATATGGGGCGACTGCCAATCAGGTTGATGTAAACGATCATGGAGGTGATTTTTGGAACCAATATCATAACGTAGGTTCAGCTTATTCTTTATATGGTGCCGATACCGGTAATTTACCTTCCGGATTCGTGTCTGTTCAGGCTGCCAATCCATTGCTTCGATGGGAGAATACAGACGAAGTAAACGTGGGTGTTGATTTTGGCCTTTTTGATAATAAAATCATTGGTGCCTTTGATTATTTCACTAGAACGACCAGCGATATCCTTATTAAACCACCAGTGGCTTCAGCATTGGGTGAAGGACAACAACAATACTTGAATGGTGCAACAAAGGAAAATAAAGGATGGGAGTTTTCTTTAAGCTACAGAAAAGATATCAACCGCGAATTTAATTATGAAATTGCAGCAGGTGCTGGTCATTTTGCCGATAAAATTACAGAGTTGCCAGAGGAAGTTAGGACAGCATATGCGGGAAACTCGGAGCAAACAATTGTTGGTCATTCCGAATATTCAATTTTTGGCTATGTGTATGATGGAATCTTCCAAAATCAGGCTGAAGTAGATGCTGCTGCAGAGCAAGTTGGGGCTGGTCCTGGTCGAATTCGTTACAAAGACTTAAATGGCGATGAAGTTATTAGTGCTTTGGATCAGAAGTTCTTAGGGACGACTTTACCAGATTTGGAATATAGTCTTCGGATCAATGTGAACTACAAAAACTTTGATTTATCAATATTTGGATCAGGAGTTGCCGGAAAAATTGGTTATGATCCTTATTTGGGGTGGAATCGGAACGTTAATGTAGGTACAAACTTTGGACCGGGCGTGTTCGATGCATGGACCCCAACCAATACAGACACAAAAATCCCTGCTTTGACATTGGCTGATCCTAACAATGAAGGCCGCTCTTCAGACTATTTAAATGTAAACCTTTCTTATTTCAAGGTTCGTAATCTTCAGTTAGGCTATAACATTCCTGCTCGTAGATTAGGTATGAACCTGGAAAACCTTAGGGTATACTTTATGGCTGATAATGTATTCTGGATTAAGAGCAAAGACTATATGGGACCAGATCCGGAAAGATTAAGTGATACGAGAATCCCAGTGCCGACAACTTTATCATTAGGTGTAAATGTTTCTTTTTAAAAAAAATACAACGATGAAAAACAACAAAATAAATATATACATAATTGTCATGATAAGCTTTTTAGCTTTTTCATGTAATGATTATCTTCAGATTGAGCCACAGGGATATGTGTCGTCAGGAAGTCCTTCAGCAGAGGGCGCCAACGGATTGGTTACAGCTGCATATGCGGCTATTGGAAATAATGATATGCCTGGCCCGATCGTGAGTATGGTTTGGTACGGAAGTGTACGCTCTGATGATGCCTATAAAGGTGGTGGTGGCATTGGAGACATGGATCAGTTTAATCTTTATGAGCAGTACAATACAGTTCAGCCATCTTATTCGTGGGACGCTGGTTTCCCGTGGACTTGGGAGAATTATTATTCATCAATATCCCGGGCGAATTCTGCATTGCGGACTTTGAATCAGCTTACTGATGAGGATTATGATTTAAGAAAAGTTCGAATTGGGGAAGCACGCTTTTTGAGGGGGCATTCATATTTCATGTTAAAAATCCTATTCAAATACATTCCTTTTATTGATGAAAATCTTTCGAATGAAGAAATTTTGCAAACGTCAAATCGGGAGTATTCTAATGATGAACTTTGGGATAAAATTGCAGAAGATTTTCAATATGCGTTGGATAATTTGCCGGAAACTCAACCAGAAATTGGGCGTGTAAATAAATATGCTGCTGCAGCGTATTTGGCAAAATTAAGGTTGTATCAAGCCTACGAACAAGATGAAAACCATCAGGTTACTAATATCAATCAAAGCAGGTTGCAAGAGGTTGTAAATTTGACTGAAATGGTTATTAGCTCAGGCAAGTACAGTTTGAATCCTGATTTTGCAACAAACTACTTGCCAGAAGGAGATAATAGCCCCGAAGCTGTTTTTTCAATTCAGTTTTCAATCAGCGATGGAACTACTGCCGGTAGACTGAATTTTGAGCCTGGTTTAAGTTATCCTCATGGAGCACCTCAATATGGTTGCTGTGGATTTCATCAGGCAAGTCAGAATATGGTCAATGCTTTTGCGACAAATGCTAATGGATTGCCGGTATTTCAATCTTTTAATGATGTGGAGTTGAGTGCTGCCGATATCACCACCGATGGTGTTACTGTTGATCCGCGAATTGACCATACAGTCGGTATAGATGGCCATCCTTACAAATACCGCAATGAAGATTCTTACATCTACAGCACTAGTTGGGTAAGGGTTCCAGGTGTTTACGGTAACTTTCACAGCATGAAAGAACAACAGGCTGCCGATTGCTCATGCTATAAAAAAATGGGGCCATTCATGGGGGTTTCGAAAAATGCAGATATCATTCGTTATGCAGACGTTCTTTTGATGCAAGCTGAGGCATACATTGAATTAGGACAGGAAGCTAAAGCAATGCCGCTTATCAACCAAGTAAGAAAAAGAGCAGCAGAAAGTACAGAAAGAACAAGGTTAAAAGATGGAAGTGCTCCTTCAAATTACATGATTTCAGAGTATGATGGAGTAAATCTTCCATGGACTCAGGAAAATGCAAGAATGGCATTGAGGTGGGAGAGAAGGCTGGAGTTTGCAATGGAGGGGCCACGCTTTTTTGATTTGGTTCGTTGGGGAGTTGCAGAATCTACTCTGAATGCATATTTAGATAAAGAAAAGATAAGACGTGAGTACCTTAACAATGCTAAGTTTACTGCAGGAAGAGATGAGTATTTTCCAATTCCTCAGAGGGAAATAGATTTTACAAAAGGCGGATATACCCAGAATGTTGGGTTTAATTAATACATGATTTTTTCGGGAGTGGAGATTTGTCCACTTCCGAAATTTGTGTTTTCAAGCTAAGTTGTTTGGTGCAAATCATTGAATAAATGAAATATATACAGAGAGTAGGCTTTTTATTTTTGATGATTACAATTTTTGCATGTGATCGCATGCAAAATGGAGAAGGAAAAAGTGGAATACATTTTTCAACAGGTGAAATTGTACTGGATGAACCTGTCAGTTTATTGTTTTTTGACAATAGCTATCACTTGTATTATGAATTCACAACAAACCAGAAAATTAGGAAGCTTGGGCATGCTAAAAGCTCGGACCTATTAAATTGGAAAACGCTTCCGACGAAAATTAATAGTGGCGAGGAGCACACGGTTGGAAAAGGAAGCATCGTCTATGACATCAATAATTCATCGGGACTTGGAATGAAAATTGCTCCTTTGGTTGGTATTTTCCCTATACAGTTTGACAATGAATTAGGAAATGAAAATCAGGAGCAGGCACTACAAATCTTATTTAGTGAAGATGCGGGTAGTAACTGGATTGAATATGCAGACGGTCTTATTAAACTGGATAACTTCTATTCTCCAATTAGTAATATTAAAATAAGCTGGGATGAGAAGAACCAGAAATGGGTGATGTTGATCTTGTCAGGTTATGATATAAGCTTTTATTTATCGGATGATTTAATCAATTGGGAATTCGTGAGCAGTTTCGGTAATGAGGTTTTTGCAAAAACAGGAGAATGGACAAAACTAGACTTTTTCCCATTGGAAGTGAAAGAGACGAACGAAACCAAATGGATTCTTTTTGTTAGCGGAGATTCGGGTTCACCCAATCAAGGGAGTGGAATACAGTATTTTACCGGTGATTTTGATGGATATGTCTTTAAAGCAGACAGAGACAAGCCTAAATGGTTGGATAATGGGAGCGATAATTATTTAGGGATTGTTTTGTCCGACTATTTGTTAAATGTAAAGGATGCTGTTTTTCTGGGTTCAATCTGTAATTTAAAATACAGGAGGCAAGGAGACACTGAGAATAGCGCCAATGAACTAACAGTTCCCAGAACGCTCAATTTATCAAACAGTTATAATGGTTTGTCAATATTGTCAAAACCCGTCGATGAGTTAGCTGCTATTGAGAGCGATAAGAAACAGTTAAAAGAAACTCAATTTTCTGGTGAACTTAAGATCAAAGAAACATTTGATATTCCTTTTGAAATCAATTTGTTGGTTGATGGTGATGACAGACTCTACTTGGATATGGCAAAGGTATTTGGCATTAAATTTTCCAACAATGCGGGAGAACAACTGGTAATTGGATATCACAACCAGCGAGCGAACTTTTTTATCCTTGATCCGACAAAGAATTCGGAGGATATCCAAGAATTGAAAGGGTTTGATTATGCCCCATATGTAAGCAACAAGCAACCAATCGATTTGAAAATCATAGTCGATAAGAATTCTATTGAGTTATTTGCTTTGGATGGTTTGATTTCGTTGACAAGAAAATATTCGTTTGAGGAAAGCCAACTGGAAGTAACACTTTATACCGAAGAAGGAAATATAACAATCAAGGAAGCAAGCATTTCTTTGCTAAATGGGGTATTGCAAGGATATGCTGTTTTGAACTAAAACAATTCATTTACGAATAGTATTGAAAACGGAACAACCCTCAATGTGAGATCAATCAACAACTTAAATATAACTTGCCTAATGAAACGTATATTTTATTTTTTAATTTTCTTATTACTCGCTTCTTGCACGAAGACGAAAGAAAGCCAACAAATTACATTGGAATCACTTCTTCACGAAATGGTTTCGTTTGATGAAGCAACTCGATACCCATCGCCCTTTTATTCATCCCTGCAGGTTAGTAGTTATGATCGCCATTCTATTTCGCCGGATTCGGTTGGATGGTTTGCGAATAACGATGGGTTTGGTATTGAACGAATTGATACCATTGACGGGCGTATTGAAAAGGTGATGTTTGATCAAAAAGGTCCGGGGGCAATCACCAGAATCTGGATAACAACCATAGATAAAAGAGGTACCTGGCGATTTTATTTTGATGGCAGTGAAAATCCCGGATGGGTGATCCCTGCTTACGATTTAATGCAATTGGATATTCCGGAAGTGGGCAGAGGCTTGTTACAGCCACATACCAGTTACGAACCCAACGGAAAAGGGGGCAATACGCTTTTCTTGCCGATCCCTTTCGCCCAATCGTGTAAAATCACTTTTGAAGATGAACCCGGTGTAAACCCGACACCAAAATATTACCACATCAATTACCGCAAATATGGAGAAGGGACAAAAGTTGAGACTTTCTCAAAAGATATGCTAAACAGCTTAAAAGAAGCTATCGTTGAAACGGACAAAATGCTGCTTGACCCGCCTTTAGCGGAAAGCGACTCATTACTAGTGGCAAATGCCAATTTGCCGGCTGGGGATTCGCTAACGTTTTCTTTACCTGAGGGTGGTAATGCACTCAATCGATTGGAGTTTAATATCGAAATAAACGACTCCATGGATTATGAGCAAAGCATGAGGCAGATAATCTTTCAGGCCAGTTTTGATGGGAAACAAACCTGTTGGGTTCCTCTTAGTGATTTTTCTGGTGGAGGTATGGGAGCTCCCTATGTGAGAAGCTGGTATTTGTCCTCTGATGGGAAAGGGCAAGTTATTAGTCACTGGGTGATGCCATACAGATCAACGGGGCAGATTACTTTAATAAATGCAAATAAAGAGACTGTAAAAGCAGGCGTTAAGCTTGGAATTTCAAAGTATGATTGGGATGAACGTTCACTGTATTTTCATACTTCCTGGAAACAGGAAGATGGCATTGAGTTGAGCACGGATCCATCAAATGATAAAAACTGTATGGATTGGAATTTTGCAACACTTTCCGGACGTGGAATTTATAAAGGTGATGTATTGAGTTTGTATAATCACGCACCTGCCTGGTACGGTGAAGGCGATGAAAAGATCTGGATAGATTCAGATACTTTTCCATCTCAGTTTGGAACTGGAACAGAAGACTATTACAACAGTTCCTGGGCTCCGGTAGTTCCTTTTCAAACTCCATTCGGCGGTGCTCCTCGGGCTGACCAAGAGAGCTCTCATGGGTACAATACCTTCTTTCGTACCCGTAATCTGGATGGAATCCCTTTTTCTGAAAAGTTGGTTTTTGATATTGAAATGCTTGGGTGGCAACCAGGAACCGTAGATTATGCAACAACTGTGTTCTGGTATGGTGATTTTGATTCTGTAGCAAAAGGAACCTCTGGTATGGATGAAGCAACGAAGAAATTGGTATTTAAGGAGTAAACTAAACAGAATAAAATAAGAAAATGAAATCAAATAAATATTTATACTGGACCACCTTTGTGGCCATCAACGGGGGCTTGCTTTTTGGATTAAATATGGCCGGGATTTCCGGGGCTATAGATATGTTAAAAGGGGAATTTTCATTAACCGACAGCGGGTTGGGTACAGTTGCTGCCCTGCTTACCATAGGTTGCCTGATCGGGGCACTTTTTACCGGTAACTTCACTGAAAAATATGGCAGAAAGAAAGTAATGCTTGCTACTGCTTTTCTGTATATCCTGTCTGCATTGGGGTGCGCTTTTGCGGGGTCTTCATCGGTTTTAATTGTTTTTCGGGTTCTTTCGGGCCTGGCTGTTGGTGCCACATCCGTGGTTGGGCCAATGTATATATCGGAAATTTCGCCTGCACATAGCCGGGGACGTTTGGTATCAATGAATCAGTTTGCTATAACAATCGGGATAGTGTTGGCTTATGTTTTTGATTATTTGCTTTTAGGGTTAGGACAGGATAGTTGGAGATTTATGCTGGCAGTTCCGGCGTTGTTCAGTATACTGTATTTGATTTTCTTACTTATATCTTTTCCGGAAAGCCCGCGCTGGCTGGTTTCAAAGGATAAAAAAGAAGAGGCAGCTGCGGTAATGCTTAAAATTGGTGGAGAGAAATTGGTCAGGAGCGAATTGCCACAGATGGAAAAAGTCATCTCGGAAGAAAGGGGCAAAAAGAAAATGGCACTTTCAGAGTTATTTCGAGGTAAGACAGGGAAAATTGTGATGATTGGGACTTTGATAGCAGCCCTGCAACAAATTACCGGAATCAATGCTGTGATTATGTTTGCACCGGAGATATTTAAAGCAGCGGGATCAGCCAAAGGTGATTCCATGATGCAGGCAATGATTGTTGGGCTTGTCAATTTCTTAATGACCATTGTTGCATTGTGGTTGGTTGATAAAAAAGGGAGGAAAACCTTGCTTTTGTGGGGCGCCGCAGGAATGATTTTTTCATTGATTTACCTGTCCTGGGAGTTTGCCAAACCCACCCAATACGGAGTTGGTGTTTTGGCCGCTTTGCTGGTTTACATTTCGTTTTTTGCTGCTTCATTTGCCCCGGTCATGTGGGTAATTATTTCAGAAATATACCCAAACAGGATTAAAGGAGTGGCAATGTCATTCTCAACTGCAATCAGCTGGCTTTGTACTTTTCTTACCGTGTATTTTGCTCCGGTTATCCAGGGATCTCTGGGACTGGAATACCTTTTCGTCATCTTTGGTGGCTTCAGTATCATTGCATTTGTTTTTGTGAAGATCTGGATCCCGGAAACAAAAGGTAAATCATTGGAGCAAATTGAAAACGAACTTGGATTGATATAGTTGGAGCAATGGAAGATAAATCATTAGTCATTGGAATTGGGGAGCTGTTATGGGATGTCTTTCCCGATCAAAAGAAAATAGGCGGAGCGCCAGTTAATTTTGCTTATCATGTTTCCAAACTGGGGACAGAAAGTCTGGCAATCAGTGCAATTGGCAACGATGAGCTCGGCAGGGAACTACTAAACGTAATTGAACAGGCAGGGGTGCATTATAATATTGGAAGAAATGAATATCCAACGGGCACCGTACAAGTTACCCTCAGCGGGAATGGGGTCCCTCAATATGAGATCTGTGAACCGGTAGCCTGGGATTTTATTAAGATTAAACCAGAGCTTGAAGCCATTGTCCAAAATGCTTCAGCGGTCTGTTTTGGCTCGCTGGCGCAACGTGGAAAACTTTCGAGAGAGAGCATTCAACTGTTGGTTCAGCTGGTCCCCAAAACTGCGTACAAAGTGTTTGATATTAATTTACGTCAGCAGTTTTATTCAAAAGAATTGATCAGGGATTCGTTGAGTTTGTGCAATGTGCTCAAAATTAATGACGAGGAGCTAGAAATAGTATCTGAAATGTTTGGGCTGGATGGCTCACAGTATGAAAAATGCAGGACACTGATTACTGAGTATGATTTGAGCTTGCTTGTTTTGACTTGCGGGACCAACGGAAGTTACCTCTATACAAACGATCAAACAAGTTTTCGAGAGACTCCGATGGTGCAAGTAGTAGACACAGTAGGTGCAGGTGATTCGTTCACTGCAGCAATTGTTTCAGGACTTTTAAACAACCGGAGTCTTGAAGAGATGCATGAACTGGCTGTAAAACTATCAGCTTTTGTATGCACGCAAAGCGGCGCGATGCCCGAATATGAAAAAGAAGAACTTAAAAAAATCAAATTAAATCACTAAATAGAAAATCATGAAGCTTAAAATGACGGTTTTATTTACAATGGCTTTTTGTGCATTGTTTGCACAAGGGGTTAAAAGAGAGATAACAATTAGTAAAAAATACCTGAACTTTCCGGTTGAACACGCGCAGGAAAGGCAACGGATGGCCATGATACTTCCGGGAACAGATGATCGATCATTTGTGATCCGGTTGAGTGACGGTGACCCTGACTATTGGGTATTTAGCGATGTGTCTGCTTTTATAGGAAAAACCATCGAAATTGAATATCCGAAAGCCTCAGAAGGATTGGCAAATATTTATCAATCGGACGAAATTAATGGGGCAGACAGTCTTTATAAAGAAAGTAAGCGTCCACAATTTCATTTTTCACCAAGGCGTGGATGGAATAATGATCCAAACGGGATGGTATATAACAAAGGTGAATATCATTTGTACTACCAACATAATCCTTATGAACGGAACTGGGAAAATATGCATTGGGGACATGCGGTCAGTAAAGATATGATTCATTGGGAGGAATTGCCCGATGCGCTGTACCCTGATAGTATTGGCACGATGTTCTCCGGAACAGCAACAGTTGATTTTGAGAATACATCCGGTTTTAAGACAGGGGATGAGGATGTGATAGTTGCAGCTTACACAGCAGACAGCCCAGGTAACGAGGTGCAATGTATCGCATACAGTAATGACCGTGGCCGCACTTTTCAGAAATATTCAGGGAACCCGGTGATTGATACCAAGGAAAAATGGGGAACTAAAAATTTGCGCGATCCGAAAATCTTTTGGCATGCCGAATCCGGAAAATGGGTGATGGTACTGTTTGAAAAGACAGGGATGTCGTTTTTTAATTCTGATAACTTGAAGGACTGGGATTTTCAAAGCCATACAGGAGGATTTTGGGAATGTCCTGAATTATTTGAACTACCTGTTGATGGTGATAAAGAAAATACAAGGTGGGTTTTATATGGAGCTTCAGGAACCTATATATTGGGATCGTTTGACGGGAAAGTATTTACACCTGAAACAGATAAACTTCGGTATTTTAGGGGTAAAATGTATGCTGGACAAACCTTTAATAACATTCCTAAAGAAGATGGACGTCGCATTCAGATTGGCTGGGGGCAAATTGAGCAACCGGGAATGCCTTTCAGTCGGATGATGATGTTTCCAAATGAATTTACTCTTCGCACCACAAAGGAAGGAGTGAGGTTATTCTCAGAGCCAATTGCGGAGATTGAGCATTTGCATGAGAAAAGCTACAAATGGGAAAATCTCACCAGGGAAGAGGCCAATGAAAAATTAAAAAATCTGGAGGGGGATGTTTTTCGTATTAAGATGAAGGTAAAACTGTTGGATGGGACTGATTTTAGCTTGAAGTACAATGGTAATTCCATCTTGCATTACGATATGAACTGGAACAATCTCAATGGGGAATTTTATGGTGGTGATCAGATTGAAAACCTAACGTTTTACTATGAGATATTGGTTGACAGAACCAGTGTGGAAATATTTGCCGATCATGGTAAGTTCAGTTTGGTAGCGCAATTGCAGGAAGCCAAAAACAAAAATGGCTTTGAGTTCGATAAAAACTGGGCTACTATTAAAATTGAAGAACTTGAAATAAACGAGTTAAAATCAATTTGGGAATAAAATTAGGGTATTTATTAGGCAATCGCATTGAAAAAGGAAGGCTGGTTTAGACTAGCCTTCCTTTTTGTAACTCACAGAAATTTCTTGAATTTGCCTTCGAAGTGGCAAAAGTTCGGATGTAAGGTTGAGGATTACGTCATGAAATTACAAGATACCAGTATTCCCATTTAGTAATAAATATCAATTTTGAGGCTTGTGTTTTTGAATCATAAAATATTTATCTTCGTTTCAGACTTAAAAACCAAAACATGAAAAAGAACGCTGCCTTTCTGGTGTTGATGTTTGTTTTCACCACCGTTTTTTCCCAATCAGAAAATAAAGAGCAACTCACAAAAGAAGGATGGAACTTTGGAGCGTTGCCAACCATCACCTTTGATACAGACCTGGGCTTTCAGTATGGAGCTTTAGTTAATTTGTATAATTACGGAGATGGTAGTCGATATCCGAATTATAATCATTCGCTTTATTTTGAAGTTTCTCGTTATACAAAGGGAAGCGGAATTTATCGGTTTTATTATGATTCTGACCAGTTGTTTAAGGGATTGCAAACCTCGATGGATTTAAGTTATTTGACTGATCAGGCGTATGATTTCTATGGATTCAATGGATACGACGCTGTATTTAATAGTAATTGGATTGATGATGAAGAGAGTGGTTATGTCAGTCGTGTCTTTTATAATTACAATCGTAAGATGTTTCGCTGGAAGGTTGATTTGCAGGGAAAGTTAACAAGTGACAGATTTCGATGGATTGCAGGTGTTAATTTTCTAAACTTTGACATAAATTCGGTTGATATTGAAAAATTGAATAAGGGGCAGGATGAGGCTGATAAACTTCCGGATGTAGATGGTTTGTATGATAAATATTTGGAATGGGGAATCATCTCGGATAATGAAGCTGATGGTGGTTTTGTTCCCACTTTTAAGGCTGGGGTTGTATTTGATACACGAGATAATAAGCCCAATCCGATGAAAGGAGTCTGGACGGAAGCTGTAATTGTTGCTTCTCCCAAAATGCTTGGAGCAGAGAGTTCATTTTCGAAAATTAGCCTGACGCACCGTCAATATTTTACCTTGGTTCCCAAAGATTTGTCCTTTGCCTATCGTTTAGCATATCAAACTACTCTTGGGGGCGATGTGCCATATTATTATCAATCACAAGTGATTACTTCCATCATGAAAGGCGCTACGTCCGAAGGGCTGGGAGGTTCAAAAACCTTACGAGGCATCAAACGGAATCGAATTGTGGGGGATGGATTTCTGTTTGGGAATGCAGAGTTGCGATGGAAATTTGCTCGTTTTCGCTGGTTAAATAATAATTTCTATTTAGGACTGAATGGATTTATGGATTTTGGCGTGATCACTGATAAAATAGAATTTGAAAATCCATTATCCCCAAACATGTCTTCTATTCCTTATTCAGATTACTTTGAAGATGATGCCGAGAAATTACACACATCCTATGGTGCAGGTTTGAGAATTGCCATGAATGAAAATTTCATTATTGCAGTTGATTATGGATTGGCAACCGATGAAAGAGATGGAACATCCGGTTTCTATATGGGGCTGAATTACCTATTTTAACTTCCGTTAGATATTAAGGGAAAAGTATATTTTGAATTCTTGCAAAATGGGAATTTAATGTAAACAGAAGACAGTAGAAGACAGTCAGAAACAATTGGATCCGACTGTCTTCTATTGTTTTCAATGGTTTACTATTCTTGCGTTTCTATTTATATCTCATAAAATGGAAAATCTAGGAAAGACCTTCTTCCATACAAATTGCTTTTATCGTTTCAAAAGTTTCCTTAATATCATTATCCAAACCAACGGAGAAACGTACAAGCCCTTCTGATAGACCAATTTCCTTTTGAATATCCTCGGGAACTTCAGATGAAGTACTTGTGCCGGAGCAACTAAATAAGGTTTTAAAATATCCCAAACTAACAGCTAAATAACCAACATCTCTATCTTGCATTTTCTGCATAACGATATTTGCTTTTTTCACTGTGCCAAAATCAATAGCCAGCATTCCGCCGTATCCATAATCTATATTCATTATTTCCGTATGAAGCTTATGATCCCGGTGAGTTTTCAGGCCCGGATAATTGACGGGAACTCCAATTTCCTGCAATTTTTCAGCAAGGTATTGGGCGTTCATGCTATGTTGCCTCATTCGAATATGTAAAGTGTGTAAGTTTTTTAAAATGGACGACGATCTTAATGGATCGAGAACTGGACCCAGAAGCATTGCAGTCCCGTCATTCACATTCGATAGTTCGTGAATAAATTGGTTGGTTCCACAAATTGCACCTGCCACGCAATCGTTTTTCCCATTGATAAATTTGGTCATGCTGTACACAACAATGTCAGCACCTAACTGGGCAGGGGACAAAATCATGGGGGTAAATGTATTGTCTACCATCAGTTTTATCTGGTGCTTTTTTGTAATTTTTGCTAATTCCGGAATGTTTGAAACCTGCAATAGTGGGTTGGTCACACTTTCTGTATAGATGACTTTCGTATTGGGTTGAATTGCAGCTTCAACACTTTCAAGATTTGAAATATTGACAAAACTTACTTCAATCTGAAACTTCTTTAAATAGTTTCTTAAAAAAGCAAAAGTTCCACCGTAAGTAGTAACACTCGTAACAATATGGTCGCCTGTGTTACAAAGTTGAAGCAATGCACAGGTGATTGCTGCCATTCCGGATGCGGTGACCCAGGCCGATTCGGTATCTTCCATGGTTGCAATTGCATCAGCCAGGTATTTGTTACTGGGATTCCAGTGGCGTGAGTATAAAAAGCAACCTTCCATGTGTCCGAGGAAAGTTTCAAACATATCTTCCCCATGCAAAAAAGTATAGGTTGAAGAATCGGTAATTGACGGATTTACTCCTCCAAATTCACCAAAATGACGAAGTTTTTGAATTCGTGATGCAGGATCAAATGATTCCATAATTTTCAGCTTTATTTTCCTTCAAGTTAGGAAGTTGAAAACTGAAAAATCATGATTTTTTTACAGGCAAGATTCTTTTCTACAACATTAAAATCCCTTTAGAAAATAGGCGATTACAACACCTATATAATTTCCAAAGGCGTATCCAAGAATTCCAACTGTGAGCCCAGAGATGATTACTTCTTTGTTTTTTAAAGCACCAGCAACAACAGGTACAAAAGGAGGGGAATAGGTTAAGGCTGTAATTGTTATAATCGTTGTATCTGTATCAACTTTGAAAATCCATGAAAGAAATACGTGAATAATCATTGACCCAAAAACAGCCAGAGCGACAAACAGGAACAAATGTAAAAAGTCAATTTGAAACATACTTCTCAAGTCGCCCATGCTGGAAACAACCAACGAAAAAACGATTATCAGATACATTCCCAATTGAAATGTTTTTTCTATGCGATTGATAAATTTTATCGTACTAAAAACTAATCCCAGCGTAGTGATAGACAAAATCACAGTCACCATTTGTGCCGATGCCGGAACCAGCAAACTTAAACCTCCCGAAATTGCAAAGATTAGTACAGATAATCCAAAGGCTTTGAGTAGTTGTATAAATCCTTTTTTGGTAAGCATTCCTAAAAAATTGTCCATTCCCTCGCTTTCAACTACCATTTCTTTTAAGTTAATGTTTGAGTGGCTTTCGTGAAAATGAGGTAGAAACCAATTAAATACCCGCTGGGCAATAGTAAGAAGAAAAACAAGACAAATTGCTCCAAGTACCATGTCATACGTATGAGTAAGAATAAAGGTATTTGGGCTTACATCAAGTGCAGTGCTGATGGCTGCCAGGTTGGGAGTTCCTCCAGAATATATACCAACGAGCATTCCGCTGATTTTCCATGATTCAGCGATATCACTTTTAAATAGGAAATATCCGATGAATATGACAATTAGTAATGAAACCATTGCTAATAGCAGGGAGAAGAGGGCACCTTTTGCTAATTTTAACCATCGTTTAATATCGAGTGAAAAGAGCAACAATGGAATTGCCAGGGGGATTACAATAGTCATAATGATATCCTGAAGGCTGGCGATTTGATTGGCCATCAAATCATTTTCAGTAATTAGTCCTTGGTTTATATACTGCTGAATCTGGTCGACCGGCATGCTTGCTTTGCCTAACAACAATTCTCTTAAAGCAGCGGATGGTCGGGGTAGAATTCCAATATTTCCGATAAGCAATCCAATAGCATATGCCATAACAACTGCTCCAATTTTATTAATTGTCTTGGAAATGTGAGTCAGATAAATGATTAATACTGGAAAGGCAAAGTAAAATAAAACGAGTCCTATTGTGATCAGCATAAGTTTCCGGTTAGGTAATAGCCAACAAATATATAAAAATGTGATTCAATAAGAATTACGTCTCTGATGACTTCACAATTGATGGAATATCTTTTCCTAAACGTCTGATTTTGATATTGAAATAGGCGAAAATAATTGTCATCACCGGACTAATAAGATTGAAGAAGCAATAGGGCAGATAATCAAATGTAGCGACCCCTAATACTCTGGATTGTGTCGCTCCACAGGTGTTCCATGGAATTAAAACAGAGGTCATCGTTCCTGAATCTTCTAGTGTTCTGCTTAATACTTCCGGCTTTAATCCTTTCTCCAGGTAAGCTTTTCGAAACATTCTTCCAGGTACAACAATTGAAATGTATTGATCCGAAGCAGTCGCATTAAAGAAAATGCACGTACCTACAGTTGAGGATACAATTGCTCCGGTCGATTTGGCAACTTTCATAATTGGCTGGGTAATTCTTGATAATAATCCACCAGCTTCCATAATCCCACCAAATACCATAGCAGATAAAATGAGCCAAATGGTATCCAACATCCCTCTCATGCCGGAAGTACTTAATAGCTCGTTGACTCGGTCATCCGGCGTTGATAGGGTTACATCACCAAACATGGCTTGCATAAAACTTGTATATGAAGCACGAAGGTAGCTATGATCTCGGCCTGCTATTTCCTGTATGATGTTGGGTTGGAAGATAACTGCAAAGACCCCTCCTAGCAAAGTGCCAATCATCAATGATGGAATTGGCGGAACTTTTAGCATGATAATTCCTAATAAAATGACAGGGACCAGGAAAAGTAGCGGGGATGTATTAAATGTATTTTCAATGGATGATTTTACTGCTGTCACATCAACTGCCACGGTATCAAAATCATAGTTGAACCCAATAATTAAGAATAGGATTAACGTAAGTACCAGGCTGGGAATCGTTGTGTAAAACATATACCTAATATGGGTAAATAGATCCGTGCCTGCCATTGCTGGTGCCAGGTTGGTGGTGTCACTTAAAGGTGAAACCTTATCTCCAAAATAAGCACCTGAAATAATGGAGCCGGCAACAATCGACTCATTAATGCCAATTGCTTTGCCAATGCCGATAAGAGCCACGCCGATGGTTGCTATGGTTGACCAGGAACTACCAGTTGCAACAGACACAAGAGCACCAACGATAACGGCAGTGAATAAAAACATCTTCGGATTTATGATGTCCAGTCCATAATAAATCATGGCTGGCACTACACCGCTTATTAACCAGGTTCCGGCCAATGATCCAATAAGTAACAGAATTAGCATGGAAGGCATTGCCGAACCAATCGTGTTTACAATTTTATGAATCGTTTTTTCCCACTTCAATCCATTTCGGCGAATAATAATCCCACCAACAGTCGCTGCCAATAGTAATGCAATTTGATTAGATCCAGCCAGCGTATCTTCAAATAGATTTACATTTAAGCTTAATAAAAGAACTAACACTAAAATGGGCGTTAATGCTTCCAAAAAGTAGGGTTCTCTTTTCATAAATATCCGTAAACTATATTATTGCTTTTAGTCATTATAAATAACGGTATAAATATGTTCTTTTTAAAATAATTGAGGGGAGTATTATGTTTTTAATGGTAATATATGTGTGTATTTATTTGGTAAATTATTAATTTGGTGCTGGAATCAAGTTTGGACAGAGAAGTTAAGTAGGTATCATTAGAAAAGGGGAAATTGCAAACGATGGTTGTTTATTGGATTAAAAGATTTTTTGTCTGCCTAGTTTTGTTTTTTGCGGTAACACAATTATTCGCACAAGAGCAAAATTACTTTGTTGTTACAGGAAGAATTACCACTGATGATGGTCGTACGGATGGTGCCACCATCCAGGTTATAAAAAACGATACGGAAACAGAGATTGTTACTCCTCCTCGAACTGGACGTTTCCGTTTTGAATTTGAATACAACAACGAGTATGAACTCAGCTTTCAAAAAGATGGATTCTTTAAAAAGATAATTGTTATCTCATCCCATGTTCCCCAGGAAGTTTGGGAACGTAATAATGAGTTTCCTCCATTTTCATTCATAGTTAATTTATTCAAGGCATTGCCGGGTATTGATAAAAGCTTTACCAATAAGCCGGTCGGACGCGTTTTTTATAATGCATCTATCGACAATTTTGATTCTGAAATATACTTCTCAGATATACAGATTGAGGAGCAAATTGAAGAAGCAATTATTCAAAATAATGAATTGTCAGCCGAACAACGTGAGATTAATCGGGCGAATGACGCAGATATGGAGACGCGTGAAAAGGAGTACGACAAAGCAATTAAAGAAGCAAATGCAATGTATCAGCAGCAGCAACTTGATGGTGCGCTTGAAAAATATACATATGCCGGTGAATTGTTCCCTGATCGTCCATATCCGAAAGACCGTGTGGCTGAATTGAATGATCTTATTGCGGCTAAAAAATTAGCGGATCAGCGACTAGCCGAACAAATGGCAAAATACCAAGACGCGATTGATCAAGCTGATGATTTGTTTGATAATCAGCAATATGATCAAGCCAAACAAATCTATCAGAACGCATTGGAGATAAAGCCGGGTGATGAATATGCAGCAGGAAGAGTTTCAGAATCAGATCAACGATATCAACAATTGCAGATTGACCAGCAATACAATGACTTAATTGCTCAAGCGGATCAATTGTTTCAATCAGCCAATTTTCAGGAAGCACGCGATAAATATGTAGAGGCTGCTGCATTAAAACCCGGAGAAGAAGCTTATGCTCAATCTCAAATTGCTAAAATAGATGAAGAAATTCAGCGGACACAAGAATTGGCTGCCCTGGAGCAACAATATCAGGAAGCAATGAATAGAGGAGAAACAGCTTTCCGTTCTCAGGATTATAATCAGGCTTTAGTTTCTTATAGAAAAGCTGCGGATTTAAAGCAAGATGATTCTACCGCCAAGGAAAGGGTTGCTCAGGTTGAGGGAATAATCCTGCAAAATGAAAATCAGGAAAATTACAACAAGCACATTCAAGATGCTGATGCAGCTTTCAATAGTGGAGACCTTGCATCGGCAAAATCACTTTATGAGGAGGCTTTAACTCATTTGCCGACTGAAACATATCCGTCAGAACAAATTGCAGAGATAGATCGCCGTGTTGAGCAAGATGCCGATTTTGAAATGCTAATGAATTTGGCGAATGAACGTTTTCAGGCTGGCGATTGGGCTCAATCCAGGTCTTTGTATGAAGACGCCAGGAAAATTAGAGACGATGAACAAATTAGCAATCGGATAAGTGAAATTGATCGCCTTATTGCAGAAAAGGAGTTAAATGATCGGTATGTGGGTTTAATTCAAAATGCAGATGATCAATTCGTTGCCGGACAGTATGAACAGGCCAAAAGCTCTTATCAACAAGCTTCTGAGTTAAACCCAGATGAACAGTATCCAAAAGACCAGTTATCCAAAATTGATGAGGAGTTGGCAAGACTGGCAGAAATAGCACAAAAGGAAGCTTTATACCAATCTGCAATGCAAGAAGGAAGTCAGGCTTTCGGAAGTGGTCAGTATCAAGCAGCGTTGGGAGCATATCAGCGTGCACTTGCCAATAAGGAAAATGATCCAGTAGCCCAGGAACGAATCACAGAGACTGAAAACATGATTTCTTTGCAAGAAACCAGAAGTCGCTATGATGAGCAAATTGCTCGTGCAGATGACGCATTTGAAGCTGAAGATTGGGAGAATGCTAAAAGTCTGTATCAACAGGCAATTGCCATATTGCCAGATGAAAGTTACCCTCAGGAGCGAATTAGTCAAATTGATCAGATAGTAGAAAGAAATAACCAGTTTGATCAGTACGTAGCGCAAGCACAGCAGGCTTTTTCAGCTGAAGACTATCAATTGGCGAAAGACTTGTACCATCAAGCGTATGATATAAAAAGTCAGGTTAATCTTACCGATCGAATCGCTGAAATTGATCAAATAATTGAGCAGAAAGCAGAAGAGCAAAGACTTGAGCAGGAGCGACTGGCTGCGTTGGATCAGGACTATCAGGAAGCTATTAATCGGGGGAATGACTTATTGACTGAGAATTCGTTTGATGATGCAAGAGCTGCTTATCAAGAAGCAAAACAACTCAAACCAGAAGAAACTTTACCTGATGAATTAATTAATCGGGCAAATTCTTTACAAGCTGAATATGAGCAGCAAATAGCAGAGGAGAAGGCGAGGGAAGAGGCTCGTTTATTTGCAATTCAGCAAGAGAAAGATCAGAATTACAACCGGGCGGTTCAAATGGGGGACAGTTTGTTTGCTGCTTCTCAATTGGAATTGGCAAAGGTTCAATTTGAATCGGCAACTGAAATCAAGCCGGAAGAAACTTATCCGGTCGAACAGTTGAAATTGGTAGAAGAACGAATTCAGGAGCTGGCTCGTTTAAATGCATCCTATAATGAAGCTATTGAGGCTGCGAATCAATTTGAACGGCAAAATGAATATGAACAAGCAGTTGCTAGGTTTCAGGAGGCTTTGCAATATCGTCCGGAAGAAGAATATCCTAAAAACCAGATTGCTCGCTTAACAGATTTGATTGTAAAACGTGAAGCGGCTGAACAACTGGAAAATGAATATCAATCGGAAATTCAAGCTGGTGATTCTTTATTTGCCTTGAATGAATTTGACAACTCAAAAGCAAGATTTGTTAAAGCATCAGAGTTAAAGCCGAACGAAAGTTACCCAAGGAGTAAGATTCGGGAGATTGATGCAGCAATGAATCAATTGGCGGAGGAACAAGCTCGGCAACAAGCGATCGACGAATCTTATCAGGAAGCAATACAAATGGCAGATCAGGCATTTTCTCAGAATGATTATCCCAATGCCAAATCGAATTATAACGAAGCATTGAGGATTAAGCCAGAGGAGACTTATCCAAAAGATCAGATTGCAATTATTGATCAAAGAATACAGCAACAAATAGAGGATAGTTTCAATGAAGCACTTGCCAGAGCTGATCGTTTGTTTGCTGAAGAAAATTACAGAGATTCCAGAATTGCATACAATGAGGCATTAGCAATAAAGCCTGCTGATCAACATTCGTCGAACCAGATTGCTAAGATCGATCAATTATTACAACAATTAGCTCGCCAGCAACAAGAACAAGAAGAGCAGGAGCGATCATACCAGGAAAAAATGCAATTAGGAGAAATGGCTTTTAATAGCAGTCAATACCAAAATGCAAAAACTGCCTATCAGGAAGCATTGGTCTTAAAACCTGAAGAACTATTGCCTGCTCAACAAATCGAGAAAATTGATAGTTTACTGGCAGAATTGCAGCGTCAGGAAGAAATTAATCAACTTTATTCCCAGGCCATTCAGGATGGGCAGAATGCTTATCGTCAAAATCAATTGCCGGAAGCAATAAGTTTTTATCAGCAAGCTTTGACTCATAAGCCAGATGAACCAATGCCGAAGCAGCGAATTGCTGAAATTGAGTCGATGATTGCTCAGCAAGAAGAGATTGAACGCCTGGCACAAATGGAAGAAGAACAACGAATGGCTCGCTTGAAAGCCAGGCAGGATAAATATTATGCTGCAATAGCTAGCGGAGATCAGGCGTATAATGCAGATCAACTGGGACAGGCACGAGAGTTTTACACCCAAGCGTTGGATGCGATGCCTGATGAAGAGTATGCTAAAACACAGATTGCTGAAATTGATCGTGTTATTGAAGAACGTGCCGTTGCTGAGATGCAACAAAAACAACAGGCATTTCAGGATTCATTGAGAGCAGCGCAAGAAGAGGCGTTTGGTTTAAAAATGGATCAGGCAGAGCAATATGTGACTGAAAAGGCTTTTGATAATGCAATCGCCGAGTTTCAGGCAGCGATCCAAATATTGCCAGATCGAAGATCGGAAGTCAATGATCGAATTAGTTACGTTCAGGAGCTAAAAAGAAATTTGCAAGATCAGCAAGCTAATTACGACGATGCGATTGCTAGAGGTGATGAATTCTATCAAAATCGAAATCTGCAAAATTCGGTGAGTGCCTATGAGGAAGCACTTCAATACAAACCCAATGAAAATTATCCGGCTGAAAGAATTCGATACATTCAATCGGTCATTCAAACGAAAGAAGCGAACTATACAGCAGCAATAAGTGAAGCTGATAAGTATTTTGAGACACAAGATTGGTTTAATGCGAAGGATAAATACACTGAAGCACTTTCTATTAAAAATGACGAAAGTTATCCGTCTCAGCAATTGGTAATTGTGAATCAAAATATTCAAGAGATGCAGGAAGCTCAAAAGGCTCTTGAAATGACTGAGGAGTCGTACAAAGAAGCAATTGCAAGTGGAGAACAAGCTTTATTAAATGATCAACTTTCAGCTTCCCTAATGCACTTTGAATTTGCCAAGGAGTTAAAGCCGAATGAGACATATCCTGATGTGAAAATTAAAGAGATTCAGGATTTAATTGCTCAACGAAAGCAGGCAGAGGAACTGGCACAACAACAAGCAATGGTTGATGACCAATATCGCCAAATGATTTCTCAGGCTGATAATTCATTTAAACAAGAAAGCTATACGGTTGCTAAAACACAATATAATCTAGCCTTGTCTATTAAGCCAGAAGAAGATTATCCACAGAATCAAATTGCAATTATTGATCAGATTTTGGCAGATCGAGAGAACGTTGTTGTACCTGCTCAGGTTGAAACTCCAGCAATAATTAATCAACCTGTAGCAGAACCTGTAGCTACTCAAAATAGCCCAACGATAGAATATACTCCGGTTGTGCGCACCAGTGAATATGATAACAGCCTTCGGTTGGCAGATCAGGCATATGCACAGAAAGACTATACGGTGGCTCAGTTCTATTATTTTAAAGCGTTAAAAGAGCAACCAAATTCTTCGTATGCAAATTCACGGATTAGAGAGATTGCTACCTTAATTGACCAAACAATGTTAGCGACGGAATTGACTGCTTATAAAGAAGCCGTTAATAAAGCAGACATTGAGTTTGCAAATAAGAATTATAGTATCGCACGTTTCTATTATTATAAGGCTCTGGAAATTAAGTCGTGGGAACAATATCCGAAGGATCGCGTTGAAGAAATTAGGGTTTTAACAAATTCAAGGCTTACGCAACGCGAGGAGGAAGAATATCGTGATTTAATTGCCAAGGCAGATGAAGCATATTTCAAAAAAGAATTAGCAGTTGCCCGGTCTTATTATACACAATCTCTCAGTATTAAAAAAGATGAACGTTATCCCCAAATTAAGCTAAAAGATATTGACAAGTTGGTTGAGCAACAGTTCAAAAATGAAGAGAATCAGCAATATTTGGACGTTGTGGCCGAGGCCGATAAGGCATTGTATGCGAACAATTATAGTATTGCCCGTTTCTATTATAATAAGGCTTTAGGATTAAAACCAAATGAAAAATATCCAAAAGAGCAATTGCAAAAGATAAAAGAGTTGATTTTAAATAAGCAATAACAATCGGGATGCTTGTTGCAATATTTTATAAGGCTAAATAGATTTGGGTAAGAAAGCATAGAACGTTGTGCCAGATTCTACTGTGCTGATAAAGCTGACTTTCCCTTTCAAATACTTCTCTACTAGTAATTTCATGCTATATGTTCCTACACCACGATTTATCCCTTTTGTGGAGAATGAACGTTTGAAAATCTGATCTTGAATATGCTTTGGTATAAATGTATTATTATGAACGCTAATGCAATATTGGTCGTCTTGCTTTTCCACCTCAATAATGACTTTTTCTTTGAAATCAATTGCTTCCAGAGCATTTTTTGTCATATTAACTACAGTCCTGCTCAATAGAGTTAGATCTGTAATTATGGTATCGTTCCCGACTTTATTACTAATGGCAATCTCCTTGTCATAAGCAACTTGATGAAACTTCATTTTGCCTAAAATTTCTTCTAAGAAAGTTTGGAGGCGAATCGGTTTAGGATCGACAATTAAACCATCACTTTCAGCTTTTATAAATAATTGCTGTGCTCTAATTTCATCAATAATCTGATCACTCAGGCTATTCATTATTGTAAGGTATTCACCTTTTTCATCTTTTTCTAGCTGAGGGAAAAGTTGAATAATTCCACTTAAACTTCCGGCAATATTAAGAATATCGTGGAAGAAGATACGTTCAAGGATTTGTTTGCGCTTATATTCCGAAATATCAACAATGGAAATGATCATGTATTGATCTTCGAAAAGTAGTGGAGTTGCACTTATTTCAAGATCAAGCTGGTGGGTAATATTATCCTTAACGGATGTGATTTTACATTCACGCGTTATTTTTTTATTTTCTTTCCACGCTATTTCAATTGCATTAAAAGCTCCACAGTATTTACATTTTTCGGTTGTGCCACAACCTCCGGTATCATTGTCAGCATTCTCACAATTGAATATTTCACCGGGCCGCATTCCCAGAATATTAGTTTCAATATCCAATCCGAATTTATCACGTAAAATATCATTCGTAAATACGAGTTGATTGCTTTTATTAATGATACAAATGATTGAAGACAGGGAAGAAAGTATTTCTTTGATGTATTCAATACGCTCAATAGTTGCTTTGCTGTTAATTACTGCGTCAAGCGGTTCCCGTTGTTTTAGTCTATTGAATTCTTGCATTTTTGATCCGTGCTAGGTACGCAATTTGCAAAAAAAAAGATAAATCTGGTTGACTTATGTCAAATTTTGAATAATATTTACTAATTCAGTTACATTATAAACACCGACGCCCGTCCATTGCGGGATTCCGGCTTTAAAGAGTATGATTGTTGGAATGCTTTTAACGTTATATTGGTTGGCTATAAATGGATTTTTATCAACATTAACTTTAACCACACGAAAGCGTAAATTACAGTTTTCTTTTACCTCTTTAATAATTGGTTCCAATTGTTTACATGGGACACACCAATCCGCATAAAAATCAACTAAAACAAGCCCCTCAGATTTAATAATATTCCTAAAACGACGATTCATCTCCTTCTCAAATTAATTACTGATGTATTTGCAGTTGATCTAATGGTTCAGCGATTATAAGTATAAACATGAGATCATTTGAATGGTTGTTAAATTCAAATAGATTTACACAATCGGCAATAGATGATACTGATAGTTGTGTTTATCTGTTTGTAAATCAAAAGGAACGATGATTTATGTTCTTTGATTTTAATAAACAATAACGTATCTTTTTATAAGTGGAAAAGTGAACTGACATGAAAGTGATTTTTATATGTCCTGGAGGTAATTCTTGCAGAAGTCTGATTGCAAAAACTGTATTGCTTGCTATTTCTGAAGAAATAGAGGTGTTCTCATATGGCATGGAAAAGATGCAATGTTCTGATCAGTTTATTTTTGATTTAATGGAAGAATATGGCTATAAAATTGAAACGACGGATACATCGCAATTGGACGACCATAATGATGTTGTTTTTGATTATCTGATTACCATTTACGACATGAATAAAGAAAAACTATCACCTCTGCCGTTTAAATATATTCATAAATTACACCTTGATTTTGCAGCACCGAATAGTATGAGCGAGCACTACCTAACCAAAGTGAATTTATATAAACATTTGATTGAAGAAATTAAAGTTGAGCTAGAATATTTTTACTATCATATGCTGCGTTCAGACTCTGTGGTTTAAACTGTTGCAGCTTCAACTTCCTCTGTTGTTATTGGAATCCTCTTATCAAGTAATTCACATCCTTGATCAGTGATTAAAAGATCGTCTTCCAGGCGGATGCCGCCAAAGCTTTTATAGTGGTCAAGCTTTTCAAAATTGATAAAACCAGAGTTGATTTTTTCGTTTTTCCACTTCTCTATTAATGCTGGTATAAAATAGATGCCCGGTTCATTGGTGATTACAAATCCTTTTTCAAGTTTTCGTCCCAAACGGAGATAGGCTGTGCCGAATTGATTAACAGGGCGGGTTTCATCGTCGTAGCCGACATAAATCTGACCTAGATCTTCCATGTCATGTACATCCAATCCCATCATATGTCCCAGTCCATGTGGGAAAAATAAGGCATGTGCTCCAGCTTTTACAGCATCCTCAATATTTCCTTTCATTAATCCGATTGCTTTTAATCCTTCCGCTATCAGTTCTGCAACTTTTAAGTGAACCGACAGATAGGTAACTCCGGCTTTTGATAATTCAAAAGCTCTGTTGTTGGCTGCTAAAACGATCTCGTATATTTCTCGTTGTTGCTGTGTGAATTTTCCTCCAACAGGAGTGGTTCTTGTAAAATCAGATGCATAATGCGAGGTTGTTTCGGAACCTGCATCAACTAACATTAAACGACCCTTCTCAAGAATTTGTGAGTGATCGTGATTGTGCAATGTTTCACCATTTTGTGATAAAATAATGGGGAAAGATGGCATGCCACCATGAGACATCGATATACCTTCCATCACACCTGCAATTTTCTGTTCCCACACACCTGGTTGTGCCATTTTCATTGCAGCAATATGCATCTGGTAACCTCCTTCTGCTGCTTTCTTTAATTCTTCAATTTCAACAAAATCTTTTACCGAACGCAATGATATAACTGCCTTAATTAATTCCAGGGAAGCGTAATTTTCTTGTTTGGATGGAGCAAGCCCCAGAAGCTCTTGAATTAATAGTTTGTTTTCTGCACGATAGGGTGGGAGAAAATGAACTTTTCTTCCTTGAGATACTGCCTTTAACATTACGTCAAACAGGTTTTTGAAAGGTTGAGAGTTACTTATACCAACCTTGCTTGCATTATCGCTGAACCTTACTTGAGGCCCCATCCATATGATATCTTCAATATCAACATCATCACCGAAAAGCATTTCTTCCCCGCTATCCACATCTATAATACCTGCTAGGTTTTGAAAGTCTAATCCGAAGAAATATAGGAAGTTACTATCTTGTCTGAAATGATAGGTATTATCCCGATAATTCATTGGAGAATCACTATTCCCAAGGATAAGAATTAAACCGCTTTGAACTAGATTTTTTAATTTTTCTCGTCTTTCGACGTATATTTTTGATTGAAACATAAATGTAGTTTTTTGAGATATTTATTGAATTGGAAAGATATAAAATTATTAAGGCTCCTTTTTATGATATTTCTCTTGATCAATTTTCAATTTAAGAAAAAATAGTAAGATAAATTGATACTCATAAACATATAACTGATCGCATAAGTCAATCGTAAAAGAAAATAAACTTTATACTCTCAGCCATGGAAAATTCATTGCTTAACTACATGAATAAACGCCTGGGGCAAACACAAAGCTCAGCTTCCAGGGGTCGAAATACTGCCGGTCCTGTTGTTACAATTTCGAGAGAAGTTGGATGCGGTGGATTGAAAATTGCAAAAAAATTAGCTAAATCATTAAATGAATACTTGTTATGCAAGAAGTGGCAGGTAATTAGTAAGGAAGTATTAGCTAAAAGTGCTCGCGAATTAGAATTAGATCCGCAAAAAGTGAGTCGTTTATTTACTTCTAATGAACGGTTTACCTTTGATGAAATACTTGCCGCATTTAGTGATAAGAAATATAAAAGCGACCGGGTAATTCGAAAGGGTGTTAAAGAAGTTGTTAGGACCTTTGCAGTTAGCGGATGTTGTATTATCGTCGGTCGTGCGGCGCATATTATAGCTAATGATATTGAACAGTCCTTACATATAAAGCTAACAGCACCGTTAGATTGGCGTGTTGATAAAATTGCATTTAATCATCAAATTTCAAAAGAGGAAGCTTTAAAGTACATCGAGAAAACCGAGTTGGAAAGATATAATTTCCGTAAACATTTTATGAAAGATAAACATGTTGCAGAGGAGTTTGATCTTATTATTAATGCATCAAAAATGGACAGTACAAAAATTGTGAAACTAATACGAACCGCCCTTGAATTGAAAGGAATCGGTGCATATCAGCCCGGTAAGCTTTCATCGGTGTAAAATAAAGCCGGGTAATTTAAACTACCCGGCTTTACTTTGTTATCCTGTTATTTGATCGGGCAATCCTTTTGTTTGAACTGGTTTTGATCCATTTGGTTTCGGCATAAACATGTCTTTATAAGTAAGTCCAAGTTTTTTCATCATTTCTAATGAATAATCCAAAGTTCCCAAATCACTGGTTGTGTTATTCGTTCCAAAAGTAAATTTGACTCCTGCCTCTTTCGCTTTTTTCAATATTTTCTCGGACGGTAACTTGAGTCTTGAATTTATCTCAAGTGCCACCTTGTTTTTAGCCAATACATTTACAAAGCGATCAATCCTTTCATCGGTCCACAATTCATCATATTTGGCAGCAAGTACTTCCGGAAGATAGGTTGGATTAACATGAATATCGACGGGTTCTTTAGATAGGATATTTTCAATTTTACCTACTAGTTGCTCCATGAAATCCTGTTCGTTTTTTACAAATACTTCTTCTGGTATCCATAGTCTCATGCGGTGGCCGTCACGATCTGTCCATGTCATTGCATCTGTAAATACATAATCAAATTTTGCAATTGCTTCTGGCGAGAAAAGTGTCACCCATTCGCGACCTTCCGCCTGCATCCCCCGAAAGATTGGCTGAGCTTTAACTGTATCCATGTAGGCGAAAAGAGATTCATCATTCGTTACCGGAAAATGTAATCCACAGTTTGGGGCGATCCCATAATTGATGCCAAGTTTCATAGAATTTTCGATAGCCTGCTCAATTGTTAGCCCACCTTTTAAATGAACATGAAAATCAATAACAGGGAAATTTGCATGATGAAGTTGGGTAATTTTTGTATCCCATTCTTTCGAAGTTGGGGGAGTGAGTTTTTCGCCATCAGGTAGCACCTTAATTTTAATGTCTTTAAAGTAAACTTTACTTCCTTCGTCATGACATTGAAGCGCCAGCAATCCGCGACTGAAAACTTTCATTTTGTCATTTTTGATTCTCCACGGATCATCTGGTTGTACATAGTCGTTTACTTTCCTGTTGTTTACAAACACTTCCACATGATTTTCCACAACTTTAAATGAAAGCTCAAACCACTCATTGTCATTATGTGTAGGGAAATATACATTTCTAACGCCGTAGATACTCCCCGTTTTTTTAAGTTCCTGAAAATCTCCTTCCCGTTCGTATGAGTTATCTATTTGAACTTCGTAGCCTCGTAGTAGTGGACCATATGGCTGTTCCTGTGTGTGAAAAACGACGCCAGAGTTTGAACTTGGTAGTGTTTTTACCATTGTTTTGAATTCGAAATTCTTGAAAACTCCATTTTTATAGTCACCCTTATAAAATAGGTGAGCTCTTGGGCCATCGCAATAAATAGCACCATCAACAACTTTGAATGATTCCGGATTTTCGTTGGCTTCCCATCCGGTCAAGTCAGTTCCATTAAATAAATCAATCCATTCTCCATCTTTGGATTTTGAGCAGGAAATAGATAGTAAGTACAGGAATATCAGACCAATTATGGCAGAATAGTTTTTCATTTTGAATTGTTTAGTTGATTAGACTTAACAAAGATATAATTCCTCTCAAATAATCAGTCGAGTTTATTCTGCTTTTTCTTGTGGATTATTGGCTTTGAAAGCGGCCAGAAAATATATGAAGGTGAGGCCAAAGCAAATCCAGGAAGCGACAGCATATCCACCAAATATCGACAGTGAGTAACTAAATAATAACGGTCCCAGAGCACTAAAAAATACAAGGATGGACATCGCAAAACCGCTGATTGCACCCAGATGTTCACGTCCATAAAAACGAGGCCAGACGACTGCAGCCAAAACACTGAAAAGTCCATTCATAATGGCGTTACCAACAATAAGGAGAACGTAACTTGTGCTATTTTCAAGAAGTGCAAGCGATGCCATGGAAGTCATTCCTCCGGCAAGTAGCAGAATGAGTAACTTTTTTAATTGAATCCTGTCACTTAACCAACCGCCACCAAGCGTAATTGCAACTGATATGATTGATGTTGGAATAAATACAGAAAGTGCTTTCATTTTATCCATTTGTGCATGCTCAAAGATTGAGATAAGGTGAAAGGTGAATCCTGTATAATACATTGAAAACATTGCAAGAGATAACACGAAAACCCAAAAAGGAAGTGTTCGTTTCGCTTCATATAAGGTGAATTGCTTTTCTGCTTTTACGATCACTTTCGGATCCTTTTTGACATTGTAGTTTCCATCCGGCTTTAGTTCACAGTCTTCCGGATTATCCCTGAAAAACAAGAATATTAAAATAGAGAAACCAAAACCACAAATGATAGCCAATATAATCCACGCATTTCTCCAATTGTAACCTTCAATTAGAAAGTTAAAAACCAAGGGCGTAATTGAAAAACCAAAAGATACAAAAACGCTGCTAACCCCACTTGCAAAACCTCTTCTGGCAACGAACCATTTCATTAGCATATTTCGGGAAAGCATTGTCAGCACTCCCTGACCAGAGAATCGAAGTAGAAAAAAACACAATAAAATTACGACAAATGAAAGGTAAAATTGAGCTTCACCAATATTTAGCAATTTGCCTAATGAAATGGCTATTTTATCAACCTGACTCAACATCAAAAGCACGGTTCCTAAAAGCCAGGTAATAATAATCCCGAGCCAGCGCGCACCAATTTTGTCGTAAAGTTTTCCTCCTAAAGTAATGATGAGAGAACTGCCAATGGTGCCAAGCATGTACGCTAAACTCAGTTGGTCACGACTCATACCCATAGCTTCAAGCAAATGGTCGGTAAAAGTAGATACACCCATAGTTTGACCAGGGGCACTCATTATAATACCAATCGTTGCAAGAATTAAAATATGCCAGCCATAGAAAATCTTTGATTTCGACGGTTGGAAAGGGAAGTTATTGAATCTACTCTTTATCAAATTAGTTCAAATTTTAAGCAAAATTACAAGGATATTATGTTGTAGAACTAAAACACCTCTTCTTCAGCATTGCTATTCATGATTTCTTAATAACATCAATGAATCCTGTTTTGATCACATCTTGTTAAATCAATGATAATGAAATAGAAAATAAAGAAGAGAAACGGCTAACATCAAAAATGAAATTCAGCAATTTGGTTTCATTTCCAAAATGATAAGACTATTTTAGTAGGAACAATAAACTAAACTATGGGACACGGTACAATTTTATTACTAGCCTTACTAATTTCTGTACTGTTTATTATCGTTGGTACAGCAAAGTTAAAAATGCACCCTTTTGTCGTTTTATTACTGGCGTGTTTCATCGTCGGATTCATAGCAGGAATGCCATCAGGCGAAATCACTCAAACAATTACTGGTGGCTTTGGACAAATACTCGCTTATATTGGTATTGTGATTGTTTTGGGAACTATCATCGGAACAATTCTTGAAAAGTCTGGCGCGGCAATTCGATTAGCAGATTTAACCGTCAAGCTTGTTGGGAAAAAATATCCGACTTTAGCAATGGGAATCATCGGTTACATTGTATCAATCCCTGTGTTTTGCGATTCTGCATTTGTGATTTTGTCGTCTCTAAAAAGATCATTGGTTCGGAAAACCGGAAAGTCGGCAGTTGCAATGACAATTGCGCTGGCTACGGGTTTGTATGCAACACACACCTTTGTGCCTCCAACGCCAGGGCCGGTTGCCGCTGCTGGAAATTTGGGAATTGATAAGCAACTGGGATTGGTCATCTTATTTGGTTTACTTGTTTCAATGGTTGCAATGTTGGGTGGATATTTATGGTCGTTATTTGTTGGCAAACATTACCAAACAGAAGAAGACATTGAATTGAAAATGGATATTGTTGATGATGCTTTTCAAAAATTACCTTCAGCCACACTTTCTGTTTTACCTATTATTTTGCCCATCGTACTGATTGCATTGAGATCGATCGTATTGTTGGTTGCTTCAGAATCGGTGAATATATTCACTCAACTGGTTGATTTTCTTGGGAATCCGGTGAATGCGTTATTGATTGGACTTTTTACCTCTTTTCCACTACTTCCACGTATGGATATTAAAAAGCTCAGCAGTTGGATTGGAGAAGGAATTCAGTCTTCTGCTTCAATATTGGTTATTACTGGTGCGGGCGGGGCATTTGGCGCCATGTTAAAAGCGACTCATATTGGCGACTATCTGGGAGAGGTTCTTTCCGGTTATGAAATGGGACTTTTGCTGCCATTCATTATTGCAGCGGCATTGAAAACTGCTCAAGGTTCTTCGACTGTTTCTTTGGTTGCAACGTCAGCGTTGGTGTTTCCTCTTCTCTCAAGTTTGGGCCTTGATTCTGATGTCGGGAAAGCTTTAACAGTTATGGCTATTGGGGCAGGTGCAATGACTGTGTCTCATGCCAATGACAGTTTCTTCTGGGTAGTTACGCAATTCAGCAAAATGGATGTAAAAACAGGATACCGAACGCATACACTAGCGACTCTTATTCAGGGAATTATTTCTTTTGTTGTCGTCTATATATTGGGACTTATTTTTCTTTAATTAAATCGAACAAGACTGGTAATACTTCTGCCATCATTATATTGATTGGTAACTCTTGCGATTTGGTCAATTGTAAATTCGCCTTTTATAAAAACCAATGCATTATTTTCACCACCTACCATAATAATCAAATTCCTGATTTCTTCATCATCAGCCATTTGTGCCATTATTTTAACATTGTTTCCATCTTCTTTCACGGTCATTAATTCCGTGTAGGAATTATCGTCAATTAAACGATTGAATTCGTTATAAAAATTGACATCCGGGTAGGCGAATTCATCATCGACAGCCAGTACTTTTACTTTATCAATGTTTTGTAGAAGTTCTTTTTCTGCAGGCTCTAAATCACCAAAAGCGACTGCTGTTCGAATTAAAAAACCGGGAACTGTTATTGATATGATGCCGTTATGACCACTGTATTTTGAAAATGCTGCATCAACTGCAGGATCATTGTTACAGGATGCAAAAAGGAAAAGCGCAAAAATAAAATAGACGATATTTTTCATGAATTTGGTATTTGATATACTATTCAGACGTTTAATGAGTGAAAAGATTACACGAAAATTATCATGAATGTTTACAAGCAACAATTTTTTTCGATCAACGAAGTTATTTTCGTGATCAATTGAATCTTTTGGAGTTATCTAAGGTAGCTGTTACAACGTCTTTTTTTCGATTTGGTATTTATTTCGTTCACTGGAGTTTCTACTTACCAGTTCTCCAATGAAACCAGCCAGAAAAAGCTGACTACCAATAATCATTGCAGTTAGTGCTAAATAGAAATAAGGGCTTTCAGTTACTCTTGGAGCAGCAATATGCTGGTAGACTGAGATAACTTTGTTAATACCAACCCAAGCTGCAGCAAGCAAACCTGCAAAAAACATAATAGAACCCAAAATGCCGAAAAAGTGCATGGGACGCTTTCCAAATCTGGAAATAAATATTACTGACAATAAATCAAGTGGTCCGCGAATAAAACGCTCAATACCAAATTTGGTGACTCCATATTTGCGTTCCTGATGTTGAACTACTTTTTCGCCAATCTTCTTGAATCCGGCCCATTTTGCTAAAATTGGAATATACCGGTGCATCTCACCGTACACTTCAATGCTTTTGATTACTTGTTTGCGATAGGCTTTCAATCCACAGTTGAAGTCGTGAATTTTAATTCTGGTTGACCGACGGGCAATCCAATTATAAAATTTGGAAGGAATGTTCTTTGATAGAATTGGGTCGTATCTTTTTTTCTTCCATCCTGAAACCAGATCATATTTTTCATCGACGATCATTTGGTATAATTCAGGAATTTCTTCAGGATTATCCTGAAGATCTGCATCCATCGTAATTACAACTTCCCCTTCTGTTTCTGCAAAACCAACATATAGGGCAGCCGATTTTCCATAATTCCGTCTGAATTTAATTCCCTTTACAGAACTGTCTTCTTTCGAAAGTGATTCAATTATTTGCCATGAGTTATCAGTGCTGCCATCATCAATAAGCATGATTTCATAGCTGAAACCATGCTTATTCATGACCGTCCTGATCCATGAGACTAATTCAGGAATTGATTCTTCCTCATTTAGTAAAGGAATAACGACGGAAATATCCATAATTGATATTATTCTTCAGATTTTACTTCTTCCATTGCTTCGTCAAAAGCATCTTCATTATTGATGTTCTTTTTTATAATTGCAGAACTGATTAAAGACATGATGCTTCCTCCAATGAGGCCAAAGATAACACTTTGCCGTAATAATTGAAGTGGAGTTGGTTTTTCTTGAGCAGCCATTTGGTTAAGTGTCTCTTCAATTTGTGCTTCTGGAACACCCTTGCTAGACATCATTTGATAAACTTTGTCTTGCATGCTTGTCATGACGCGCTCCTGGTATCCGGGATCGATAAAGTTGTGGAAAATATAATTGTAGAGAGAGGTAATAACTGTACTCAAGACAACAATGAATAATCCAAATAGAAACGCATCTTTGAAGGTTATTTGTCCGCCCAAGTTGATATCTCTGTATCTTTTTGTGAAAACGATAAGCAGAACTACAGTGATAACCAGCGATACCAGCATAATGACGAAACTTCCAAAGATCCCCATGTTTTCAATTAGCTTGGTGATCCAAACAATAACAGAAAAAAGGATGGATACAATTGCAAGAATGATTCCGGCATTCATTGCAGGTTTGAGCATTGAAGTTGACTTTTGTTCCATAATTTAAGTTTTTGTAGATATGTATAGCAAATATATCGGAATTTTCTGAGTGAAGTTATAGTAGAGGACTTTTTCTGGGGTGAAATAAAAAAAATGAAAAAAAAGTATTTAAATATTTTGTTGAAGTTTAATTGGTTAGTCATTCTGACGAAAAAAAAAATGCTTGTGTCTGCAGTTTTCGTTTGCAGGCAAATCAAAATTTTCTACTTTTGTCGCCGGGTAAGTCCTGTGCGACCAGCTCCCGCTGAATCCCCCCAGGGTCGGAAGGCAGCAAGGGTAGGCGGTTGTAGCGGTGCGACACAGGTAGCTTACCCACCTTTTTGAAATTTTTGCCGAATTAGCTCAGTTGGCCAGAGCACGTGATTTGTAATCTCGGGGTCCTCAGTTCGAATCTGAGATTCGGCTCATAAAGTTCTAAAAATATTGATAAGTTTTGGGGAGATACCAAAGTGGCCAACTGGGGCAGACTGTAAATCTGCTGGCGCACGCCTTCGTAGGTTCGAATCCTGCTCTCCCCACCACTGAAAATTCAAATCCCATTTATCAAATTCCAATTTTTGGGTTTTGTTATTTGTTGTTTGGATTTTGGTTCAAGTTGCGGGAGTAGCTCAGCTGATAGAGCATTAGCCTTCCAAGCTAAGGGTCGCGAGTTTGAATCTCGTCTCCCGCTCAAGTAAAAAGGACATTCAATTTTGGATGTCCTTTTTTATTTCAGAAAAAAACTTCGGTACGTATATTCTCGGGAGGTACTCCTTCATTTTCCAATATAGTCGTGACCTCCTCAATCATGTCTGAATTTCCACACAAATAGCAAATCGTCTGGTCTTCGATCGGATTTTCCTTTAAATAGGAGCTGACACGTCCAAAATAGTCCCCATCTTCCATTCTTGAAGTACACAAGCAAAAACTGTCTTTATTGAACGCTTGACGACCATATGCTTCATCTGCAAAATGAACTCCGTGCAATACCTGGTAATTTAGATTTGAATAACTTTTTACATATGAATGAAAAGGTGATATTCCCGTTCCTGTGGCAATGAATAAGGCCGGATGCCCATTTTTATTACTTTCGTCTAGTATGAAAAATCCTCTGGGACCTTCTACTTGTAAAGAACTTCCCGGTTTCAAATGTCGTAGATACCTGCTAAAATCACCTCCTTCGACTTCTCTTACCAAAAAAGAAAGTTTCTCATCATTCACTGAACTGTAAATAGAGTATTCCCTTCCTTCACCACTGTCAGGATTACGTAAAACAACATATTGACCTGGTTCAAAATCAAAATTATTGCGAGTTAGGTGAATAATAAATGTTTCCGGGGTTAGGTGTTCCAGGTTTATAACCTGATGAATTTGTTTGTGCATGTTAGTAGTTTTTCAAGCTTGTACGTGGCGTTCTGCATGATAGGAAGAGCGAACCAATGGGCTGCTTTCAACATATCTGAATCCACGTTTGTAGGCTTCTTTTCTATATGTTTCAAATTGTTCGGGTGTGATGTATTCTACAACCTTCATTAAATGTGGATCGGGTTGAAGATATTGTCCAAGTGTAAGCACTTTACATCCTGCATTTTTTAAATCATCCATTGCTTCAATAACTTCTTCCGGTTTTTCTCCAAGTCCCAGCATGATTCCTGATTTCGGCACAATACCTGATTCTGCGATGTACGAAATAACTTTCAAGCTACGGTCATAGCGAGCTGTACTTCTAATTTTCGGAGTAAGTCTTCGCACGGTTTCCAGATTGTGGGAAATGACCTCGGGTTTTGCATCAATTACTTGTTGCACCAATTCCTTTTTTGCATGAAAATCCGGAATCAAGGTTTCGATGGTTGTCTGCGGATTTAACTCTTTGATGGTTTTAATGGTCAAGGCCCAAAAACGGGCACCACCATCTTCCAGGTCATCCCGATCAACTGATGTGATTACACAATGCTTTAATCCAAGTGTTTGAATGGTTTCTGCAAGGCGTTTTGGCTCCTCCCAGTCAACAGGATCAGGAATTAAATTCTTAACATAGCAAAAGCGACAGTTTCGCGTACATTTATCTCCTAAAATCATAAAACTGGCAGTTCCGGCATTCCAGCATTCTCCTTTATTCGGACAATTTCCGCTGGTGCAAATCGTATTTAATTTATGCTCCGAAATTAATCTCTTTACTTTCGAATAGTTTTCTCCATTGGGTAAAGGTGATTTCATCCAACGCGGTAAACGTTCCCTTTGTTCTTTAATCTCACTCATCTAAAATAGATTTTGCTACATAAACAGGATAAACACAGGCTTGTTCATGAAAAATTTAGAAGGTGAAACTACCAGCCATTTTATTTATTTGGGAGAATGTTATTTTTCATCGGATATCTCTATCATGTCCAGGAAAAAATACAAATATCAAATCAGTTGGTCTTTATATGCTCCATTAGAAAATGCCGTGTATTATTGATATTATTGTAATAAATATGATATTTCGTGATAATGAATCAGTTTTTACAGAAGAAAAGCAGTATTTGGTGGTTATTGGGAGTTAATTTTTTTTTGCGCCTGATTGTTTTATTCGCTACCAATTTAGGAAACGATGAAGTTTATTATACGCTGTACGCGTTATTTCCCGATTGGAGTTATTTCGATCATCCACCAATGGTTGGAATATTGATTCGCCTTTCCACCTTTAATTTGACATTAATTTACAATGACTTTTTTGTTCGTTTTGGAGCATTAATATTGGGATCAGTAAATCTGTTTCTGGTTTACCAAATCGGAAAACTGCTAAAAGACCGTACAACCGGATTAGTGGCAGCTATTCTCTTATCTGCTTCATTTTATAGTTCTATAATTGTTGGAGCTTTTGTATTGCCCGACACACCTCAAAGTACTTTTTGGTTGTTATCCATACTGTTTTTTCTTAGCTATTTAATTAGAGAGGGTAAAGGTTATTTATTGTTATTTGGACTGGCAGTCGGATTTGCCATATTGTCGAAATACCATGCAATTTATTTATGGGCTGGGGTTTTCGTTTATCTGTTGATGTTTAATCGAAAGGAATTTCTGAATCCATATATGTGGCTTTCCGGAGTCATTAGCATATTGGTTTTCTCCCCGGTAATTTATTGGAATTTGACTAGCGAATATTCAGGAATTGCATATCATGCAAGTAGGGTTGGTAATGATTCATTGATTCCAACTATTAAATATTTTTTTCCAGAATTCTTTGGTCAGATTTTTTACAACAATCCGTTTAATTTTTATCTGATTGTTGTTAGTTTGATCATTTTATACAGGCAACGAAAAGCATTGCTAAATCGCAATGTTGCTTTCTTGTTATGTATTAGCTTGCCTTTAATAATCACCACTCTGGGGATGTCCTTTTTCAATAGAACCTTGCCTCATTGGAGTGGCCCATCCTATTTTGGATTAGTGTTAATTGCATCGTATGTTTTCAGTACCACGGGATTGGTTTTTGAAAGAAAAACATTGAAGCGTGTGATGATTTACGGACACTCCTTAGTTGTTGTTCTGATTGTTTTTTCACTTATTCAAATCAATTATGGTTTTTTAACCGGAAGTGAAAAAGTGTCAAATGATCGGGTGGGGAAAGGAGACTTCACAGTTGATATCGGATTTTGGGATGAAATAGCCGATGAATTGAATCAGGTAATTGATCGGGAAATTGAGAATAAGAATATTTCAGCTGATTATGTAATACTTACTCATAAATGGTTTCCGGCAAGTCATTTGGATTATTATTTTGCCATGCCACACGAAAAGAAACTGTTTGTTTATGGTGAAAGAAATAACCAGCATCTTTACTTAAAAATAAACAAAAGAAGAGGGCCTCTAACTGTTGGGACTGATGTGCTTTATGTTACGACATCCGCCTATTTTACTGCGCCTGATAAAGAATTGGAAAATCATTTTGAGAAGGTATCAAAGCCATTAATAATTCCAATCATTAAAAACGGAAAGAAGCGGGTTAATATATTTGTTTGGGAACTAAAAAATTTGAAAGAGGACTTTGAACTGACCACTAACTTGTGAGTTATATGAGCGAATATTGGGAATCAAAATTTAAAAATGAAGGAGCATTGTGGAAATTTGAACCCTCAGATTCTGCGATACTTGCGCTGGACTTGTTTCGAAAAAATAACTCACAAAATATATTGGTTCCCGGATTTGGGTATGGAAGAAATGCATTGGTTTTTGAAGAAAATGACTTTTGCGTTACTGGCATTGAAATATCGAAATCAGCAATCGAAATTGCACGTCAGAGCAGCTTTTCTGGTCAGATATATCATGGGTCGGTTCTGGAAATGCCATTTGATAGCAAAATGTATGATGGAATATTTTGTTATGCTTTAATCCACTTGCTTAATAAAAGAGAGCGAAATGAATTTTTAATAAACTGTGTTAATCAATTGGCAGATGGCGGAATGATGGTTTTTACTGTAATTTCCATTGAGTCAGAAATGTTTGGAACTGGAAAATGGTTGAGTAAAAACCGATTTAAATTATCAACTGGATTAAAAGTCTTTTTTTACGATGATGAAAGTATTGAAAAAGAGTTTAGTAAGTTCGGACTGATCTACTATCAAAATATTGACGAACCGATAAAATTCATGGATGATCAGGAACCACTTAAATGTAAATTCGTAATTTGTAGGAAAAATTGAGTTTCATGGAGGATAAGAGAAAGATAGAATTTGTGAATCTGGAATCGGATCGACTGCTGTTAGAAGAAATCTCATGGGATGATCTGGCTGATATTCATCGCTTAAATTCCCAGCCCGAAGTGGATGAATTTAACACCCTGGGATTGCCTGAAAATATGGATGAAACCAGAAAGTTAATTGGTCCCGCAATTGAGGAACAAAGTAAAGAGAACCGAAAATCATATACCTGGAAAATAGTTAACAAGGATAGTAATGAATTTATTGGAATGGCTGGCATGTTTCTATCTCGTGACAAATTCCGGCTGGGAGAAATATATTATAAGCTTATTCCTTCTCAGTGGGGAAAAGGTTATGCAACAGAAGTGGCAAAAACCCTTATAAAGGCAGGCTTCGAACAATTTGACTTGCATAAGGTTGAAGCTGGGGTTGCGACTTCAAACATTAAATCAATCCGGGTTTTGGAAAAAACAGGTATGACAAGGGAAGGGCTGCGCCGAAAAATCCTGCCAATTCGTGGACAGTGGTACGATAATTATCATTACGCTATTGTAGAGGACGATCCCCGGGATTATTAGTAGTATGCTATTATTATTTTGTAAATAAATTACAGTAAGAAAGAAAACCGTTTTATCGTATTTTAATTTGCAATGGTTTGCCATTCAGTATTTAAGATGCTTTTGTTTGCGTCAGTATTAATTTAACAACATCTTTACAATAGTAAAATTTTAGTATCTTTCAGGGACTAAATTTTAAAAAAATTGTCTCATGAAAGTCTTCAAGCCTTACCTTAGTTTAAGCAAAACAATTGAAAGCTACTTGTTGGAAGTGGTTTTGGCTGTTTCGAAAAATTATTCAATTGAGAAAATTGAACAACAAGAGATTGAGGTTGCCGATGCATTATATTGGGGAGTTATTATTAGTGTTTCAACAAGAACACAGTTGGTAAATGGACCGGAGTTGCCAGTTCTCTCTTCAGTTGTAGCAATTGATCTAGACAAATCAGAAACATATTCAAAAATCAAGTGCATCGTTGAACAGATATTGCCGGAAGGAGATCTGGGACACGCACAGAATGCGGAATCGGATTTGAACTTTGATGATGCCCAGTAGGTATTATATTTTATATAGGTTCTAGTTAATTGTTTGTATTTTAAGTGTTTATTATTGATATTCTGTCTTTTATGTGGAAGAGAGTATTCGTGATATATTTGTGTTTGTTGAGTGGGTATGCTGCTTTTTCTCAGGATGTTGATTCAATTCGATTGGCACAACAGATTGATTTGTTGAAAGAATTGAGTCATCGTAATTATGACAGCACAATTATTATTAGTGAACAAGTAAGTAGAGAAGCTAAAATACATAAGCAGCAGGAGATTAATTGGGAAGCTTTATTGTTTTTAGCTGATGCCTATGCTGAAATTAGTAAAGCCGATTCAGCTTTTTCTATTTTAAGTTGGGTTGTTGATCAGGCTATGATAAATCAAAATCGGATATATGAAATTAAGGCCCGAATTAAATTGGGCGAGCAATTTCAAAATAAATATCAGTTTGATAAATCTATTGATAACCTGATGATTGCCCAGAAGTTGTTGAAAGATTCTGATGATTTTAGTTTGCGGTTTGACATCATGAATGGGTTGGCTATTACCCACCGATTTATGAAAGATTATGGTAAGGCGTTAGAGATATTTCAGAATATTTTAGACAATTACTTTTTCCAGTTAGACGTCGTCCAAAAATTCTCGGTTTACAATAACTTAGGAATAGTTGAGGCATCACAAAGGGATTATAGTAGTGCTGAAAAGTATATGTTAGAAGCATATGAGATTATCAAGAGCGCAGACAATCCGGAGAACTTAGCTAAGGTAAGTTATAACCTTGGAGTTGTATATGTTCGGTTACAAGAATATAAAAAGGCAGATAATTTCATTAATAGTGCGCTGGTTGAATACCGGAAAATGTCTGATTTTAATGGGATAGAAAATTCTACCCGGAGTTTAGCCGCCATCCAGCTCGACATGGAAAATTATGCTGAAGCAGAACGTTTAAGTTTCCAAGCCTTGGATATCGCTAGGCAAATTGATAACAGACGAAAAATTCTTGGGAATTACAAAAATCTATATTTGATTTATGAGCGTCTTGGCGATGAAACATCTGATTCTGAAATGTTGAGAAAAGAGTTGGAGTATTTCCAAAAATGGGCTTTTCTGAAAGATAGTATGTATCAAACAGAGATGACTGATAAGATCTTTGAGTTGGAAAAGCAATATGAAACAGAAAAGAAAAACGGGCAAATTGCACTTCTGCAGAAAGATAATCAAATTAAAGAAGAAGAAATTAAACTTCAACATAGCCAGCGGAATTCATTATTGATTTTTGCCATTTTTATATTGGGAGTGTTGGGCTTTTTTATGTATGCATTAAATCGCAACAGAAAGTTAAATCGTTTGCTACAAGCACAGAGTAAACGTATTGTTGCGCAAAGTGAGCAAATATTCAATCAGAATAAAAAGTTGCAAAAAGCAATTGAGACACGTGACAGGCTTTTCAGCATTATTGCCCATGACCTAAGAAGTCCACTAATTTCAATTGGGAATTTTTCTCGCCTTATTGATTTTTATCTTCGAGATAATAAATTAGAGGAGTTGAAGAGGGTTGGAAAAGATCTGGAGACAAATAATGACTATGTATTGGAGTTAACTGACAATTTGCTTTCATGGGCTAAAAGTCAATCAGAAGATTTAGACCCTCAATTTGAAAGAGTTAGTATTAAAGAAATAGTAGAACAGTGCCTGGAAATATACAGTAGCATCAGCAATGAAAAAAGCATAGAATTAAGTTTTGAGGAAACGGAAGACTGTTTGTTGTGGACCGATAGAAATATGGTAAAAACCATTATGAGAAACCTGATTAATAATGCCATTAAGTTTACTCCTGAACATGGGAATGTTGCCGTTTCGTATCAAATGAATGATAATATTGTTGAAATAAATGTAGCAGACACGGGAATTGGAATGTCGCCAGAGCAGGTCAAGCTTTTATTCGATACTGATCAGAGAGAAATTCGAAAAGGAACTCTGGGAGAGAAGAGTACCGGACTTGGCTTGTCCGTTTGCAAGGATTTTATAAATGCATTAAATGGTGAGATAAACGTCGAGTGTGTCGAGAATAAAGGGTGTACGTTTACCGTTTCATTACCTTGTTTTCAGGAAACAAAAGATCATAAAGAAATCAACATGGGAATTGTCAAAGATTTTTCTGATTGTTTGAATTAAAAGTTCAAATTAGATATCCAAACCTATCGGAATAATCAAGCATTTGCGTTGTAAAATCATCTGCATAATTTACGGTAACATCTATAACTTCTCTTGAATCATTTTCAACCAATTCGAGTTCTGGGTTCAGGAACCCAGCATAAGGAGCAATCTCAAGCCTTTTAAAGCGTTCCAATACTTCATTGTGTGTAGCAGTGTCAATTTTTACTCCGTAGTTTTCAACCAATTCTTTGGCGGCTATAAAGTCTCCTTCTGATTTAATTCTTTGCACTTCGGCAAGAAGTTTTCCGAATAGATCCCGCAGTTTCTGATAGTCATTGATTTCAATAAAAGTTTTATCATCTTTTTTGACAAATGAAACCACATTTTCGTTTTTGCCATGTTCGTAGGCCCATTTAGCGATGAGCTGCCTATTGCGCATGTGTGATTCTTCCAGATTTTTGCCCGGTTCAATTCTTGTAAGTTGGGTGATCAATCCATTTCTCAGATAGGAATCAAATGCTGCTTTCCCCGATTCTTCTGATGGAACCAGCCCTAGTTCCAAAAGCTTTGAATCAGCGATATAATACAGTGCAAATAGATCGGCACGAGTTTCTTCAATTGTAGAGTAATAATTCTTTAAATTTTCAGGACTAACTCCGGAATTCATTTTGCCTGAACCATGCCCCAAACACTCGTGTAAATCAGTATGCAGATTACCAGCCAAATATCCATATTGGCGGGCTCTGTTAATTTCTTCTTCTGATGCCGCGAATTCTTCCAGCATACCATTTCCCAGGGAGTCTTCAAAATATGCTTTTGTAATGTTTTCAATTGTAACGGACTTTGAGCCATGTTCCTCCCTAATCCATTCTGCATTTGGTAAGTTAATACCAATTGGAGTATATGGATGACAGTCGCCGCCAAGCATAGCTACATTGATAACTTTTGCGCTTACACCTTTAACTTCTTTCTTTTTGAAAGCATCATTTACTGGTGAATTGGCCTCAAACCAATTCGCGTTATCTGCTAGAATTACTGCACGTTTGGTCCCTTCAATATCTTTATAGTTAACAATTGATTCCCAGCTTGCTTTTATCCCAAGTGGATCCCCGTAGATCTCGATAAATCCATTTACAAAATCAACCATGCCATCCAACTCTTCTACCCAGGAAACAGAGTAGTCGTCAAACTTTTTAAGGTCTCCAGTTTGATAATATTCTATGAGTTCGCCAATTAGTTTTTTTTGCAAATCATTTTCAACATACGTAACTGCTTTTTCAAGATTCGAGATAATTTCAGAGATTGCCTCTCCATACATGCCGCCAACTTTCCATATTCGCTCAGTTAGCTTACCATTTTCTTTAATAAGTTGAGAGTTCAAGCCAAATGATGGGGCTTTTTCCCCAGCCGCTTTTCTTTTCTCAGCATAAAATGTTTCAGCTTCTTCTTGCGAAATATCCTGATAATAATTCATTGCTGAAGCTTTCAATATATCGGTATTACTGTCGAGTGAAATTCGTTTGGCTTCTTTTTCAGGGTTGGTGATAACTTCAATAATCTCGTCCAACTCTGAAATGAATGGGAGAGAAGATATATTTGATTGATCCAGAAATTCTCTCAATTCGGATGCAGAGAATTTTGGGGTGATTTTATCGGTAGAGTAATGGTGGTGGATCCCATTTGAGAACCAAATTCTTTTTAAATATAAATGAACGTTTCGGAACAGCTCCGACGTTTTGTCTCCTTTGTATGTTGCTAGTGCCGTTTCAAGCAATTTGCGGATTTTCAGGTTATACCGGTTGTTTTGATCCCAAAGGATATCCCGTCCGCTTTTGGCTGCTAACGCTAAATAGTAAATATATTTTTTTTGCTGGAGGTTTAGCTTTTCAAATCCATCCAGTTTATATCGTAATATCTTGAGGTCCGCAAATTTCTCTACAAATACATTCATACCTTTATTTAGTCTCTCTGTTTTTAATAAATCGTTTCTCTAACAATTTAGAGCTTTTAATAGTTCGACGAAGCCATTCTAATTTTACTTCCTGTTTTTCTTTTTCACTTAGCATCCACTCAATACCCGAGTGAAACCGTAGCTGGTGGGTGAGATGATGCATGGTGATGGCAGCAGATACTGAAATATTGAAACTTTCAGTGAAGCCATACATTGGAATTTTAACGAATTCGTCTGCTTCTTCTTTAATGATGTCTGTTATCCCGGTTAATTCAGTCCCAAAAACAATGGCCGCTTTTCCTTTTGAAAGATCAAATTCTTCCAGCTTGGTATCTCCTTCGTGTGGTGTGGTGGCCACAATTCGATAACCTTGTTTTTTTAATTCGTGAATGGCTACAAGACTATTTTGCTCATTTTCGTTGTATTTGTGCAGATTCAACCATTTAGAAGCACCCATCGCCACCTCGCGGTCAACACTAAACTTATTTCGATTTTCTATGATATGTACATTCTGAATGCCAAAGCAGTCGCACGTTCTTAATACAGCGCTTGCATTTTGTGGTTGAAAAATGTCTTCTAGAGCAACAGTAAGGTATCGCGTACGATTTTCAATTACGTTGTTGAATAACTGCAATCGTTCAGGCGTAACAAAGTCCGAAAGATATTCAATCAGGTCAGTATTCATAAGCCGGGTTTTTTATTAATGCAGCTACAAAAATAGAAAAGGGAAGCTTTTTTATAGCTTCCCTTTCAAAATTTCTTCTCAGGATACTTACTAGATTGTATCAGCTAATTCAGCACCTGGCTTGAATTTAACAACTTTCTTTTCTGGAATCTCGATAGGAGCACCCGATTGAGGGTTTCTTCCAGTTCTTGCACTACGAGTAGCAACAGAGAAAGATCCAAATCCGATCAATGCTACACGATCACCATTTTTTAATGCGTCAGTTGTTGAATCAACGAAAGCATCCAGTGCTTTTTTTGCATCTGCTTTAGTAAGACCAGCTTTTTCAGCGATGGCGTCAATTAATTGAGCTTTGTTCATAAGAAAACATGTTTAGGGTTAAAAAATAAACTGATTATAATTGTTTGTTTATTGACATATTAATTTTTAAATACTGTTTAGAACGAGTTTAAACTTTCTAAAACCTCAGTAAAATCAAGCATTTTCGAAGCTTTAAATTTACAGTTTATAAAATTCTAAAATATGATTCAAAAAAACAACCTTTGCGGCTTATTTTTTTTTTAGTAATCGAAAGTTTTTTTTCAGTAAAAGTTTTTGGTTTTTAAAAAAATCCTCTACTTTTGCCGCCACATCACGGAGAGATGGCAGAGTGGTCGAATGCGGCGGTCTTGAAAACCGTTGATCTTCACGGATCCGGGGGTTCGAATCCCTCTCTCTCCGCAAAAGCGGCAAATCATTGATTTGCTGCTTTTTTTATGAATTTCATAGAAGTGTATTGTCTTTGTATTCAGCATGTTGTGTCTGGTGTTGTGGTGAGTTTAAGGTGACTAACCCAGCTTCAAATTTTTGGTGGAGTATTCAAACTCATTAATATTAGCTCTTTTAAAACTTGAAATAGATCCACTAGCTTCGCATTTCTTCTACTTCCGTTAGTATTATTATCGGCTTAATTTCCTGCTGATTTGCGCTAAAATAATAGAGACCGAACCAAGTCCAATTGATTATTTCATTAGAAATAGGCATGGAATATCTGTCATACAACAGTAATCTTGAAGACTTGAATAGCGTTAAGAATTCATTTTTTAAGACAGTTTGAGCTTTCCGGATGTATTTTTCGGTGCTTTGAGACCTCAAATTCAATTTTAAGGCTGAGCTTTTATGAAATGCATATTTGCAAACTTGATGAACTGATCCCAGTCATAATCGGTCAAATTGTGTTTCCCGTTTCGAATGTGATAACCAATTGATCCCATAACGGGATGTTCTATATCTGGCATTTCTGTTGCAGGTAGCCCTTCCAGATCATATAATTTATAAGCTGGAGACGCATAAAGTGCGGAAAGGAATTCCCCTTTTGGATCGGACCATAAATCTTCTTTTGCACTTGCAACATAAAGTGGTCTTGGTGCAATTAATGCGAGGAGCATGTGTTGATCAACTGGCATTTCACCTTCTAATCCAGCATATTTTTTAATGTTATCGCAAAACCAATACGGAAAGGTATACGCAATTCGTCCAACCGTTTCACCAAATCGTCTTCTTGATAAAGCTGCTCCCATGCAGCCAGATTCATTAGAAACGCATATTGCAAAACGTTGATCTTGCGCTGCCGCCCACAATGAAGTCTTGCCCAAACGTGAGTGTCCCACAACAACCACTTTTTCTTCATCGATATCTTCATCAGTTTCAAAGTAATCCAGAGCTCTGGATAGTCCCCATGACCATGCAGAAATAGCTCCCCATTCATTCACCCTAGGGTTCATTTGACCTTCTTTGTACAAAAGTGGGTGAACTCCATTTGAAAAATCATTCCAGTCTGGATCAATATCTCCACAATAAATGGTGGCTAGACCATATCCTGCTTCTAATATCTTTTTTACAGGCCAACGATTGGAACTGGCGCCTCTTGATTGTTCGGTAATTTGATTGTGAATAATTCCGATAGACGGATTGTCTGGAGCCCAGGATTCTGTTAATCGTATATTGGGATCTTTGTCAATGGTGTGGTTCCCATAAAAATTAAGTCCTAAAAAAATTGGGGCTTTCTGCTCAGATTTTGGCAAATAAATCAGAATATCAAAGCTGATTTTATGTCCGTTTTTTTCAAAGGAAAGTTCAACTTGTTTTCTGATTGCCGTTCCATCTAAGGCATTTTCGTCTTCGTCGAAAACGTGTATGCTGGAGATTTCAATTTCTCCTGGTATTTCACCATAAATCTCCTGAGTAAATAATTTGAGTATTTCCGGTCTTCTGCTTTTCTCCCATTTCTTAACAGATTTTATCTTCTTCCCAGTTTTACTTTTTAGTAGTTCGGGCGATTGGTAAGCAGGGACTTCATCCTCATCTGTAATAGAAGCTGGACGTTGTGCCATTGATGCACATGAAAATAATAGTAGGATTAGAAAATATGTTAGTTTCATAAGTTAGCTTTTAAAATTTGCAGTTTTGTTATTTTATGGTTGTTTCTGGTTGCGCTATATTATGATTTTCAGTGTTGGCAGCACCATCGGTTTTATTTGCAATTAGAGAAAATGCCATAACAAGACTCGAGACGATTATCACAACCAGTAATGCACCGCTTTCGAATTCCGGTACTTTGAAGTCCTCAGGAATCGCAAAAAATAAGAGTACTGAGACTAAACCTCGAGGAGCAAGAAATACCTGGGGAATAATATCTTTTCGTTCGACGCCTAAAAACATAAAATATCTAACTCCATATATTACTGTTAAAAACAATAAGCTTATGGTCCAAACTTCCCAATTCAAAAGGGAGGACAATGACAGACTGATTCCAAAAACAACGAAGAAAAATGTTCTTACCAAAAAGGAAGATTCAATGGTGATCATCTTGAAATCCTCAAACAGGGCATCAATGGATTCATCATTCAGTAATCTTTTCAGTTTGCCAAATAACAGAACCTTATGGTTTCTCAGGAGCAAGCCAAACATTAAAATGATGAGTAATGAAGAAAGGTGCAGCAACTTCGCTGAGGCATATAATAGAACCAATACAGCAAGGAATAAGAAAAATTTAGCGTCTGATTTTATGAACTGAATTATATACGTTAAAAAATAACTTAGCACAACAGAAATAACAAGCGTAATGATAATGTTACCACTTAATAAAAGAGCAACTTCGCCAACACCTGCAGCATTTACATTTTCAATTAGAAAATAAAAAAACATGATTCCCAGTATATCCGAAAAAGTGCTTTCATAAATCATGAATTCGCGTTTGTCTTTACCTAGATTGGCCACACTTGGAATAATTATGGCACTGCTCATAATGGAAAAAGGAATTGCATATACCAATGCAGGTAGGAATTCCATGTTTTGAATAAAGAATTGTAATATATATGCAATAAGCAAACTGGTAAATAATAGTGAACTAAAAGCAATTACCAATGATTTCCATATTATTGGCCATTTTTCTTTTCTTAATTCCAGATCGAGAGCTGCCTCTAAAACAATCATTATCAACCCGACTATTCCCAGTACTTCCAAGGTGTTAAAGTATTGAGGTGTAATTCCGTATACGTTTAAAACCTGTTGAATACCTAGCCCAAGGAGAATCAACATAAGCACACTTGGAATGTTCGTGCGCTTAGCGATCATGTTAAAGAAGAATGATACAATAACTATTACACAAAGGCTGATAACAAAAAGGTAGGCACTCATAAAGTTGTCGTTAAATTAAAATCTAATATACAAATATCCTTTATTCATGCGACATGCCTATTCATTTTTGAAAATATTATTTAACAGGAAAAATAGCTTAAAACATATTTGGATTTGATATTTTTTCATCAACTTTGAAAGAAATGAATTCCAAGGAAATATATCAAAATGATAAGGTCGTGGAATCGTGGGAAGAACTTTGCGAAGAAGTTTATCATGATTCGTGGAAACCTCAAATGAGTCGATACCGTTCGGATTATGCATTTCGTGGACTGTCCGATTCAAGTTATGAATTGAAGAGTAGTTACATTCGTAATTGTGGTTCGCGCCCTGAATTGGAGTATCATATGCTTCGAAATTTTAGAAAATACTCCATTTCGAAAGATGCTCAATTGAGTGCATCCTTTTGGCGATCGTTGGTAATGGCTCAGCATCATGGTTTACCAACCCGACTGTTAGATTGGACTTATTCGCCATTTATTGCAATGCATTTTGCAACGGCTAATACGGACAAGTTTGATATTGATGGCGTAATTTGGAAAGTTGATTTTGTTCGGGCAAACCGTTTGATTTGCGAGCCATTAAAGAGCCAGCTTTCTGAAGAAAAGTGCAATGCTTTTACCGTTGAGATGCTGGAGGAAAACATCATGTCACTTTCAGATTTGGATCATAAATTGGAAAAAAGCCAACTTATTTTTTTCGAGCCTCCGTCACTTGACCAACGGATTGTGAACCAGTTTGCCTTTTTCTCGGTGATGAGCAATCCAACGGCCATATTAGATGACTGGCTCATAGAACATCCAGAACTTTTCCGACGGATTATTATTCCAAAAGAATTGAAGTGGGAAGTTCGAGATAAGTTGGATCAGGCAAATATTACGGAGAGGGTACTGTTTCCAGGCTTGGACGGATTGGCCCGGTGGTTAAAAAGACATTACAGACCTGCGACAGATGAAATTTAGGTTTCAAATTGTCACGAATTGAATACAAGTAATTTTATCACAGGAAGCGTATAAAACCACCTGACGGAATCAAAAATTCTACCGTGTTTTTGCGTTTTGTTTTTAAAATATCTTTTTCTGTCATAGCCCCTAAATGATTATATATTTCGTAGCTGTATTCCATTCCTGGCTGACTAATTACAAAATTGAGAAGCTCGGATTCTTTTGAATTGATTACATCCAATGTTTTTGTCATACTGTACGGAAGTGCAAGTGTATAATCTTCATATAAAGTATAGATGGATTTGGTTTTATTTTCAACGTGAATGGCGGGGTATTGCCTGGCAACTTTAATAGGCTCAAAATCACCTTTCATAATAACATCGTAATTTTTCTTCCAATATTCTAACCAAAACCTGATTGTCTGTTTGTTATCTTCTGGCATGGTAGTGATATAAAATGACAAGTAAGGATTTCCGTACATAATTGCTTGAAACTTTCGGGCAACTTCTATACTTTTATCTCTTGGGTGAACTCCCATAATTTCAAGGAATGGTGTTTTGCTTCCATAGAGTAAACGATTGTTGACCATTTTCTCACGAACAATTTTAATACTGTTCACACCAACAAAACCTGCCAGAAAATTCTCGTAATTGCTTCGGTTTGGGCCTACTGAAGCAAATTTATTTCCCATGAAAATATTAGGATTGATGCTTTTTAGGCGCTTGTTCAGTTCGTTTGTCAAGCTATCCAATGCGATACCAACATCTGTATAATCTCTGCCTAAATCATCATTTACAGATATATTTTCAGGTGGGTAAAAATTGCTCAGAAAATCGAACCAAAAGCCGTCGAACATCCAATTGCTATAAAAATTGGCATATGTACTTATCAGGTGTTTTCGAACTTCAGGGTAACGAGGATCTAATACGTAATTTTGTAAGGGGGCTTTGTAGTGCAAGTATTTACCTTCAAACTTTTCGGAAACAGCCGGGTTGCCACCAAGAAATGGAAAGGAATACCATAAGTAAAGCTTCAATCCCAGATCTTTACGTTTTTGATTGAAATCTGTCATGATTTCAAAGCTCTCTTCATCGTAGTTATAAACCGTATCTATCTTCATTTTTACCAGGGATCGCCAACCGTCATCAACTAAAATTGATTTGAAATTGAATGCTGACAGCGAGTCTAATTCCCGTGAAATATTTTCAAGTGGAATGTTACGATGCATCGGATACCAAGTCGAATATACAGGAACTTTACTTGTATCAACTGCAGTTGTTATGGATTGAAATTTATCAGCCAATCTCCACTTTGAAGCCTCATAGATGGCATTGGAGAAATGCACGTTCCGAAAATCTACTAAAATCTGCACTTCATAATCTTGTATTTGCGAGATGGGCGGATTGTCTTCAAAAAGACCTAATCCAAATACTAGCGTGTCTCCTTTTTCCTGTACAAAAGTGTTGATAAACCGATTTTCATACCTATCTCTGGAGGTAAATGTAATTTGATTCTGATCATTGATGGTTAATCCGGAAACAATAGCAAAACTGGCTGCAGCCCGGTCGTATGATGGCATCGTAAAGTACGATTTGTTTGACCATGTCTGTGAATTCCAAAGCTGATTGATATTGTCTTTTGGAAAATTGATTTTTACTGAAAAGGATGGGGGAGCACTTGGAGTCTGGGCATGCAAATATATCTTGACCAGAAATCGTCTCATATTTAGTTCTTCAATTTCGATTGAAGAAGTAAAAGGACGAAGGCTTCCTTCAATTTCAATTTTGTCGTTATCAAAGGAGAACCCTTCAGGTTCAAACCCAACAGCCTCCACTTTTTTTATGCATAAAAAAATGACCATTACGGCCATGAAAGCTGTAAAAGTATTTTTGTTCCAGGATATTAGCATCTGTCTTTAATACATCCCCTGGATTATCGAATCACCACAAACCGCAATCCGAAGTTAATAGGAAGAATGTTAAATTCAAAGCAGATCTTGAAAATATAATTAATGTACTGGTAATCGGCTAAAGATCAATGATAGTCGACTTTTTTAAAGAAATTTCGTTTCCTTTCCAACGAAATGTTCCTGTCAGCGTCCCAGGTAAATCAATAGTCCCTTTAATGCCATTTATGCCAACTCTTTTGAGTTTAAAGTTTATCATCCCGTTTGGATGTGGCATTTTTCCTTCAATGTTCTTGAGGTCACCCATGTTAGGCTCAATTACTACTGATTTAAAACCTGGCTCCGCAGGTCGAATTCCAGCTACCAACGAAAGGAAATCATAATTAGGACTAGCGCTCCATGCATGGCAATCAGAACGTGTTGGGTCAGGCTTTTCGGCAAAAGTTGTTAAACCATTGGCCAGCATCTCATGCCATAAACCTAGCGTCGATAAGTATTCATCTCCAAGGCTTGTTTTTTGCAAACAACGTGTCAGATAAAAGCGGAAATACATGGTTGCCTGTATTAAGCTTTTGTCGTCTTTAAATCGCTCAACAAAATCAGCTTGTTCTTCTTTCGAAATAAGGTCAGTGAGAACTGCAAAAATTTGAGCATGCATGCTGAAATCAGTTTTCTCAGGAGTGTCTGCTATGTAATTTTTCGACTCATCCCAACATTGATCTTTAGTTGCTTTTAACAAATCAGAAGCTATTCTTTCATATTTAAGTGCTATGTTATTTTCGCCAAAGTACCGGTGAAGTTCCGCAGCATGTTTTGCGGTATATGCCAAATGCATGGTAAGTATGGAAGATTGTCCATAATAGCCACCTTTTGGAATTCCTCCCACCGCTTTTTCACCATCCCAAAACCATTCGTTTGCCCAATCTACAAAGTTCCAATACGGTATTCTGCCCAATATTCCTGTTTCAGGGTCAACGCGTTGAATAAACCAATTTAGAACCTGATCCATTCCATCCATAAACGATATTACAAATTCAGGATCGTCCCGATGCATCCAGTAGTCATGAATCATATTTACCCAGTATAGGGAGAATGGTGGAATTACTTGAGGAATTGAAGTTGGGTATCTGCTGGTTGTCAGTCCTTCGCTTATTCTTGAGTTGTCCAGCAATTGGATGGCATTTCGTATGAGCCGGTCGTCACCCGATACATAGAGCGAAACAAGTGCTTGGATGCGAGTATCCCCAACATATTGCAATTGCTCGTAATATGGGCAATCAAAGTAGGTTTCGCCTGCACAAAGTCTGGCAGTGTGCCAACCTACATCCCAGATCTTACTTAAATCAGTTTGATCAGAAATAAAGGCTGCATTTTCCTCGAGGGGGTAGGCTGTAAATTCACTTGTTAATTTGTTTATAATTAAAGGTTCCGATGAAGTGTTAATTTCTACCAGAACGTACCTCCATGTGCGAAACCACAGAGGCTCGAATAAGCGACTATCTGCGCCATCTGGTATGAAAGTGTCACTATAACCATCTATATGTTTCCCTTCAATCTCATTGCGATTCCCTTTTTGATTGTTATCATCAAACAAAGCTTCGGAATAGGTTAATTTTATATCGCTTCCTTTTCCTCCGGAAACTAATAGTTTAGGATATGCTGTTGTTAAAACTTTTTGGTCTAACAGAAAACTACAATGTTGATTTGCCTTAATTGTAATAGGGTTATTACCTCTTAGGAAATCTTCGCTGATTTCAATATTTGATGATCTTCGAATGTTTGCGAATTCTTGTGGAATCAATTCCATAAAAGGTATTTGGCGAGGTTCAAGTCCCCATTCAATTCCGGTACCTGCTTCTCGTGGCTGTCCCCAGGTAATGATTTTCGCATTTTTCCAGTTTGAGTCATCAAAAGCTAATTGTTCCCAATTCCATGGGTAGAGTGATGCATCGATTCTGTCACACGGACCAACAACAATAAATTGGCCGCCAGAAGTTTTTCCACCACTGGGAGAAAATGCTTCATTTTTTACTACTTTCCAACTGTCATTTGTATTGATGAAGGATTCAGCAGATGAATTCCCTTGTAGTATGAATCCCGTTTTATAACTTATTTGTGCCCACGGTTTTTGTTCCGCATAGTTCCAAACAACAGCTGCAACTAAATTATCACCTTTTTGTAAGAACGATGAAATATCAACCGATTCAAAACGCCAATGCAGCTGATCACCACGGCTGGGACCCAGACAAACAAATTTTCCGTTTACAAACAATTTGTAGCGGTTATCTGCTGACACATGAATGATAAACTCTCCGGGAACCTCGTTTAACGAAAATGTTTTTCTAAAATTGAAGACCCCATAATCAGTTGCTGATGTTGTCGGATGGTTAATCCATTTAGCATTCCATGGTTTGATCAGAAGATCAGGATTGATTTTATCAACAAACACTTGTTGTGCATAAGAACCCAGAACAATTATTAGAGCTGCAATTAGTGAAACGAATTTTTTCATGTTTGTAGGTTTATTTGGCAAAAAAGGACCGGAATTTTCCCACTATTTAAAGGTACTGATATTTTTATTCAACTAAATTCACAAAATTCAAATAGGCTTTCTCCCAGTTCAATTCTTTTTGAGGAGTGAAGGTTATCACTTCAAACGAATTTCGAACCACTTCCCGCATTTCATCTAGTGAATGAAGTGCTCCCATAGCTTTTGCCTGTAATAGTATATTGCCGGTAGCTGTTGCCTCTGTTGGACCTGCTAGAACATCCAGCCCTGTGGCGTCTGCTGTCAACTGATTCAAAAAGTGGTTATTTGCACCTCCACCTATGATGTGTATTTTTTCAATGGGTTGATCACTCACAGTTTTTATTTGATCGAGTGTATAGCGATACTTTAAAGCCAAACTATCATAAACACAGCGTATAATTTCGGCATGAGTTGATGGAGTTCCTTGATTTGTTTTTTTGCAAAATTCAACGATTGCTTTTGGCATATTCCCGGGATTTAGAAAAGAAGCATCATCCGGATTTACCAAATATTTGAATGGATCAACTGTCTTCGCTAATTGTACCATTTCGTCCCATGTATAATTTTTTTCATCTTCCCATGCACGGCGGCATTCTTGAATCAACCACATGCCCATGATGTTCTTTAAGAACCGGGTAGTACCTTCAACACCACCTTCATTGGTGTAATTCATTTCCAACGTTTTTTCTGAAATTAATGGTTGATCACTTTCGATGCCCATTAACGACCATGTTCCAGAACTGATGTATGCATAGTTTCTACCTTTTGCCGGTACTGCAGCGATTGCAGAGGCTGTATCATGCCCGGCAACTGCAATAACAGGAACTGGGTTACTTCCGGTTTCTTCTGCAACATCATCTTTTATAAAACCAATTTTTGTTCCGGGATCAACAATTTCTGTTAGAATTGACATTGGAATTCCCGCTTTTTCGATGATTGGAAGTTGCCATTCATTTTTTCCGGGGACAATCATTTGACTGGTACTTGCTATGGAAAATTCAGTTTTTGCAACGCCTGAAAAAAGGTAATTTAAAGCATCAGGCATAAACAATATTTTATCAGTCACATCAAGGATTGATGCCTTTTCTTTTACCATTGAGTAAAGTTGAAACAAGCTATTAAATTGCATAAACTGGATTCCCGTTTTCAAATAAACTTCCTCTTTTGAAATAATTTGAAACAAGTCGTCCATGCTGCTTTCTGTTCTTGAATCTCTGTACGCAAAAGGTAATGAGGCAATCATTCCTTCTTTATTCAAATGAACAAAATCGACTCCCCAGGTATCAACACCGATGGAATCTGGTTGAATGCCAAGATCCTGAACACATTTTTTAAGTCCGGTTTTAAGTTCGTTAAATAAACTGAATACGTTCCAGAAAAAATGGCCATTTATATATTGCATTTGATTTTCAAAACGATGCACTTCAGTAAGTGTAATTTTGCTGGATTCGAGGCTTCCGAGGATTGCTCTTCCGCTGGATGCTCCAAGGTCGAAAGCTAAAAAGTGATGTTTTTGCATAAGTTTGTTTACTATCATTTTAAGAGGATAACAAATTAAGAAAAAACACTTAATATGCCTATCCTGTGCAATCCTGAGTATATTAATAAATGAAATTTAAACTTTCTGTAATTAATTTTATGAGCTCGGAGAATGTCTACTCTTCAATGTTTTATAATTTTGCATGAAATCAGCCAAAAAGATGAACTCGATTTTATTAAGTGAAAATATTTGTACAGCCTGTCCCGAAATTAGCCTATCCTGCATAGAATGTTCTGTCGATGTTAGGGAGAATAATTCCAATTTATGGCAACTCATCAATAAAAAATGTGATGAATTATCAAACGAATTGAAAACCGAACAAATAAGCAAGATGCCACCTATTGCATCTGCCAGAAAGGCCTACAAAGCTTGTGGGAAAGATCCGGCTCGATACCGGTTGTCGGCAGAAGCATTATTACGAAGGGTAGTTTCAGGAAAAGGGCTCTATCAAATAAATACGGTTGTCGATTTGCTGAATCTTGTTTCAATTTCAACAGGATATTCAATTGGTGGTTACGATGTTGACAAGATTTTGGGTAGTATTGAATTGGAAATTGGAGTTGCTGGTGAACCTTACATCGGCTTAGGAAGGGGCGAATTGAATATTGAAGGAATGCCCGTATTTAGAGATGACCAGGGAGCTTTTGGAACGTCAACATCTGATTCTGAGCGAACTGGCGTTTCGCTGGAAACGAAGCATTTTTTGATGATTATTGTATCATATGGTGGAATGGAAGGTCTGGAAGAATCGACTAAAATGGCTGTTGAATATTTGAAAGATTTTGCTAGCGCAGATGCATTTGAAATAAAAACAATAAGCGGTAATTTATGAAGTTGATTTGTAAATTTCTAATGAAACTTTGGGGGTGGAAAGCCGTCAATGGTGTAATGCCTCATAAAAAAGCTATTATTATTGGAGTCCCTCATACCAGTGCGTGGGATTTTGTTATTTCCTACCTGTATTATACTGCTGTGGGAGGAGTTGCTAATGTTGTCATCAAAAAGGAATTTTTCGTTTGGCCACTCGGATATTTTTTAAGAAAAATGGGAGCCATTCCTATTGATCGCAGCAAGGGAACTTCGGTAGTTAAGCAAATCATAAATGAAATGAACAGCCGGGAGGTAATGCATTTGGCAATAACGCCTGAAGGAACCAGACAGTTGAATAAGCGGTGGAAAGCAGGATTTCATACGATTGCAAAAGCAACCGGGGCAACCGTATATTTAGGTTTTTTTGACTTTGGAAGAAAACAGGTTGGATGGATCGAGACAATGGATTTAAGCGATGATTCGCAAGAAGATATAAAGCGTATGAAAGCTTATTATCGAGAGCGAGGCGTGATTGGAAAAAATCCAGCACTCTTTACAGCCGAAGAATGAAACACCATGTTGCCAGTTCCAAATTTCAAAATGAAAATGAGAGTGTGGCCACTAAGAAATTGAAATGCAATAAATGACCAATGACTATAAATGACACTTTAAATATTGCCCTGATCCAAACCGATCTTTTTTGGGAAGAGCCAAAGAAAAACCGATTGCATTTTGAATCGCTTTTCGGAAGTCTTGAAGCGAATGTCGATTTGGTGGTTTTACCGGAGATGTTTGCTACTGGCTTTAGCATGCAGGTCCAACAATTTGCAGAAGGTATGCAAGGGGAAACTATATCCTGGATGAAACAGCAGGCTTCAGCAAGGAATATTACACTGGCAGGGAGTTTAATGATAAAAGAAAACGAGAACTTTTACAATCGGTTTGTATTTATTGGTGCCGACGATAAAATTGACTCCTACGATAAGCGCCATTTGTTTGCCATGGGACAGGAAAATCTTCATTTTACTGCAGGAAATAAAAGAAAGGTTTTTGAAATTAGTGGATTTAGAATTTTACCTCAGGTATGTTACGATTTACGTTTCCCCGTATTTAGTCGGAACCAAAATGATTATGATCTTCTAATAAATTGTGCTAACTGGCCAGCCCCTCGTCAAACCGTTTGGAATATACTTCTAAAAGCACGGGCAATCGAAAATCAGGCTTTTGTTGCTGGTGTTAATAGAGTTGGAGTTGATAACAATGGAATTCGCTATAGCGGAGGAAGCCAAATAGTGGATGCAAAAGGCAGTGAAATGGCTTCCTCCGGGAACAATGAGGAAATTGTAATTGCTAAGTTAAATAAAGCCTCGTTAATGAAGTTTCGACGTAATTTTCCAGTTTTAAAAGATTCTGATGATTTCATAATATCGGACTAATAAATTGTTTCGATAATATATTACATTTCTGTAAGTTAGGCTAATAGATGCATCGTTTTGGTGCGTAAATTACGTATTTCACACTGTATTGATCCATTCTAAATTCTTAGCAAAATGTCTCATTTGCTCAATGAGAACATTTGTTTGATACCTCAATCATGTAGTTTGTACTGAATTCGGTAATTACTCATATCATGTTCTTGCCTTGAATCACCTGAAAACCGTAACTTGTGGGAAACAACTTGTTTTTTTTGTTGACTATTTATCTGAAAATGCAAAGTTTTTAGATCGCAAAATTATCAAAGAATTCAAGTTTTAATTAACCTAGCAAATTGTGGACGTGAAAGAAATCAATATTGGAGTTGGTTTGTGGAGAGTTTATACAAAGTTTAATCGATTCTTTAACTTGGAACCTATCGGTCAGGTTTTTCCCATTGTTTTTCTTATAAAATTGGTGAGAATAAGCATCGTTGATTATTTGTCAGTTGTATGCTTGTTTTACTCTACATCATATTATCATCATAATAATACAAGATTTTCAAAGATGATACTTTCTCAATTGATCAATGATACTGATAAAAAATTATTTGTATGAAAAATATATTGAATATGAGACAGCTCAAATACTATTTCTTCAAGATAGCAATAGTATGTGGATTACTTATGGTCATTGCAGTACCAAGTTATGCGCAACCTGCAGGTTTGCATATTGAAATTGTTGGGCCTGATGAGGCGACTCCGGGAGAACTGGTATCATACACAATTACATTTTGGAACGAGGCTGGAACAAATCCACAAGATGCAGAAGTAGTTGTTCAGCTTCCTGATACAACATATTTTACGTATGAAGCTTCTTCTGATGACGGAATCCATGAAGTTGTAGGTTCTACTCAAACAGTAACTTGGACTAAAAACGAGAAGCCTGAATTAGGAAATGTGACCGCACGAAGGAATTTGTTGACTATAACAGGACGATTTGGATCAACGAATGTTTCTAGTATGCCCGATCCTGGTGCTTATTATATGCCAACAACTCAGTCTTCAACTATTGTTACTACCAACGTTACTATTTCAGATGGCGTAGATTTTGATCCTTACTCTGATTCATATTCTACCGACGTCCTACAGTTTTGTGGAGTGACACCTCCAGCAGGATTAGATGGGGCTGTAAAATCAAGTAAAGGGTCATATACTATTTTTCAATACGTACTGACCAACAATGGAAATATTACTGATAAATTTGATGTTGATGTGTTTGAAGGTACAGGGGATGATCAGACAGGTGGAACTATATATCGTGTAATTTTAGATGAGAATCAGGATACAGTTTCGGCTATTAACAGCGAAACCGGAAGTTGGACTACACCTTCAATTGCCCCCGGTAGCAATTATATATTCTTTGTTCAGGTATACGTTCATCAATCTCCGGCAAATACCTATGATTATACTGATATTCTGGTTTCTTCCACCTGGGATGAATCGTCTTCTCCCGGTTGTATTGCCGGACCTGCTACCATTACTACTTTTATTTTAAATCCACAGGGACCTGCTATATCTTTTAATAAAACTGATTCTCCTGACCCAGTTCAGGCTGGAGGTGTTTTATCTTATAATTTGTTTATTTCAAATGCAGGTGATAATGCCTATGGTGCAGTTGTCACAGATACATACGATCCTTTATACATTGATCATATTATAAGCACGGATCCTGCAACCAGAGCTGGTACGGATAATATCTGGGATCTGGGAGATATTGGTTCTGCTCCTGTTAAAATTGAGATTGTAGCTCAGCTTAAAACGGATATTGTAGATAGTACTATTTTAGTTAATAATTCAACAATAAGTTATTTTGAAGATGCACAAAAAACTGAACCTGGATCAGAAACTGCTTCCTGTGAAACTACTGTTCACTCCGCTCCAGATCTGCAAGTCACAAAGATTGCCGATAAGAATGAGGCGTATCCAGGAGATGCCGTATTATATACAGTTCGAGTGGAAAATGTAGGTAATTACACAGCTACTGGTGTTGAATTGATTGATGATTTTGATGAAATATATTCTGATATTAGTGATGGAGGTACTGGCGATTATACTACCACACCAGGAGAAATTTATTGGAATGCCGGAACTTTGGCACCTGGTGAATTTGAGGAATATACTTATGAATTAACGATAAAAGATCGAAGTGAGTTTACACAAATAGTTACTCCTGTAACCAATTATCTAAATGCCACTCTAGTTGAGACAGATAGAAGTAGCTATAATAATACCACATCGGCCACAGTTTTAGTGACTCTTCTTCCTGATTTAAAGATTATTATTGATGGTCCTGCATCTGTTAATTTTGGAGAAAGTTATACTTATACTCTTACTATCAGTAATATTGGAATGGCCGATGCAACTACTGTTGTAGTTGAAAATACGCTTCCTTCTGGTTTGACTTTTTCCTCTGTTACCCCTTCCGATGCTGGAAGTGAATCTGGCGGTGTGGTAACTTGGACTATTGGTGATTTGGCTGAAGGAGCAGCAATCACAAGAACGATTCAAGTAACTGCTGATTGTAGTAGCAGTATTACAGAATTGACTGATGTTGCCAGCGTTTATACTACTAATAATTCAAATGAGCCAGATCTCTCAAATAATGATACGACGTTTGTGCATAATATATCAGATGGCGAGGCTCCTGTTGCGGATGTAGCCAGTCTGCCGGACCTTACCGGGGAGTGTGGTGTTACTGTTTCTGTTGCACCGACAGCAACGGACAACTGCGAGGGCACGATTACCGGGACGACAACAGATCCCACAACTTATAGCACGCAGGGCACATACAGCATCAGCTGGACGTATGATGATGGGAATGGCAACACATCGACCCAATCACAAACAGTGATCGTGGATGACACAACAGCTCCTGTTGCGGATGTAGCCAGTCTGCCGGACCTTACCGGGGAGTGTGGTGTTACTGTTTCTGTTGCACCGACAGCA